>DNAS01000152.1:2435-4478 GCA_003485185.1 Phycisphaerales bacterium | reverse complement strand
TGACCCGCGCCAGGTTGCTGACCTGCTCCAGGTTGCTGTCCCGCGCCAGGCTGTTGACCCGCGCCGGGTTGTTGTCCCGCGCCAGGCTGTTGTCCTGCGCCAGGCTGTTGACCTGCGCCAGGTTGTTGACCCGCGCCGGGCTGCTGGCCCGCGCCAGGCTGTTGACCTGCTCCGGGCTGCTGGCCCGCGCCGGGCTGCTGGCCCGCGCCAGGCTGCTGGCCTGCTCCGGGCTGCTGGCCCGCGCCGGGTTGCTGGCCTGCTCCGGGCTGTTGACCCGCGCCGGGTTGTTGTCCTGCGCCGGGCTGTTGACCCGCGCCGGGCTGCTGGCCCGCGCCAGGCTGCTGGCCCGCGCCAGGCTGCTGGCCCGCGCCAGGCTGCTCGCCCGCGCCAGGCTGCTGGCCTGCTCCGGGCTGCTGGCCCGCGCCAGGCTGCTGACCCGCGCCAGGCTGCTGGCCCGCGCCAGGCTGTTGACCCGCGCCAGGCTGCTCGCCCGCGCCGGGTTGTTGTCCTGCGCCGGGTTGCTCGCCTGCGCCGGGTTGCTCGCCCGCGCCAGGTTGCTGACCTGCGCCAGGTTGCTGGCCCGCGCCAGGCTGCTGGCCGTCGGCAGGCGGATTTTGCGCACCGTCGTCAGCGGGTTTCTGCCCGTCGGCGGGTTGGGTCTTGTCGGCCGTGAGCACGTTCAGCTTGGCCGCGTCGCGCTGGATCATGTCGAGCAGTTCTTTCGCCGCCTGCCGGGCGGCGGAGGCGTCGGCGATCTGACGTCCCGGGGCGCTGGCAGGCGATTCGCCGCGAGCGAGTTCCTCGCCCCGGGCGGCCTCCTTGGCGGCTTCCTTCGCGGCCGCGATCTGCGGATCGGGCTCCGCGATCTTCAGCTCGAAGCTCGCGCTGCGTCCGGTCTGCCCGACGCTTCCGTCGCCCAGGGGGCGGAAGTCCCGCGCCTCGACCCAGCAGGTGAGAATCTGCCCGGCATGGCCCAGGCGTTCGACGGGCAGGGCGCCGTCGACCGGGGGCGCCTTGGCACCCGGCGTGGCGAAGGTCGCCAGCGGAATCCGCCGCTCGGCGCCGCCCCCGACCGGTCGCAGGACGAGGACGAGCTCGGCCACCCCGTAGCGCGCGTCGCTCGCCTCGCCGGCCAGCTGGAGCGTGTCGTTGACCGCCAGCGACAGGTTTCGCGCGGGCTCGGTGAGCGTGACGCGCGGCGGCTCGTCGGCCAGCGGACGGACATCGTACCAGATCGACGCGCCGTGGACGCTCTCGTGCTCGCCGTCCCAGACGATGCGGTACTGGTCGGGCCCGACGATGGGCACGGGGGCGGACAGGACCGGACCGGCGACCTTCATCGTCTGCGACAGCCCGCTGCGGAACTCCAGCGACGCGCGGACGGCGTTCTGGTTGGCCAGCGCCTCCAGCTCGACGCGCATGCCGGGCAGGGCCTCGATGCGCCGGTCCGTGCTCTCGGAGACTTCCCGTCCGGTGTAGGCGGGCCAGTGATAGCGCACCGTGATCTCGCGCAGGGCTGGGGCGGGCAGCACCTTCAGGCGGAAAAGCCTGCTGGTCGCGTCGTTGCACTGGACGAGGCAGGCGGCCTCTCCGGCGTTGGCCTCGGCCGCCGACCAGCGGGCGGCGAACGCCTGCGCCCCGGCGTCGCTCTCGCCCGGCTGCATCGTCAGCGAATCCTGCTGAAGGAAGGTCTTTCCGCCGTCGCGCGAGACTTTCAGTATGGCAGGCCCGTCGGGGCGGCGGATGCGGGCGACGAAGTCCACCGGCTGGCCCGAGACCGCCACCGCGCCGGAGGCGCTTTCCAGTGAGACGATTTCCGTGCGCGTGGGCGGGGCTACCGCGTCGTCGCCGAACGCCCGCTGGAGCGACGGAAGCACCGCCTTGGGCGCCACCGCGCAGTACAGCGCAAACGCCGCCGCCGCGATCCCGCAGACCACGGCGCTCCAGCGGATCCCCCGCGTCGCCACCGAACCCTCCACGTCCGTCGCGGCGACTTCCTGCGCGGCGTGCCGGCGGATCGCCGCCAGCAGCGTCCCGCTGACT
>DNAS01000152.1:468-2321 GCA_003485185.1 Phycisphaerales bacterium | reverse complement strand
GCAGCGTCCCGCTGACTCGCGCGTCGCCGGCGAGCTGGAGCGAGGCCGTCAGGTCGTTGCGGAACTCCGGGTGCGCCCGCTCGATCATCCGCGCGACGTACAGGTCGTTGATGCGGCGCGCCAGGGGATAGAGGATCGTCCATGCCGTCAGGGCCCCGGTCGTCAGCAGGAACAGCCAGCGCAGCGCCGTCCGCGCCCCAGCCGAAAGCCCGCCCGGCACGAAATGGTCCGCCACGACGATCGCCAGCAGCATCCCCGTCGCCACCGCCAGCACCAGCAGCACCGCGCTGGCCATCCCCACCATCCGAAGGCGGTGCTTGGTCATCCGCAGGGCGTATTCCAGGAACAGCTCGCTGTTGCTCTTTCCGCCGGCCATGCGCGCGCTCCTTCCCCGTGACTGACTGTTATTCTAACGCCCGGGAAGGGCAAAAGTTCCCCAATTCCCCCGTCCACTGCCCCCCCTGGAGCAATTGTCCTCAGCCTTCGAACCGCTTGACCAGCAGGCAGGCGTTGTGCCCGCCGAAACCGAAGCTGTTGGACAGCACGATGTCCACCTTCGCCTCGCGCGGGGTCTTGGGAATGTAGTCGAGGTCGCACTCCGCGTCGGGCTCCTCGAGGTTGAGGGTGGCCGGGAGGACGCCCTTGGCGATGGCGAAGGCCGACGCGATGAGTTCCACCCCGCCCGAAGCGCCCAGCAGGTGGCCGGTGCTGCTCTTGGTGGACGAGACGGCCAATCCGCTGCGGGCCCAGTCGCCGAAGACGCGCTTGATCGCGCGGGTTTCGGCCAGGTCGCCCAGCTCGGTGCTGGTCCCGTGGACATTGATGTACCCGACATCCTCGGGGGCGATTTTCGCGTCGCCCAGCGCCCGGCGCATCGCCAGGACGGCGCCGTTGGCCTCGGGGTCCGGCGCGGTGATGTGGTATCCGTCGCCGCTGGCGCCGAAGCCGATCAGCTCGCAGTAGATCTTCGCGCCTCGCTTGCGGGCGCGCTCAAGCTCCTCGACGATGACCACGCCGGCGCCCTCGGACAGCAGGAAGCCGTCTCGCCCCTTGTCGAAGGGGCGGCTGGCGTGCTCGGGGTCGTCGTTGCGGGTGCTCAGGCCCTTCAGGGCGCAGAAACTCGCCAGCCCGATGGGCGTGAGGGCGGCTTCCGACCCGCCGGTGATGACCACGTCCGCCTCGTCGCGCTGGATGACGCGCAGGGCGTCGCCGATGGCGTTGGCGGCCGACGCGCACGCGGTGACCACCGCGTGGTTGGGGCCCATCAGGCGCCAGAGGATCGAGATGTTGCCCGACGCGGCGTTGGCCATCAGCTTGGGAACAGTGAACGGGCTGACGCGCTTGGGGCCCTTCTCGAGCATGCGGTTGTGCTGCTCTTCGAGCTCCTGGAGCCCGCCGATTCCGCTTCCGACGATGACGCCGCAGCGCTGGCGGTCCTCGGTCTCGAAGTCGATCCCGCTGTCGGCGACCGCCTCCAGGGCCGAGGCGACGGCGAACTGGCTGAACCGGTCCATCCGCCGCCACTCGCGATCGTCCACGCCCGCCGGGGCGCTGTCGCCCCAGCCGACCACCTCCCCGCCGATGCGGGAGGGAAACTCCGCGGTGTCAAACTTCGTGATGGAACGGATTCCGCTCCTGCACGAAAGCAAGGCGTCCCAGAACCCGCCCACGTCGGTGGCGAGCGGGTTGACCGTCCCGACTCCTGTGATGACAACCCGGCGTCTGGTCATCCAAGCGGTTCCTTACAACGCGGAATCCAGGGCGCGCCTGGAGACTTACGCCTTGTTGCCGTGCTCCTTGATGTAGTCGATCGCCTGCCCGACGGTCTGGATCTTCTCGGCCTCTTCGTCCGG
>DNAS01000152.1:0-228 GCA_003485185.1 Phycisphaerales bacterium | reverse complement strand
GAACGACGTTTCCCGCGTGATCTCGCTCTTGTCCACGCCCATCTGCTCGGCAACGATCTCAATGACTTTCTCTTCAATCTCTTCAGCCACGTTCGTGACCTCCCTGAGGGTTACTCTGCCGCTTTCGCTTTCCTGATCGCCGCCCGTGCCGTCACGGGCGGGCGGTACTATATCGTGGCGTCATGGACCTTGCAACATCATCCTGCAAGGCATTTTCGCTTTTAGGAG
>DNAS01000190.1:324-46467 GCA_003485185.1 Phycisphaerales bacterium | reverse complement strand
GTCCTGCCGTCGGATCGCGCGGAACGGGCGGGCGGGCTTAGGGAAGCCCTGACGTTGCCGGAAAAGCACCTCATCGTCGCCGCGCTGGAGGCGGCAGGGGGAAACCGCCAGGACGCCGCCGCCCGGTTGGGGATCAACCGCAGCACGCTCTACAAGAAGATGAAGAAGCACGGCCTGCTCTGACGCGCGGAGGGCATGTCGCAAATCATCCGCCGTTGTCGGGCGATTCGGTCGCGGCGCCGTTTTCTTCCGCCTCCGCCGGCGTGGACTGGGCGAGACGCCCGCAGACCTCGATCCGCTCGATCGACTGGGCCATGCCCGTTTCCGGATCGACCGACACGAGCACGCCGCAGAGTCGCGGGTCGTCGTTGGCGACCTCGAAGAAGTGGGGCATGGAGGTGGTCATTGCCGCCAGCACGCGGTCCTTGCGCCGCCCCAGGACGCTGTCGTAGGGCCCGGTCATCCCGACGTCGGTGATGTGGGCGGTGCCGCCGCTCAGGACGCGCGCGTCGGCCGTCGGAATGTGCGTGTGCGTGCCGAACACCACGCTCGCCCGCCCGTTGAGGTGCCAGCCGATGGCCACCTTCTCGCTGGTCGCCTCGCCGTGAAAGTCGACCACGCGCAGCTTCACCTCGGGGGGCATCTCCAGCAGCACGCGGTCGATGGTGGTCCAGGGCGAATCGTACTGGCCCATGTACATCTGCCCGAGCACGCACGCGACGCCCACCTTGTGCTGGCCCGATTTCGTCGGCACGACCGTCCAGCTTCGTCCGGCTGCGCGCGACGAGAGGTTCGCCGGGCGCACGATGCGATCCGAGTCGCGCATCGCCGAGACGATGTCCACCTTGCGGAACACGTGGTCGCCCAGCGTCACGACGTCCACGCCATAGTGCAGCAGCTTGCGGAAGATCTGCGGCGTGATGCCGCTTCCCCCGGCGGCGTTCTCGGCATTGCAGACCACCAGTTCGAGCTGGTGGTCCCGGATGAGGCGGGGGAGGTGGTCCGCCAGCATGCCTCGCCCGGGATGGCCCACCACGTCGCCGACGCAAAGGATGTTGATCGCCATTCGTTCCGCCTTCCTAGTCGGGCAATTATAGGGGCCGCGGCGGGACGACCAAGGAAAAATCAGCCCGCGCGGACACGCCCTTTCCGCCGGCGTGTTGAATCGCGCTGTCGCCTTGCGGTATGATGAACGCGCGGGAACTGTCGCCCGCGGAGGTGATTGCGATGATCCAGTGCAAGGACTGTGAATTCTGCCGGCGGGGACCGGACGGGCAGATCGCCTTCGCGTGCGATCCCTTCAGCAACATCAAGGAACCCGAGTGCCTCGCCAAGTGGCAGTTGCTCAAGATCAACCAGATGGTCGCCGCCTACCAGGCCACGCTCGACTACTACCAGAAGCTCGCGCCCATGCAGGAGAAGATGTTCAAGGTCATGGAGCGGGAACTGGACGACATGAACGAGTCGGAGAAGTGGAAGACCGACGAGGAGGAACCGGAGGAAGACGAGAACTCCTTCGACGATCCCGACGCGTGGAAGAAAGGGCACGATAACGGCCCGGCGCTCTGAGACGCTTTCCCCCCGCACAGTTCTCTCGCGAGCGGGAAATATTTTTACGCAAAAAGAGAAGAATTGTCTTGGCATCAACATATCCGGCTTGACAAAATGTAAAACACCATATGTAGCGTTTCTTCTTCTTTCGTTCAGATCGTTCCGCTGCGTGCCAGTGGAGGCACGGCAAACGGCGGGATCGCAGGTCAAGGCAGTGGCATCAGGCCACTGACCACGGAGCCACGGACATGGCGAAGAAGGCAAAGAAGAAAGTGAAGAAGGCCGCGAAGAAGAAGGTCGCAAAGAAGAAAGTCGCCAAGAAGAAAAAGAAATAGGCGACAAACGCCACGGCATAGTAGCCGAAGCAACGAAGGCGCGGGTCGACAAGGAAGTCGGCCCGTGCCGTTTTTTTCGCCCCCACCCGGGGGAGGGAAAGACCGGCTCGGTGTTTCGGCGGCGCAGCGACCGTGGTACAATGAATCGACGCGAACCTTTCGCCCGGCCGAAACGTTGCATATACGGCGGGGCGGGCGGGACGACAGGACTACGTGTTCAGGGAGAAGCCTGTGAAGCATCGGACGTTGCGAAGAGCGTGGAATATACTCTGGATCCTGATGTTCGCGGTGCCGGCGCTGGCGGGGGGACTGGCGGACGACGCGCCGGCGACCCAACCTGCGACGGTTTCGTCCCAGTCGGCCGGCGAACCGGCGACCCAACCTGCCACCCAGCCGACGACCGCCCCGGCGACCGCCGAGTCGGACGAGACGCGGGCGGCCAGGCTGGCGACCACGGCGATGGAGGAAACCCTCTCCGGTAAGTTCGTCCACGCGCTGACGCTCCTCGACGATGCTCACAAGCTCGCGCCGACCAATGCCACTGTCCTGGCGGCGGAATCGCTCCTGAAGGACTATCTCGCGCAGTGCGACCGCATGGAGGCCGAACGGACCCGCGAATACGCAGCCACCGTCGCGCGGATCGAGCGGACCTTCCTGGCCGAGGTGTCCCTGTCGAAACTCGCCGAAAAGGGCCTGGATCGCAAGCTCCGCGAGGCGGCGCAGGAACTCGCCAAGTCGTTCAACCGCATTTCGCTGAGTGACGCGCTGGAAAGCGAGACGGACCCCGCGGCGGCCGCTAAGCTCCGCGCCGACACCCTGGACGCGATCGACAAGTGCCTGGAACTCGCGGGCAAGGTCGCTTCGCCGCTGGACGGCGACGAGGGCGAATATGCCCGGTCCTTTCGCGCCCTGCGCGGCGCGATGACGCGCGAGCTTCGCGCCTACCGCGCGTGCTGGCACGATGTGCAGCCCGCGCAAGCCAAGGCGCGCCTTGCCGGCGCGGGCAGGCTCCGCGCCGCCGAGGACGCGCTGCTGGAGTCCATGGGCAACCTGGAGGCAATGATCGCCGAGAAGCCCTGGCGCGTGGCGCTGTCGCAGGCGCGCCTGGCGATGCAGCTTGTGCCGGACCCCGCAGCGCCGAAGAGCGAAGAATGGTATCGGAAACTGGTCGCCCGCACCGAGACGCTGGGAGAGGAGTTCGTCTCCCGCGCGGAGTGGCAGGACGCGATGGCTGTCTACACCAGCCTGGAAGACCTGGACCCCGACAGCGAGACCTACAAGGCGAAGTCCAAGTCGACACAGCGGCACGTGCGCGTGCTGAACCTCTACGGCGCCAAGCCCCAGCCTGCCACCGCGACGCAGCCGGTCGAGGGCGAGGACGACGGCATCGGCGACTGGCGCGACCTGACGCGCGGCGTCGACGCCGACATGGTCAAGCGCGCCATCACGCAGCTCAACCAGTACTACGTGACGGCCGTCGATTACCGAAAGCTCGCACGCGGGGCCCTGGAGAGCGTCAAGGTGTTGGCCGAAACGCCCCAGGCGGCCAACAGCTTCCCCGCCCTCGGCGACGCGCAGAAGAACAAGGAATTCCTCCAGGCCATCGATCAGGCCATCGACAGCCTGGAGAATAAGGATCGCGTCACGCATCTCCAGCTCCAACTGGCGCTGAACACGGTGCTGTTGGCTTCGGAGCGGACGGTGAAGGTTCCCGTCGAGGTGCTGGCGGTGGAGTTCACCGACGGCTTTTTGGACGAGATGGACAAGTTCAGCTCGATGGTCTGGCCTCACGACGTTCCGGATTTCCAGAAGCATATCCGCGGACAGTTCTTCGGGGTGGGTGTGCAGATCACCAAGGAACCGGGCGAACCGCTGAAGGTGGTCACTCCGCTGCCGGACTCCCCGGCGCTGAAGCAGGGGCTCAAGGTGGGCGACGAGATCGTCGCCGTGGACGGGCGCGAGACGGCCGACCTGGCGCTGGACCGGCTCGTGCAGATGATCATGGGCCCCAAGGGCAGCAAGGTGACGCTGCGGATCCGCCGCCAGGGGCTCGAACCGTTCGACGTATCGATCATCCGCGATGAAATCCGCATCGAGACCGTCAAGGGCTGGCAGCGCAAGCCCGACGGCGGCAACGGCGAGTGGGACTACCTCATCGACAAGAACAGCCGGCTCGGATACATCCGCGTGACGCAGTTTACCGACGGAACCTACGCCGACCTGGTGGCGGCGCTCAACGAGCTCAAGGCGCAGCAGGCGCGGGGGCTGATCCTGGACCTGCGGTTCAACCCGGGCGGGCTGCTGACGTCGGCTACCCAGGTCGCCGACGAGTTCCTCCGCGCCGGGCGGATCGTCTCGACGCGCGGGCGCCAGGTCCGCCAGACCGAGTCCAACGCGACCGCCTACGGGCGCTACCTCGACGGCGACCTTGTCGTGCTGGTCAACGAGGGCAGCGCCTCGGCTGCGGAAATCGTCTCCGGCGCGCTGAAGGACTGGCGCCGCGGCGTCATTGTCGGCCAGCGGTCCTTCGGAAAGGGCAGCGTGCAGAACGTCATTCCCATCCAGGACCACCCGGCCCTGCTGAAGCTGACGACTGCCTACTACTACCTTCCGACGGGGCGGCTGCTCCACCGGCGCAACGGCGACAAGGAGTGGGGCGTCGATCCCGACGTCCGCGTGCTCGTCACGCCCCGGCAGATGAAACGATGGATGGACCTGCGGCGCAAGACCGACCTGCTCGACCGCGAGGCCGACCTGGACGACCTGCGGGACAGTCTCGACAAGCAGTTGAACACGGACCTCCAGCTTCGGACGGGCGTTCTGCTGCTGAAGCTGATGCGCCTCCAGCAGTCCCGCCCGGCCGCGTGAGCCACCCGATGCGTTTGCCTGTTCTGGCAGCGATGGTCGCGACGGCGCTGGCGGGGTGCGACCGACCCGGCGAGCACGCCGCGCCGCCGGCGCCTCCGACTGCGGCGAGCGTCGCGCCGTTTGACTTTCTCCCCGACGCGGTGCTGCTGATCACCTGCGGCACCGACGGCATGCTCGAGGCCTGCAACTGCGCCGGAACACTGGAAGGCGGGCTCTCGCGCCGCAGCGGGCTGTTCGCCGCCTACCGCGCCGCCTTCGCGCGGACCTTCGCCCTCGACGCGGGCGACTTTTCCTGGCTGGATGCCGCCGACCTCCGCAATGAGTATCTGCTCCGCGCGTACCGTTTCGTGGACTACGACGCCGTCGCCTTCGGCGTCGGCGAGATGAGCGCCACCCCCGCGCAGCTCGCCCGGCAGATGCGCCACGCACCGCTGCCGTACCTGGCCGGGACCGTTTCGCCGGCCGACCGGTCCGTCCGCTGGCCCGCCGCCCGCATCGTCCGCCGGCAGTGGGGCGACGTGCAATTGGCCGTCCTGTCCTACCTGCCGAAGCAATCCCTCCTGTTCGCCCCGGCCGAGACGGTCGAGGCGCTGGCGTTCCAGTCCGACGACGATTTCGCCGCGCAGGCAGTTGCGCTACGGCGAGAAGGATGCGCGCTGATCGTCGTCTGCCAGGGCGACGACGAGACGGCCGAGAATCTCGCCTCGTGGTGTCCTGCCGACGTGATCGTCCGCGCGCGGACGTCGCGATCGTCGCCGGCCGTCCGAACCGCCGCCGGCGGGGCGCGGATCGTGCAGGCGGGCGGATGGGACGTCGTCGGCGCGCTGGCCATGCGGATCGAGGACGGAAAGGTGACGCGAGTCCAGTGGCGGCTGGAGCCGGTGGACACGCGATGGTCCGTCGACCGACGGGCGCTGTCGGTGTTCCAGGCGTACGCGCACCTGGCGGCCCGCAAGGCGCTCGATGCCGAGCGCGGCGCGAGCGTGCGGCACGTCGCGCCCACAGAATGCGCCAAGTGCCATCCCGCGCAATTCGCCGCGTGGCGGGCCTCGCCCCACGCGCGGGCGCGTGCGGCGCTGGCGGCCGGCGGACGCGCCGACGACGAGGATTGCCTCGCCTGCCACGTCGGCGGGTTCCGCGCGCCCGGCGGGTTCGTCTCCGCGGCGCAGAGCCCCGCCCGGCAGGGCGTCGAGTGCCAGGACTGCCACCGGTTCAACGCCGACGAGCACCGGGCCGCGGATTTCCAGCGTCGCCCGGCCGACGAGAAAGTCTGCACCCTCTGCCACACGCCGCTGATCGATCCGGGCTTCCGCTACGACGCCCGTGCCGCCAAGGCCCGCTGCCCGAAACGGTAGCGAGGGGACGAACACGGTGGGACGTGAACAACAAGCCCCCTGCGTCAGCAGGGGGACGAATGCGGCGTGAGGAAAACAACAAGAACCCCCGCGTGACCGCGGGGGCTTGTTCATTTTTTCCGGGACGGGCGATTCGCGATTTGCGTTTACTCTTCGGTGTCGGTGGTTTCGTCGGTCGGCTCGGTCGATTCGGGCGGCGGGGGGACGGGGAACCCGCGGCTGACGTCGATGACGACGGTGCGGGCCATCATGTCGCCCAGGCGCTGGCGGTGGCGGTTCATGACCGTCACGAGGATCAGCAGTGGAACGAGGATGGGCATCATCAGCAGCCAGGAGACTTCCAGGATGCGGACGAGGTTCCGCAGCACCACGCCGCGGACGTCGGCGGGCAGGCCCTGGTCGCCCGCGACGCGCAGACGGAAGATGAGCTTTCCGAACGTCGCGCGGAACCGCAGCTCCATCAGGAAGCAGTAGAGCCCGTAGAGCACCGTCGCGGCGATGACCGAATAGGCGAGGGATGCGGGGAAGTCCTTCTGCCGGGGGGCCGCCTTGATCATGTCGATCATTTGCTGCTCGGTCATTGGCCCGACCTGTGCGTAGAAGATGGCCGACATGAGCACGAGGAACGGCACGAAGTCGATCAGCGCGGCGCCCAGGCGCTTGCCCAGCGGCGCGAGGCGCACGTAGGGGGGCACGAGGAACATTCCCGACTGGCCCTTGCGGCGGAGGGCGAACATTGCCGCGAGGATCGCGCCGAGCAGAATCCAGTTGAACGCCTGGTACGCTTCCTGCCCGCCGCTGCCCAGGGGAAATCGCTGGAAGATGGACAGGGTTTCCCCGGGCGAAACCTGCCCGTTCAGGTCGGCCGAGGTGCTGTGATACCGCCCCTCCTGCCGCCAGACGATCGTGAGCTTGCCCTTGTAGGCGGCGCCTGCCGGCCAGGAATCGCCCGGAAGCTCGAACGCGCCGCCGTTGTGCAGCAGGGGGCGGGCGGCGAACGTCCGCTTGTCGGCGTCGAACGTCGCCAGGTGCAGGGCGATCGCCTCGTTGCGCGGCGCGGGGGTGGCCAGAAGGATCGCCAGGCGTCCCTGGAGGCGGGTCATGGCCAACGGGGTCGCGCCGGCGACGAATCCTTCCAGCGCCAGCTCGTGGACGGCGCCGGCGGGCGTGACGGTGAACAGGCGATTGGGCGCGGCGTGCCCGCCGGGCAGCAGGACGAACAACTCGCCCTTGAGCGCGGTCATGCAGGCGTTGGCGCCGGGCAGGACGGCTAGCGGCGGCAGGTCTGCCAGGTGCGTCCACTCGCCGCTGAGGTTCTGGAAGATGCCGATCTGGACGACTCGCCCCGCGGGCAGGGCGCGGGGTGCGGTAGCCGGCGCGGGGCGCGTGGCGGTCCGCGCCGGGCGCGTGGCGGTCCGCGCGGATACCTTGGGCGGGGGGGGCGAGACCGGCGCGGGCAGCCCGGCCGGCTGGCGCGGAACCGCCGCCAGCAGCGACGGCGCGGCGCCCGTCACGAACTCGCTCGCCTCGCACGCGCCCATCACGGCCGTGTCGGCGGGCCAACGCGGGTCCGAGCCACTCGCCAGAGGCGTCGTGCCGCCTTCCATGTCCAGCAGCAGGTAGCCCGAGGGCTTCTCGAACAGCACGTGCAGGCCCTGTCCGACGGCCACCGCCGCCACCGGCCTGCCTCCCAACGCCGCCGGCGTGGCCCACTTCCAGTCCACGTGCGCGGGCTTGACGGTCACGTCAAAGCTGCGCCCGTCCTCGCTGAGCCGCACCAGCCAGAGCCCCTCGTTGTTGCCCGACAGCAGCAGCCTCTGGGCGCGGGCCGGCGCCGCCGTCGCCAGGAGGAGCGCCAGAAGCGCCGCCAGTTTCGTCGCACGGGTCCGGGTCACTTGCGCGGGCCTTTCCTGTCCAGGTCCTCGTCGATCAGCACCGGGCGCAGGTTCGGCGGGAGATTCTCGCGGAACCGGCACGACTCGGTGGCCCACTTGTCAGCCGTCGTCATCTC
This sequence comes from Phycisphaerales bacterium, assembly GCA_003485185.1. Lineage (GTDB taxonomy): Bacteria > Planctomycetota > Phycisphaerae > SM23-33 > SM23-33 > UBA12270. The sequence continues at coordinate 38,347 of DNAS01000190.1, read as the reverse complement.
GCTGAGCACCATCCGCAGGCGGCGCACCGGGCTGGTCCGCCCGGGCCAGTCTTCCCAGACGATCTCGATGTCGGTGGGCATGACGGCGTCGAGGTTGGCCGCCTGGCGGCGCGCCGCCTCGGCGTCGTCCTCGGGCGCGGGCGTGTCGATCGGGCGGTAGTCGCGCAGATGCGCCGTCATGATCCGACGCCCCTGGTTGTCGAAGAACTTCACCAGGAACGGCTCGCGGCGATCGCGGTCCGACCAGCGGATGTAGATTTCCCGCCGGAAGACGATCTTGCCCGTGACGCTCTGGCGCTCGATGTACGTCAGCACGTACGCGCAGGGGTCGCGGCTCATGGTCAGCGCGACGGCGGGGAAGGCGGTGCTGTCGGGCGGAAGCTCGCACAGGGTCAGGACGGCCAGCAGCTGGTTCGGGTCGATGGACACCCCGCGGACGCCCGGCGCGCCGGCGAACTGGTTTCGGCCGTACCACGCGCCGCCCTTGTCGCCCGCGCGGTACCACAGGTAATACACGCCCTCTTCGGCGCTGGCGCCGAGGCGGAAAACCTCCTGCCCCAGTTCCCGCCCGATCAGCGCGAAGTTGTGCGGACCGAGCGGACGGGCGCCGTCTTTGGCGAGCAGCAGCAGACCGTTCGGGCTCGCCAGGGGGCTGGCCGACCCGAGGGTCACGGCGCGACCCGCCTCGTCGGCGAGAGTCATTTCGATCTTCGCGCGGGCCCACAGGCGCGGCGCCGCCCGCGCGTTGGCGTTGTACTCCGCCACCACCTGCTCCATGGGGAACAGCGTGGTGGGGCACTGTTCGCAGCCGGCCAGCAGGGCGGCCGCACAAAGAACCGCAACCGTCGCGCCTCTCATAGCTCGCCCTCGAGAATCTGTCCGAGCTGGCGGCTGACCTCGGCGACCTGCTCCTCGTCCATGTGGGGGTCGATCACCCGGTGCGCCTGCTCGCTGCCCTTGAAGTGCATCGTCCAGACGTCACAACCGCCCGACGCCTCGGAGCGGTCGTATACCAGCATCTTCTTGCGCATCAGCACCAGCGCCAGCACGAAGCGGAAGCAGACCTTGGCCGGCTCCTCGGCGCCCTCGAGGCGTTCGAAGAAGTTGATGAGCACCTCGTCGTCGACGAAGAGCTTTTTCTTCTCCGCGGGCGGGGGCACCCTCGCCCGCCAGGCGCCGAAGACGCCCTCGGGCTGGCGCGCCGGATCGTCGGGCCAGCAGCCCAGGCAGTAGTCCTCGCGGAGGAACTGTTCCTCGTCGTCGGCCGGCGCCTCGCGAACCGTCGCGACGTATTCGTCGTTGGGCGACAGTGCCTTTCCGCACGCCTTGCAGGCGCCGCTGGTCCTGCTGATGTTGTATTCCTTGGCCATCGGTCATCCGCCCTGCGGGGCCAGGGCCTTTTCGATCTCGTCGAGCGTGTTGTTCGCGCGGGCGACGTCGGTGCGCGAGGCGAGGGCGATCTCGGTGGCCGCCTGCCGGTCCGCGACGTTCGGCACGTTCATCCGCACGTTGTAGTCGCACAGGCGGACGACGGCGCTCGCCAGCGCCGCGCCGGCCACCAGGTCGCTCACCAGGTACGGGTTGCACTTGTCCGCCAGCGAGCGCATGTCCGCCAGCGCCGCCAGGGCGAGCTTGGCCATTTCCCGCGGCACGTCGATGGCGGCTGCCGTCGCCAGCTGCACCGCCTGGTCCTTCTCCTGGCCGTCCGGAAGGCGCGTCGAGGACTGGTAAAGCTGGAACGCCTCCATGTCGTCGGCCATCAGGTCGGCAAACATCGTGCGCGCCTTGGCGAATCGCTGCGCGACGGCTGCGTACAGCGCCTCGTGCTCAGCGAACTTCTTCTTCCCGCGCGTGAAGTTCAACGCCATCTCGCTGAGCGCCACGCCCAGCGCGCCAACCACGCCGGCAACGCTTCCGCCGCCCGGCGTGGGCGTCTTGGCAGCCACCGACTCGATGAACTCCTTCACGCTTCCCTGTAAAAGGTCCGTGTTCTCAGCCACGTCGTCTCTCCTGTTCTTGAACAAAACCCTGTCCACGAATTACACGAAAAAGAAAAAGGAAAGAACCTGTCCACATCGTTGTTTGTTTTTCAATTCGTGTAATTCGTGGACGTCTTTTTTATTTCCCTTCCGATCCGGCGGACGTCGCATCGAGCAGGTCCGGGCGCGGGGTCGTCACGCACACGACGGCCGGGGAGCCCAGGTATTTCCGCGCCACGCGGCGCACGTCCTCGGGCGTTACCCGCCGGTAGTTCCGCTCCATGCGGGCGCGGAAATCGTGCCCCAGCCCGTACAGTTCGTCCAGCGCCGCCTGCATCGACAGCGAGGCCATCGACTGGTTGTCGAGCAGTTCGGCCGTCAGGATCGTGTTGACGGCCTGCGCGACCTCGTCGTCCGACGGCAGGTATTCCGTGGCACGGCGGTAATCCCGGCGGATGATGTCCAGGACCTCTGCGGCCTTTTCGGGCTTGCAGGCAGCGTACGTGAAGAACCCGCCTGGCGCCAACCCCGGCTGGTTGAACGCGTGCACCACGTAGACCAGTTGCCGCCCGCGAAGCTCGTTGTGCAGCCAGCCGCCCGGAAGCTGGTATCCGCTGAGGATCGTGTCCAGCACGTCCATGGCGAAGCGGTCCTCGACGTTTCCGACGGTCATTCCGGGCACGGCCACCATCAGGGCTGCCTGCTGGTTGTCGGTCTTCAGTTTGTGCAGTTCGCCGTCCGGGGCGACTTGGCGGGCGGGCGGAATATCGATGCGAACCTCGCCCGTCGGCAGGGGGGCGAAGAGCGCCTCGATCCGCCGCCGCGCGGCGCGGGCGTCGAACGTTCCGTAGATCGCCAGCACGCTGCTGCCCGCGCGGACGGCCCGGCGATGGTGCTCGGAAATCCGCGCGACGGTCGCCGCGCGGACCACCGCCTCGCTTCCGACCGGCGACAGGCGGTAGGGCGAACCGGTGAAGAATTGCTCGCGCGTGAATTTTCGGAGTTGGCCCATCCAGTCCTCGTCCTGCGACTTGACGGCCGCCAGCACGCGCGGGCGGAGGATGTCCAGCTCCTTTTCGGCGAAACTCGGGCGGAGGATCACGTCGGCCAGGATGTCCAGCGCGCCGTCGAAACTGTCATCGAGGACGGTCGCCTGCCAGTAGAAGGTGTTGTTCCCGCACGAGCCGGAAATGCCCCCGCCCGCGCGGTCGAAGAACGCGGCGATCTCCTCGGCCGAGCGCTCGCCCGCCCCCTGCGCCGAAAGCGAGGCCATCAGGTTGCCCAGTCCGTTGGTCTTCTCGTCCTCCAGCAGCACGCCGCCGGCGGATACGAACGTCATGGAGACGAGCCCGGCTGAGTCGCTCGCGTGCAACACGACGCGCAGGCCGTTGGGCAGCTTGAAGAATTCGCCGTCGGCGGCGCGCGAGGCGGTTTCCGTCGGCGCGGCGGCGGAATCCCGCGCGGCGGGGGGCGTCATGCGGGTGACGGTCATCGCGTCGAAGTTGAAATACTTCCGCGCCGCGGCCTGCACCTGCGCCGCCGTCACCGCCTGGATTTTCCGCGTGTAACTGCGGCTGAAGGACGCGTCGGACGTGCTGAGATAGTCCGACGCCAGCGTCGCCGCCTGCGAGTCCACCGTCTGCTGGGAGTAGACGTAGTCGGCCGTCTTCTGCCGCTTGGCCCGCTGGAGTTGCTCGTCGGTCACGCCGTTTTCTGCGACCGCGCGCAGCTCGTCGAGGATCGCCCGCTCGGCGCGGTCGGCGGCGTCGGGCTCGCAGCGGAAACTGATCGTGAACGTGCCCTTGCCCCAGTCCGGCGTCCACGAGCTGGAATCGATCGCGCTGACGAGCTTCCGCTCGCGCTGCACCTTGCGGACGAGCAGGCTGGCCTGGCCCTCCGTCAGCACGTAGCTCAGCACGTCCAGGGCATACAGGTCGGCGTGGACCAGCGGGACGGTCTGGAAGCTGAGGCTTTCCATCGTCTCCTTGGCGCTGGGGTGGGTCAGGGCGCATCGGCGTACCCCGGTCCAGGGGCGCGCTTCCGGCAGCGACAGGTCCGGCTCGCGCCCGGGGGCGAAGCCCGCAAACGCCCGGCAGGCGCGGTCGAGCACGGCGGAAACGTCCACGTTGCCCACGACGCAGAAGACCATGTTCTGCGGCACGTACATCCGCGCGTGGTAGTCGAGCACGTTTTCATACTTCAAACCCGCCAGCGGCTCGCGCAGGCCGATGACCGGAACCGCCGCCGGGTGGCCCTCGTAGGCGTTGGCCATGTGCGCGTACCACATCTGGCGCGACGGTTTGTCACGCCCCATCTCCAGCTCGCGCTGCACCACGCCGTGCTCTCGCTCGAAATCGGTGCGGGAGATTTCCGGCCGGGCCATCCAGTCGGCCACCAGGTCGATGCACTCCATCGTCTTTCCGGCCGACGCGGAAATGTAGTAGCACGTCGAATCCAGCGAGGTGTAGGCGTTGGACTGCCCGCCGATGCGGGAGACGCGGTCGGAGGTTTTTTTGGCCTCACCGGCTGTGGCGCCCGGGCCCATGTCGTGCTCGGCGCCCTTAGCGACGAGATGCTCGGTGAGATGGCTGATTCCGCAGCCGAGGTACTTGCCCTCGTACAGCCCCCCCGCGCGGACGTACGCCCGCACGGTGACCACCGGGGCGGTGCGGACGGGTTTGACAATGACGGTCAGGCCGTTGGAGAGGCGCACGACGGTCGCGCCGTCGGCTGGCGCGAGGGTTCGCGCAACGGCCAGGGGTTCGGCCGGGGCGGGGGTCGTCTGGGTTTCGGTTCCTGCCGGTCCGACGCATCCGCCCGCGCAACAGGCCGCGACCATCCACAGGGCGATCCGGGCGGCTGGGTTCATCCGCTTGCCTCCTGCAATTCCGCCGCGACGACGCGCCCGGTTCATGGGGCGGGCTGCCCGCGGTCCTCGACCTCGTCCAGGTACGCCAGCGCGCGGTCCAGTTCGCCCTTGAGATGCCGGACCCGCAGCAGGCTCTTGACCCGCGTCAGCAGCTCCAGGCGGTTGACCGGCTTGGTGATGAAATCGTCCGTCCCGCTCTCCACGCCCCGCTCGATGTCGCCCATCTCGTTCAGCGCGGTGACCATGAGCACCGGAACGTCGCGGGTCTTCGGGTCCGACTTGATCTGGCGACACACCTCAAACCCGCTCATCCGCGGCATCATGATGTCCAGCAGGATCAGGTCCGGAACGTCCTGCGAAATCTTCTCCAGCGCGTCCACACCGTCGATGGCGGTGACGACCTGGCAGCCCAGCGGGTCGAGATAGGCCACCAGAAGCTCCAGGTTCTGCGCGTTGTCGTCCACGACGAGCACCTTGCTGCTGCGAATCTGCTCTGCGGTCAGGGGCTCGGGCGCGTCGGCGTGCGGTTCCGTCATGTTTCCAGCTCCTTCGGTACGCGGTCTGCCCGCGGAAAATACCCGCCTAGGGTATCGCGGCCGGACGCGATTCGCAACAGGGCAGCGGGGGCGTTTCCCGGGCGCGGGCTTCCCGCCGGGCCCTTCTGCCGGTAGGATCAGGCGCATGGAAGGATTGTTCCGGGAACCCGTCGAATCGCCGCCGGCCGAGACGCAGGCCTCGCCCGGGCGCGTCGTGGGCGTTGCCGTCAACAGCAACCTCTGGCGGACGTTCGATTACCTCTGGCCGGACGAACTGGGCGAACCCCAGGTCGGGCAGCGCGTCCGCGTTCCGTTCGGGCGGGGAAACCGCAAGACGCTGGCGTTCGTCGTCGAGACGGTTCGCGCCGCGCCGCCCGGCGTGGCGCTCAAGGCGATCGACGAGCTCGTGGACCAGCAGACGCCGTTCGACGAGCCGCTCTGGAAGCTGGGGCAGTGGATCAGCCGGTACTACATGACCCCGCCGGGCATGACGCTGGCGGCGATGGTTCCGTCGGCCGTCGGTCGCCACGCGACGCGCACCGAGACGGTGGCGTACCTTTCGACCGAGCCCGCCGCCTGGCCCGACCGCCTGGGTGGCCGCCAGCGCCGCGTGCTGGACGAGCTTCTCGAGGCCCGCAAGCAGGGCGTGGAACCCCTGACGCTCGAGCAGTTGCAGCACCACAGCGGCGCGTCGCGCGACACGGTGCGCCGCCTGGCGGCGCGGGGGCTGATCCGCACCGACACGCGCCCCGTCCGCCTGGAGTCGCTGTCGGACCACGCCGAGGGCGACCCTTTCGACCTGAACGACGAGCAGAAGACCGTCCTGTCCGACCTGTCCCAAAAGCTCCGCGGCGGCTTTTCCGTGACGCTCCTGCACGGGGTGACCGGCAGCGGAAAGACCGAGATCTACGTCCGCGCGATCCGCGAGGTGATCGTCGCGGGGCGGCAGGCGATCCTCCTGGTCCCCGAGATCGCCCTGGCCACCCAGACGCTCCAGCGCCTGCTGAAGCGCCTGCCGCGGGTGGCCGTCCTGCACAGCGGTCTGACCGACGCCCAGCGGGCGTTCCACTACGAGCAGATTCGCGACGGGCACGCGGCGGTGGTGGTCGGGCCGCGCAGCGCCGTGTTCGCGCCGGCCCGGCGGCTGGGGCTGATCGTCGTCGACGAGGAGCACGAGCCGACGTACAAGCAGGACACCGCGCCGCGCTACCACGGGCGCGACGTGGCCATCCTGCGCGCGTCGCTGTCCGACGTTCCGGTGGTGCTGGGCTCTGCCACGCCGTCGCTGGAAAGCCTGCACAACGCCCGCGCGGGGCGCTATGCGCTGCTGCGCCTTCCGCATCGCGTGCGCGGACTGCCCATGCCCGCCCTGGAGATCGTCAACCTCCGCCAGGAGATCGAGCGCGGGCGGATCGAGCTGATTGGCGCGACGCTCACGCGGCGGATGGCGGCCGCCCTCGACGCCGGCGAGCAGATCATCCTCCTGATGAACCGCCGCGGCTACGCCAGCTACGTCTTCTGCCCGTCGTGCCACTGGCTCATGTCGTGCGAGAGCTGCACGCGGGCGATGGTCTACCACCAGGCCACGCAGGTGGCGATGTGCCACTACTGCCAGGCGACGGCGGCGCTGCCGGACCGCTGTCCGGCGTGCCGGGGCAAGATCGTGTATTTCGGGTACGGAATCCAGCGGATCGAGGACGAGCTGGCGCGGAAATTCCCCGCCGCGCGGGTCGCCCGCATGGACAGCGACACGATGACCAGCCCCGCGCAGTTCGAGAAGGTCTTCAACGCCTTCGGCGCCGGGGAGGTGGACATCCTGCTGGGCACGCAGATGGTCGCCAAGGGCCTGGACTTCCCGCGCGTCTCGCTGGTGGGGGTGGCGTCGGCCGACACGTCGCTGGCGATCCCCGACTTCCGCGCGTCGGAGCGCACGTTCCAGCTGATCGTGCAGGTGGCCGGGCGCGCGGGGCGCGCCGAGCTGCCCGGAAAGGTCGTCGTCCAGACGCTTCACGAGGAGGAGCCGGCCATCCAGTTCGCACTGCGCCACGATTACGACGGGTTCGCCGCACACGAATTGCCCCTGCGCGAGCAGGCGAACATGCCGCCGTTCTCGCGGATGGTGCGGTTCCTCGTCCGCCACCGCGACCTGGAAAAGGTCGAGCAGGGGGCCGAACTGCTGGCCGAGCGCCTGCGAAAGCTCCTTCCGCCTGGGCAGGCGCTCCTGGTCGGTCCGCAGCCGGCCGCCGTGCTGCGAATCCGCGACCAGGCGCGGTTCCAGATCCTCATCGTCACGCAACGCCCGGGCGTGGTGCAGCAGGCGCTCGGAGAGGCCATGGGCGAACTACTCACCGACAATCCCGCCGAAGTCATCGCCGACGTGGACCCCGTCGCCCTGATGTGAATACGTATCCCCTCCATCACTGTCGCTGCGGCCTTTCTGCTGCGCCGAATACATTAGCGCCCTGGGCTATGTCACCATCGATTACTTCCTGACGGACGGAAACGGGAAGTTCGGCATCTTTGCCCCGACGTCACTGGGCATCACGGGCGTGAACGTGATCGAAACCCTCGGCAGCGAGTGGAACCGGATCACGCTGGACCTGACCGCCGCGATTCCCGATTCGACCAATGTCGCCATCTACGAGCACAACGATCTCAGCATGGAGCACGTCGAGCCGTTCACCACGATGCAATGAGGCGACATCAAGAATCTGCAGATCGCCGGCATGTACGACTACCAGCGCAGCCCCACCAACGGCTGGTCGCACTGGGGCGCAATGTTCTCGCAGGTCAACGAAGCCGGCGAGGCGACGATGACGCTGCTGTCGTTGGGCGCGGCGGCGCTGCTGAGGCGCAGGCATAAGTAGCACTCTCTCTGGTGAGGCCATGCCGGCGCGGGGTCGCCTGTTCGGGCGGCCCCGCTGGGTTTTTCCCGAAACCGTCTCGTGCCGGCCGGGGAAAGCAGCGTGGAACGCACATTCCTCTTGTCTCGGCCGCCTGATCGTCTATAATGCCCCCGTTGTACCTGCTCGGGGCGTGGCGCAGCTTGGTTTAGCGTGCTTGACTGGGGGTCAAGAGGTCGAGGGTTCAAATCCCTCCGCCCCGAGTAAAAAAGCCCGTCCAGTAGGACGGGCTTTTTTACTAGAGCAGGAGAGAAGTGGAAAGGAGAGCAGAAATAGCAGCAAAGTTATAAACAAAGCTCTTTCAATAACTTACGCAATGACCGCTCTCCTGTGGTCTCCTTTCTACTTTCTCCTCTCTTGCTGTTCGGTTAGCCTGATCGCGTTCAAACATTTCATAGGGACGATGGGATTGGAAAACCGCAGAGCGAAACACGGCAATGACCAAGATCAAACGGGAATACCGACTCAGGAACAAACCGACGATTCGACGATACATGGATGCATTTCAGGCGATAAGCCCAACTAAAAGTGAAATCGGGTTGTTGCGCAAGCAATACTCCGCACCGGTCCGGACCGTCACAGCCACGCAGTTAGCCAAACTGACGAGGATGAAGGGCGGACACCCAGCAGTCAATGCCGTTTATGGTCGTTTTGCCCATCGCTTATGTGACAGCCTGGCGCTCGATCCTGATGATGGAAGTGGATCGGAAAGAAACCGCTGGTGGTCCATTTTTTCTGTCGGGTATGTGACAGACAATGGCTTTCTTTGGCAGATGCATCCCGAAGTCGCCGCCTCCTTGGAGCAACTTGGCTGGGTACAGCCACAGGAACAAGCTTTGCCAGAGGAAATCGGCAATCAACTCCCAGTTTTCGAAGGCGCGGTCCGAAGCATTCGGGTGAACGTATTCGAGCGAAATCCCCAAGCAAGACGACAGTGTGTGGAACATTACGGGCGGTCCTGTTGCATATGCGGCTTCAACTTCGCCGTCTGCTATGGCGATCCTGCTGTGGACTACATCCAAGTTCACCATTTGCGAGCACTATCGGAAATCGGAGAGCGATACGAAGTCGATCCGGTTAGGGACTTGCGGCCAGTTTGTCCGAATTGTCACGCAGTTCTTCACTTGCGAGCCCCTTCATACACGATTGAGGAAGTCAAAGAGATGATTCGCACAAGGTGCGGTTCCATCTGATGTAAAAATACCTCAATGTACGACTCGATGGCTTCACACGGTTCAAACGAGCGCCAATCGCCCCGATTCACCTTTTGTAACGACGAGCCGGAAGGGCCCCAAGGCCCCGCCGGCTCGTTGTACATGCCGGCCGTGTTCTTGGCCGCGGGACCACCCCGCGGACCGTGGTACGGCTGGATGGGCCAGGGCGCACCGCCGATACCTGCGGGGGCACGCCTTGGCAAAACGATTGAAACGGTCCGCCCGGGCCAGTAGCTGGAGGGCGGGGCTGCTGCTGCTGCGTTAGGGGCGGCCAGGTGTGTAAAACTTCGGCGTTCATGGGCAGGGGCAGATCGTCGAGGAATTCAGCCTGACGCGGTTACCGCAGAGCGCGTCCGTCCTTCCGTGACGGTTGAGCGTCGATACCCGCGTTTCTCAGTTCCTCGTCCACCTTGGCCCGCTCGATCGCCGTTATATTACGGGCTATTTGCCGTAAGGAGTCACGCAGCGCGACCTGCGAAACGACTGAATTGGGGGGGCTCTGGACGGAACGTGGTCAAGCCGTCCACAAGCCGGCTTACGCACATACACCCGTGCGCGGTTGGCGGCGACGTTTGCCGATTCGGATTCCATGGCCAGGGCCTCCGCGTGGGACTCCATCGCCTCGTCCGGTTCCCCGGCGGCCTCGTAGACCAGGCCGAGGTTGTTGTGGATCGGCCCGAAAAACAGGTCGGCGGTCAGCGCGGCCTTGAGCCGCTTCTCCGCGTTGTCGAAATGGTGGTCATGGATGAGCTTGACGGCCTCGGCCTAAGCCGCTGCTGGCCGACACCGGGTATGACAGTGGACGCAACGACGTTCTGACGCATGACCTGACGATCCTAAAACGTGCCGTGTAGGATTTTCAACGGTGCAAGACAGAACCTAACACTCGTTTCACTCGCCGCCAGTATGATTGCAGGCTGACGACTCGACCCGTTTCCAAGGCTTTGTCTAGGGCAAAGCACACTGCTGCGGATTTAAGCCCGTCCGTGAGGCCTGTCGTCGGCGGTACGCGGTCCAGCATGGATGCAGCGAGCTCCCTGCACAGGACCGCATCGCCACCGCCATGCCCACCACTGACGCCGACATCCACCTTTTCGCTCTTCGTACCAAAACCGATCCGCCTCGTTTCAATCGTCCCCGCGATGACATCAGCGCGGATCGCGCCCTCGGTGCCCACGATATACATCCTACGCTCCGGTATACCGGAGTTGCAGTTAGTGTGGAACGTGGCCCTGACGCCGTTGGCGTACTCGATGATCGCCACTTGATTGTCCACGATGTCCTTGTGGGACGTGAACGGGTCCACATTCACCATCCCACCCCACGTCCGATACGCCTCCAGGCCCTTTTCGTTCTTCCCAAGGCGTTTGATATGCTTTCTGTTCCGAGGCACAAAGAAATCGAGGCCTCCGAAGGACGCTACCCGGCTGGCGTCGCTTCCGACCATCCAGTTGGCCAGATCGATGTCGTGGCAGCATTTCTCAAGCAGGTGCGTACCGGCGTATTTTGTCAGCCGTCGCCAATCCCCCATGATGTAGCCGCCATGATTGAAATCCAGCGTCTCGTTGAACTCCATGCTGACGATGTCCCCGATGGTCCCCCCGTCCAGCAGTTCCTTTATCTTCCTGTAATGGGGGGAATACCGGAGCGTGAAGCCAATGCTGAACATCCGACCGCTTTTCTTCCAGGCGCGGCACATGGCAAGACAATCTTCCAGATTCGTCGCAAGCGGTTTTTGGCAAAAGACATCCTTCCCCGCTTCAAACGCGGCAATCGCCTGCTCGCGATGATAACAGTTCCATGACGCGATCATCACCCAGTCGATGTCAGACGACGCAACAAGGGACCGGTAATCCCGATACACCTTGGCACCGGGGCAGCAGCTATCTAATGCCGCCTTGACGGACCTCTTGTCGGGGTCAAACAGGCCCCGCACTTGCAGCCTTTCGTTCTGCCTGAGAAGTTCCGCGACAATAGTCCGTCCCATTCCGCCGCATCCGATCACGCCAATGCCAATAGGCCGCATTTCTCTGTCCTTTCATGCGAAAACCCTCTCGATACTCAGTACAACGAAATTGCCGCGACTGTCAAATTATTTTGTAATATATTGTAAACAATTGACTTGTATATGGTTGCTGAAATGTTTCATCAACTGATGAAATAATCTTGACATAATTGTGGAATCATGTAAACTTTTATTTAGGTGGAGTTATGCGAATGGGATCAGGATCTTCAAGAGGGTTGCTTCCGTCCACTGTAGCCGTGGCTCGCCGAGCAGCGGTTTCCGTGGGCACGGTTTCTCGTGTCCTGAACGGCGCATCCGATGTTAACGCCGAGTTGCGACGGAGGGTGCTGAAGGCCAGTCGCGAACTGGGTTACGTGCCGAAGACACCGGTGAAGTCCATCGCCGTCGTGGTCGAGGAGATGCATCCCCAGCAGCCGCTGGGCTACGTCACGACGATGGTGATGAGCCTCATCGAGGAACTGGCCAATCACGGGTACCTGGCTGAGATTACCGACGCGGAGAACCTCAACCACGTCCGCCAGGCCCGCGTAAACGGCGTGCTGGGAGTGGTGTTCGACGAGCGAATCGTCTCGCTTCGTGAAGTGCCGCGCCTGCCGATCATCGCGATCAACTCTTCGATGATGCTTGAGCACGGGATTCACAGCGTCTCCAGCGACCACTTCCAGCAGTCCCGGCTGGCCGTGGAGCACCTCCTTGCCAAGGGGCATCGCCGGATTGCGTTCCTGGAAACTCGCGGCGAGAACTGGGGCAGCTGCCGGCGCCTAGAGGGATACCGCACGACGCTGGAAGCCGCGGGCGTGGCCGTTGAAGAAAGCCTGATCGCCTACACGCGGAACCAGCCGGTCCACGACGCACTGGACATGCTGGTCCGCAAGGGCGCGACGGCCTTGGTGAACTTCAGCGAGGACAGCGCGCTTGAGGTCATCCACATCCTGACGAACATCATGCGGCTGTCGATCCCACGCGACATCTCAGTGGTGAGCATGGAGGATCTGCCGGTGTTCAACTACCTCAGCCCGCCGCACACCGTGGTGGTGCAGCCGCTGAAGAAACTGGCGCAGGTAGCAGTGGAGCAGATGCTGCGGTTCTGTGACCGAAGAAGTGGTTCGTCCGGCGGCGAGCTGGTGGACATCACGCTGCCATGCAGCCTCATTGAACGGGCTTCGGTTCGAGACCTGACAAGAGAATAGTTCCTTAGAAATCGCCGATTCCCACGGTGCAGAAGGGATCGGGCTGGACCATGTCTGCACACAAAAGGGAAGGAGAAAGACATGTGCAATGGGAGAATAGGTTTTTGGAGAACGGGAGAACGAACTTTCATTGGAGGAACAGCAATGGCAAAGCGTATTCCCGTAGTGAACCAAATGGTTTGTTGGGTCGTCTGCGCGGCCTTGGCGACCGTGCTGATCCTCGGCGCAGGGGCTACCCAGGCCGCCCCCACAAGCATCTATTGGGACATCAATAGCACCACCGCCGGCGCCGGCGGTACGACACCCAGCGGTAACTGGGATGGAGCTACCGCGAACTGGAATACGGATTCCACCGGCGGAGCGGGCGGCGCACTGTCCGCCACCACGTCCAGCGGCACTAGCGGCACAATCGCGGTCTTTTCAGCGGGAACCGATGCCACCGGTGACTACACGGTCACCGTCAGCGGCACGCAAAACGCCAGCGGTTTATTGGTCGAAGATGGCAACGTCACACTGAGCGGCGGCACGATCGTCGTCGATCAGGGCGACAACGGTACCACCATCGGCGCCAGCAATGGCCACAACCTCATCATCAACTCGACGCTTAATGCTCCCCATGCCACCTACGCTTTCGCTCTCAAGGCCAGCACGGGGAATCTTACCCTTAACGCCGCCAACAACATCACCGGTTACATCAGCATGGGCCTGAACGCCAACGGCCGGCTGAACCTGGGCAATGCCGGCGCGCTGGGCACCGGCTCTTTGCGGATCGACAACAACGGAACCAGGACCATCGACAATACGAGCGGCAACGCGATGACACTGGCCAGTAACGGCATCTTGTTCAACGCTAGCGGCGTCCATACCTTGAAGTTCATCGGAACCAACGACCTTACCTTTGGCGGCGCGGTCAGTTCGGGGAACAGCGCCAAGACCGTGCAGGTTGACGCCGGCAAACTCACGTTTAACGCGGGCCTCACCGGCGGCGGCGCGGCGGCCAGCTTAACTAAGACCGGAGCCGGTACGTTGATTATCAACGGTAATTCCAGCACCTACACCGGCGCGATCAACGTCAACGCCGGAACCCTCGGCGGCACAACCAGTTTGAGCGGGACCGTCACCGTCGCCGCCGGCGCCACTCTCGCCCCCGGAAGCAGCCCCGGCACGTTGGGCACCGGCACGCTGATCCTCAACGACACGTCGGTCCTTGACTTCGATTTGGATGCGCTTGCCGGTCCCAACGACAAGATCGCCGTCACAGGCAACCTGACCCTCGACGGCATCCTGAACGTGACGAATCTGGGCGGGCTCCAGGCCGGCCAGTACACGCTGCTGACCTACACCGGAACCCTGACGGACAACGGCCTGTCGCTGGGCACGATGCCGGGCGGGTTCACCTACGGCATCGACACCGGCACGTCGGGCAGCGTGATCCTGAACGTCATCCCTGAGCCGGCGACGGTGGCGCTCCTCGTCCTGGGCGGCGTGGGCGCGTTGTTGCGGCGGCGGAGATAGTAATTCGTGAACAGTAGCCGGTAGCCGGTTAAAGCTGGGGTAACTTCCCGGCTACCGGCTGCCGGAGGCTGGCTAACTCTATAGGGACCTTAGGCCGTGAAAAAACACCGGGCATTCACGCTGATCGAACTGCTGGTGGTGATCGCGATCCTCAGCCTATTGATCTCGGTGCTTATGCCGGCGCTGAACAAGGCGAAAGAGGCCGCGCGTCGGGTGATCTGCCTGACCAACCTCAAGGCCACGGGAACGCTTTTCGTCATGTATGCCGCGGAATTCTCGGACTTCCTGCCTCCCGCCCACGTAAGTCCCAAGCCTCCTATCACTTGGCCGTGGTATCTCAACACGGGGCTGCGCCGTCTCTACCTGGACAAGGACGTCGACCTTGAAAATGACCCCTCCGTGCCGATGAGCACGCAGTGGGGGAACATCACGTGGAAACGCTCGCAGGACCAGCTGCGGCAGCAGCGTTCCAGAATGCCCTTCTACTGCCCCGAGTTCGTCCGGCTGGACGAGGACGGGTTCAACTTCCATGTGCAGTACCCCGTAGCCATGGGTTACGGGTACAACATATGTTATTTCCCGGATTACCGATATGGCTATGCGCCCGGCGATTCAGGCTACTCGCCCGAACTCAGCTATTTGCGCGGTTTCTGCAAGGTCAAACAGACGTCGCGCGCGATGCTGATCGGCGACTCGGTGACGAACGGCCATTATGTCGGCACGTATGGCGACATCGGCCAATTCAGCTACGCCTATGCATGGCTTGGGGATCATACCTTCATCTCTCAGCATGGCGCGCAGTCGAATTACTACTTCGCCGACGGCCACGCGGAATCAGTGGACGGCGATATCCTGGACAGGATCGGCACGGCGGCCGCATATGGCACGGCGGCCGAGGCCAAGGCGAATGAAAGCGTCTCTCCGATCGCCTACACGTCCCGAGGCAGGGGCATAGGCAACAACCGACTGCTGGCTGACTGGGACGGGGTGTGGCGGGAGTGAAGGGATCCCCATGCGTGAGTCTCGGATTGTGCGGGGGGCGGCTCCAGGCCGCGATGCGAATCCAACCTGACAGTGTCTCCTTGTCGAACGGAAGCGACAAAAGAACTATTCGACCCCAACTGGAAAGGCGCTTCGGATGAAATCCCTTACGATGACCATCGCGGTCCTGGCGGTGTTGGTTTCGTCTTTGTCGGCCGGCGCGGCCAAACCGCCCTCGACAAACCTGGCCCTGTGGTACGCCGCCGGCCAGGCTAACGGCGACGACAAGGTGACCGACTGGCCCAACTTGGCCAAAGACGACGCTTTCCCCGCGAACCTGACAACGCTCAGACCCTCCGGAGGTCGGACGGAGTGCGCCCCCAAGAAGGTATCTGACGCAGTCAACGGCCAACCGGCGGTCCGTTTTGACGGGGTCAAGAACCTGCTGACCACCGGCCATTTCAACCTGCCTCAGCCGTTTGAAGTGTTCGCGGTTGTGAAATTCGGCGCGAAGGAAGGCTATCTCCTCGGCAGCGCCAACACGGGCAAGATCTGCGAGATGGGCGCGTTCTCCGGCAAGCGCAACATCTTTATGAGCTGCGGCAGGGCGCAGTCGCCGCAGGCCAGCAAGTCGGCGTTCCTTGACGGCTTCGGTTTGCTCGACGGGTTGGCGGACGGCTCGAATTCGTTCTACGCGGTCAACGGCGTGGTGGTCGCGCGGGACCCCGTGGGCCCCGGCCCCAACGGCATCGAACGCGGCGTCACCGTAGGCGCCGCCGGCAACGGCATGTGGGCGTGCGAGATGGATTTGGCGGAATTGCTCGTGTACAGGACCGCGCTCAGCGCCGACGAGCGTCAGGCCGTCGTGAATTATCTGAGCGCCAAGTACGGCATCGAGGACGAGAGCGTCCCGCCGCCGGCGGCGAAGGACTGGGTGCCGGCCACGGGCGCGGGTTTCAAGGCCGGCACGATGCGCATCGACGTCCCAGGCGGTTCGCGAGAGGGCAATCTGCTCGAGGAATTCAAGACGCCGCTTCAACTCGAACCGGGCGTCTACCGGGTGACGGCGACCGTCCTGCCGCAGCCATTGCAGAACATGGGCTACGAGATCGTGTTGGCCATCCACGGACCGGATCCGCGCAAGGGCAAGACGGACGCCAAGGGCAGACCGTTTCCGCCTCCGCCTCCGCTCTTCGAGAAACGGGCGCGTGCGTTCCAGCACGACGCCAACGGGCAACTGCCGATCACGGTGGAGTTCGCGCTGATCCAGCCCACGGAAGTTCAGATTTCCGTCGGCTGGCAGGAAGGGGAGTATTTCCGCAACTCGCCTGACGCGCATGCGCAGCCGGCGTCGCTGGAGAAGCTGGCGCTCAAGAGCCTCAGCTACGAGAAACTGCCGCAGGCCGCATGGCTCGGAGAACTGAAGGCCGACAAGGTGGTGTACAAACCCGGCATGGCGCCGGTGTTGAGCGTGCCGCTGGTGTGGACCGCCGCCGAGTCGAAAAAGCTGACCGTGCGCGTGCGCCAGAGCAAAGACATCGGCGAGTCGAAGATCGTCGCCACCACCGAAGTGGAGGCCGCCCGACTGCTGAATCCCCGGGCCGTGCCCCTAGTGCTGGGAGTGAGACCGCCGCCGTTCGAGCAGAGGATCGGGCAGATGGTGAACGTCACGTTGCCGGCGTTGACGGAAGAAGGCGGCTACCGGTTCGATCTCGAGTTGCTCGACGGCGGAAAAGTGATCGCGGCCCGCGACCGGGCGGCAGCGGTGAGCAAGAGTTACAACCGCATCGGCATCTACGGCAGCCCGCGCGGCGGGTATCTGGCGATGTTCCAGCACATCCCGCTGGCCGGGATTGATCAAAACGCGGAGGCGGCCCGGGATTGCTACATCAGTTGGATGGAATACATCTTTTGGGCGCCGGACGATTTCCAGGGGCTGGCGCCGAAGACGGACGTGTGGCTGGGCGGCGCCGGGTATTGGATGGGCCGCATGGATCGCTTCAAGCGCGCCGGCGAGGCGATGAAGCGCTGCGGCGTGGGCGCGTTCGCGTACGCCAAGGGCTACGTCGCCGACGGCCGGGACGGCTTCCGCTGGGCGCAGCAGCACCCGGAGCTGGTGCTGTATCACGCCGAGACCGGCCGGCCGCTGGGCAGCTACGACGTCGAGAAGTTCGCGCACTACGACAGCGATTACATCAAGAAAGCCAACCAGCCCTACTACTGGGGCTACGTCTGCCTGAACACCGGTCGGCCGGAAGTCGTGGACACTTCGGCGCGTTCGACGATCGAATCGCTGAAGATGTTCGGATGGGCCGGCATCCGCTTCGACGGCGACTTTACGTTGTTTCCTTCAGGGCGGATGATCGAAGGACCGGGCCTCACCCTCGACGGCAAAGAGCCGGCCACCGAAAAAGATTACGATTACACATGGGCCTCCAACATCCAGCGGTACCGGAAAAAGGTGAAAGCGGAGTTCCCGGACTTCGAGATGGGCTGCAACACGCTGAGCATGCTCGATCTGCCGGCCACGTTGCCGGCCATCGCCCAGGACGGCGGCATGTTCATGAACGAGACCATCAAGGGGCACACCGTCACGACCCATGAATACAATCCGTGGAAAAAGTACGCGGAGTTCATCGCCCATGAATCGCGGAAGGTCCGGGCCTGGGGCGGCTTCCTTCAGATCATTCGCGGCCCCGGCATGAGGCCCGACGACTACCTTTACGAGTCGGTCTATATCTTCGCGGCGCAAGCCAAGACGTTCGGCGGCTTCTTCAACACCGACTTCACGATCCGCATGTCGCGGTTCGTCACGCGCTTCAGCGGGATTCTGTGCGCCGATCAGTACCCGGTTCCGAACCCATCGAACCGGATGACCGTGACCAGCTCCGCGCCGCTCGAGTGGGAGAACTACGTGACCTTCCTCGAACCGTCGCCGGGCCGGCGCGACTACCTGATGCACTTCATCAACCCGCCGGTGCCGGACCGCGCCAACAGCATTGACGACACGCGCTGCCTGGTCCGCGAGGCGGTGAAGAGCGTGGTGATTGACATGGACCTTGACGGCAGCGAAACGCCGACGGCCGCGTGGCTGCTCGACCCTTGGAATCCCGACGACATGAAGCCGGTGAAACTCACTCCGCGCGCCCGGGGCGTGCGTCTGGAGCTTCCTGATGCAGTGCGTATCTGGAGCGTCGTGGTCCTTCAATGCAGCGTGAAAGGATAGGCCAATGAAAAACGCCCCTCGGCTTTCGATAGTGGTTGTTTGTCTCTTGTTGACCCGGGCCGCTCACGGTGCGGAGTGCAAGCAGGTTGGTGACCGGTGGGTGCTGGAGAACGACAAGGTCCACGCAGAAATCGCGCCGGCGCTCGGCGGGCGCGTTGTCAGCTTCGTGGACAAGCGCTTCCCGCAGTCGCTGGTGCGCGATCCCAAGGGCGAAGGCTTGTTCATCGATCACGAGGCCGGCGACCCGTGGCCGGGCGCGCTCTGGAGTGCGCCCTACGACTGTAAACCGGTCGCCGCCCCAGCCGGCGAAGTGGCGCTCGAATGCACCGTGACCTACCGGGACAATAAATTCCCGAAGTCGAGTGGCGTGGTTATTCACAAGACCTACCGGCTGCGCGACGGCGAGGCCGGGCTGCGCGTCATGCATCAGCTCGAAAACCCGACTTCCAAGGACAAGGTCTTCGCGCTGTGGGTACAGAACGTTCTCGAACTGGGCAAAAATGCAAAGAAAAACGTGGACCTCTGGCCCTATGCCACCGGTGTCATGCGCTATCGGACAATTCCGAAGCAACAAGAAGTCAGTTCCGAAGAGCACTTTCCAGACTGGCCGCTTGGCTTTGGCTGGAATCCGCATCCCGACTCGACCGCGCCTTGGAACGGCAAGATAGATCCCAGCACCGGTCAAGCCGTGATCTTCATGCAGGACTGGGACTTTCTCAAAATGCACTACTTCGCTAGCCCGGCTTTCACCTGTGAATGGTTCATGGAACGCGTCAGCCTCGCTCCGGGCGGGAAGTGGCGCACGGAATCCGCCCTCCTCTGCCGCGTGTTGCCCACGTCGCTCGTGGCGTTCAACGACCAAGCGTGGGCCGCGGCGAAGCTGAACAAAGACGAGACCGCCATCGACATGGAAATCGGCAGCGAAAAGCCCGATGCGGTCTTCGAACTCGAAGGCACGCTTCGCCAAGCGCAAACCGGCAAGATCGCGCCCGTCAAACTCACCGCTCTCAAGCCCGGCAAGTTTACCGTCCCGTTGCCGGCCGGGATTATGCCCCCGATCGGATTCTCCGCCATGCTCAAAGGCGCCGGGCCGGATTTAGTCATCGCGGAATTTCTCGGCGGCGCGAAATATCCGGAGAACGTCAGTTACCTTGGCGGACCACCAATGTGGCGCGCCCGGCCGCGCGAGAAGAACCCGCAGTTTCCCAAGCCGGCCGAGATCAAACTGGCTGCCGACGCCGACAAACGGGTTTGGATTCTCCACGGGCCGTTCGCGCTGGACATGCGGATCAAGGAAAGCCTCGAAGCGGCGGGTTTCACGGTGAAGGAAGGCTTTGAAGAGACCGGTTTCGGCGCCGGCATTGGCGGCGGACCAACCTCCTACGAGGATCTGTTGTCCTGCGGTACGATCCTCTGCAACAACGCCGACCTGTCGTTGCTGACGTCGTTCCAGCGATTCGCGTTGAAGGATTACTTCGCAGCCGGCGGGAGGCTGGTGATGTTGGGCGGCACGACGACCCGCGCCGGCAACTGGGACACAAGCCCACTGTGCCGCTTGGCGCCGCTCAAGCCGTCGCTGCTGGCCCCGCGGGACATGGGCGGCGCCGCCGGTCCCAGGCAAGAGTGGGCGGCCCTTCTGCCGGAGTCAACTTATGCACAGACATGGAAACCCGAAGCGGGCGAGATCCTGCTTGGTCTGGACGGCGAGATGCTTGCGGCGCGAATGCCCGTGGGCCGAGGCGAAATCGTGGCGATGGGACTGTCGGGCATGGGCCAGGTACAACCGGCCGACTACTTCTCCTCCGAGCGTTGGAGAAAACTCCTTCTGGAACTCGTCAGGAGAACAAGATGAACAGGCCTCTCGTCACCATGGTGCTGGCGTTGTGTCTGACAAGCTGGGCGCCGGGGCGCGTGCTGTTCTTGAACCACTTCGACGCCTCACTGGACGCCGACCACAGCCTGTATGGGGAACCCAAAGCCGATGCGGTTCAGATGCAGTTATCGGCGCTGGCGGCGGGGCGGTCGTTTCAAGGCGTGGCGCCGGGCCGTGCGTTGGACGCCGGCTACAGCGAGCCCAACGCCAAGGCGATGGTGCGCTACGCGCCGGTAAACTTCGACAGCCGGCGCGGAACGATCGAGATGTGGGTCAAGACCTCCTACACGGCGGAGGCCGCAGACACGAACCGGACCGACATCCACCGGAAGTTCCTCTCCGTCCCGCTGGGCAAGGGCGGACAGGACGGAGAGATCTGTCTTCAATACTGCAACTACGGCGCGATGCACTACCTGCCCCACATTTCGTTTCAGATTGCCGTGCGCGGCAAGGATGGCCGGTTCAGGAACTACAACGCCAGCGTCCGCTTGAACCCGACCGAGGCGGGCCTGGGCGTCGTGTGGAAGAAGGACGTCTGGCGCCACCTAGTCGTTACGTGGATGCCGACGCAGGTGCGGATTTTCATCGACGGGAAGTTGGCTGCGGATCGAACGTTTGAGCCGCCGATGGACCTGCCGACGATCACCGAGCCCATCGTGCTGGGAAACAGTCATAAGGGCGGGGCACCGGCCGGAGCGCTGATTGACGATGTGCGCATCAGCGACGCGGTGCTGTACGAGGAGCTCAAGGCCATCCCGGTTCCGCAGGCGCCGCTCTCGTCGGTCGAGGACGCCGCGACGCTTGAGGCAGGGGGGTTCGGCGTCATCAAGGAGCCGGACGTCCGGCAGTACTACTGCTATCAGACCGACACCCCGCCGACCGTGGATGGCAGACCGGACGACGCGGTGTGGAAGAAGCTCCCAGCGATCTCCGGCTTCCTGACGTACACCAAGACCGACGAGTACGCCTCGCCGCAGACCGAGGTCAAGCTGTGCCGCGACGACAAGAACATCTACCTGCTGGCGCGGATGTGGGAAGCGGATCTGTCCCGGCTCAAGGTCGATGCCAAGCCCGATCCGGCCGGCGGAGACAACCGGGACGTCTTTGCGGACGATCACATCGAGGTCCTCCTGGGTCCGAAGCACCAAGAGTTTCCCAATATCCAGATCGGAATCAACATTCTGGGGGCCCACAGTGACATTCTCCATGAGAGCGGCCGCGCCGACCAGAAATGGAACGGCACGCATGCGATCGCGGTGAGCAGGACGCCCGATTCGTGGTTCGTCGAGATGGCGATGCCCTGCCGCGACCTGAAGGCAACGCCAGCGGTCGGGGACGTGTGGGGCTTCCGCGTGGGCAGAGACCGGCGTGCCGGGGGAACGCTGGCGCTGTCCGGACTGAACTACGCCAGCACCGGCTTTCAGCGTCCGGAGCAGTTTGCCCGGCTGATCATGGGGGGGCCGATGCCCGAGCTGAAAGCCGTTCAGGAAGAGAACCAACTGAACCAGGAATACCTGGTCAAGGCCCGGGCGGCCTTGGCCAATTTCGCGTGCGAGGCCCGAGCGCAACTGGCGTTCGGTGCCGAGGTGCCAGCGGAGGTCAAAGACCGGACCGGCATTCCCGAGCTGGAGCGCGCTGTCCGAAAATCCTTGGCCCAAACCGACGTGGTGGTCCGAACGGCGCCCAAGGAACTGTCTCCCATCAGCGACTGGAACGCCATGCAACTGCGGGCGCAGATCGACCGCGCGATTCTCGAGAAGCTTAGCTACCTGCTGGCTAATGCCGGCAGCGCCAACGTGTCGCTGCCGCCGACCGATTTCCGCGGGATCGGCCGTCTCAACGGCGTCTGGTACGTTGCCTCCGACCAGATTGCCGGTGCCGTGGAGCCCAAGCACGGCCGCATCATCGCCATCTGGGATCGCATGACTGGCGACCTGATCGCGGTCAACAGTTACTTCCTCTACCAAGCGCAGACCCAGACGTCCGACCTGTCGACGGACGAGCGCCTGGACCAAGTCCGCAGCGTGTCCGCCGACGGTACTAGCCTGGTCATGGAGTGCGTCAATCCGAACCTGCCGGGCGTTGTGCTGCGAAAGAAGTATTTCCTGGAGAAGGTACAGGGCGAAACCCGCCTGTTGTGCCGGCGCCTGGAGATCACCGGCTCAGTCCCCGAGAAGACCCTTCTGAAGGTCACCTCGCGCACGCTGTTTGATGAAACCTACCGCCAGCCGTCGTTCTACAACCGCATCTTCGTCATCGGCACGCAAGGCGACACACATGCGTACTGGCCGGCCAGCAAGATTACCGACCGCTCGATCCAGCGCGCCTGGTTCATCTCTGGGGAGGGCCGCGCACAGTTCGCGCTGGTGAATCTGACGAAGGGCACCGGTATCGGCGAGTATCTTTACAAGGAAAATGACGCATGGGTGTTCCCGCAGGCGTTGGCGACGAGCTACTGGACGCCGTTCGGTTGGGACATGGGATTCTGCCAGTTGTTCATCGGCGACCCGGCGTACAAGGACAAGTCGTACTCGGCGGAGTTACGTTATCACATGTTCCGCGGGGATCACGTGAAGTTCCACCGCGAATACATGAGCTTGCCGGAATACGCCGCCGAACGGACGCCGGCGTCGCCCCGGGTCGCCAAGATCGCTGGCTACGCCGGAATAATCCCCAACACCATGATGGGCGACGGTCCAGCCGCCGTCAAATCGCGTGAGAAAACCGCCGGCAAGGAGATTCAGGCTCTCTGGCGACCGGATGAACTGGTTCTGTCGGCGTGGGCGACGCTGGATCGCCGGTGGCCCGACTTCCCGGTGGGTGACGACGAGGAAATCCAACAGCCGCATGATAATCGGCCCGGTGTGATCACGTATCGGACCAAGGCGATTGAGGTCAAGAAGACCTACGATACATTGCGGAAACTCAATCCGAATCTGTTGGCGAACACCTACGATTTCATCATCGATATTTACAAAGAAGGCAAAACGATCAAGGAGCATCCGGAGTTTGTAAGGATCGGCAGGGATGGGAAGCCCGCGAAGGCATGGTACGGCCAATCCTATGTCAATGCGAATTACAGCCGCGCCTACTGGGATTATGTGACCGAAGGGCTGTTGCGTTCCGGAGACTACTACGGGTTGGATCTGTGCTATCTCGATTTCGGCGTCGGCATGATCACGCCGGACTGGCGCACCGGCCATATCGCAACCCTCGGAGAGCAGTTGGGCTTCATCAAACGCCTCCAGGCAGAATTGCACAAACGCAACCGGATGATCTGGCTGAATGCCTTCACCGGTCAGCCTTATGTGGATGTCGGCTACTACGAGGCCAGCATCGGTTCGCCGCAGAATTGGCCGGATTGGTACGTCCCGGCCGATCGTGCCATGATGTGCAAGCTGTATGAACTGCCGGGCAGCGTGACCGTCCCCTTGCGTTGGAGCTGTGGCGAGGCGAATCGCACGGCCGGCGATTTCAACGAAACCCCCTACCTGGACCGGGTCTTGGGTGCAGGCCTGATGGTCGGCCCCTGCAACGTGCAACCGGTGGATAAGAGCTTTCCCGCGGTTGGCGGCGGGTATGATCACACGGCTCTGACCAAGTATCACATCGCCGTTGATCATGCGTCCTTTGAAATCCGCGGCAGCCAATGGGCCGACGTCGGCCTGCAACCGGCTTGGTGGCTGGACCGCGTTTCGCCGGTGGAAGCGTATACGCTGCGCGTAGCCGGCATATACCCGTCCAGCATTCTTGCCGCCAGCGCGGCGTACATGGTCAATCTGACCAGTCACAAGACCAGGGTCGAGGATTACACCGTCAGCGTGGATCTGGAGACGATGGGCCTGGACCCGGCGAAGCGCACGTTCGTCTGGCAGTACGTGCGGCGCGACTACGCGAAGTACCCCAAGGGCAATCCGCCACCGGCGAACTGGAACGAGCTGTTCGGTTCGCGCGCGTGCGCGTCGTCCATTCCCGGCAAGTCGCGCTTTGAGTACGTCGTCCCGCAACTTGCGCCCAAACGGCTTTGCGCGACCGTCGTGACGCAGACGCCGGGTGGGTTCGTCTCGGCAGCCGGTATTGCCACCCAGTTCATCCTGCCTTCGACACTCGGCGGACACATCACCGGCTCCGTAGACGAGCAGGCGCGGCGCGTTTCCCTCAGCGTCAAGGCCGATAAGACCGCCGAGGTCGTCGCGTGGTGGCCCAAGGCATGGGGGACGGCGCAAGTCCAGGCCGCCGACAAGGCCGTCGTCTCCACGCCGGTCCGCTTCGGCGACGAGCAGTTCGTCCGGTTCGCCGTACCAGTCGGTTCCACCACCGTGAACATTGCAGGGAGTCACTGATGAACAAGTGGCGCGTGCCCTTCAATCAAGAAGAGAATCCGGTGGGGATTGAATGGGAAAGCACATGACCCCACAGGAGCGTTTCAAAAAAACAGTGGCGCACAAACAACCGGACCGTCCGCCCATTATGCTGTCGGTTGTTCCCGAAGTTGACATTCGTCTGACCGATCATTTCCAACGACATTTCGGAACCAGCGATATCGAGCAGGTGTTGGAGGTTGATCTCCACCAGATATGGCCGCCTCGCCGTAACGCTTGGACGACCACATCATCGGCGGATGCTTCCACGCAGCCGTCGTTGCCCAGCGGTTATTACCAGGATACCCAGTCATTGCCCTTGGCTTGGATTCAGTCCTTGGACGATGTCAAACGGTTTCACCCGGAATGCGATCCGGATGACTATGATTTTTCCGGGTTTCCGGAAATGTTAAAAGCCCAGCTTCCCTTTGTCAGGGTTTTTGGCACACCGGGGTTGGTTGACATCGTGAACGGATTAGGCGCTCGTGGCCGCGGCTTGGAGAATATTCTGTGCGAAATCATGACGGAAGACGAAGTAACCGTCGCCATGATTGACAAGCACCTGGAATATGCTTTGGAATTTTGCCGGCGCGGTCTGGAAGCTGGGAAAGGACAGATTGAGATGTTGTGGATCGGTGAGGATTGCGGCCACCAGCGGGGACCGCTTTTCCCGCCCGCCTTCTTTAAGAAGTTCTTTGTTCCGCGGTTGCGACGTTTTGTAGACCTGGCTCACAAATACCACGCAGTTTGCATGATGCATTCGTGCGGTTCGATCCGCCAACTGCTGCCTATCCTGATCGATGACGTAGGGCTGGACATTCAGGACGCCTGCCAACCCGAGGCCGAGGGCATGGAACCGGAATCGCTCAAACGGGATTTCGGAGACCGCATCACCTTTTGCGGCATGCTTTCCCTGCAACATACGATGACCTTTGGCTCTGTGGAAGATTGCCGACGCGAAGCTGAACACCGCATAAACGTGATCGGAAAAGGCGGCGGCTATATTTTTGCGCCGTGCAACACCATTACCAATGACACCCCGCTCGAAAACATTCTCGCTGTCTATGAGGTTGCCTGTGGGAAAGAACTGATGGCCAAGTCTGGCACCAGAGCGGATAACCCCCGGTAGGACTCCCTATGATCCATGAACCCCAAAAACAACTTCCCATCAGTCTAGTTGCAAAAATGAAAGTGGTCTGGCTGCTGTTGTTGTTCTGCGGGAGCTTGCGCGCGGCGGAAGTAGCTGTCGTCAACGACGATTTCAACGATGGCGACATGAATCGCGGGACGGTCTGGGAAGCGGTGGCGAGCCTGGGCTGGTACAACCCGTACACCATCGAGAAGATGGGCGACAAGTTCTGGGCTGGTTGCCGAAAATCCGGCAACGTCGGCACGGAGTTTCGCAATCCGGCGCGGCCGGGGTGGGGCGTGCTCGTGGACGCGCGCCAGACGCCGATGAAGGTCTCGTTTCTGGCTTGGTTTGCGCGACCCATCCACCAAGACCGGCTGAATCTCTGGCTGATTGGCACGTCCAGCCGGCTGTCGCTGAATATCTATCCCGACGGCGGAGGCGACTTTGGCATGTTCGAGGATGCTCCGAGCAAGAAGCGATTCGTGGATAACGGAATGCACATGCCACCCATCGCGGCGCGAACCCCCGTGCGCGTCGAACTCCAAGTCGGTGGCGCGGACGGGTTGGTGATCTGGTTCGACGGCAAAGAGGTGTACCGACTGGCGGCGGAACACCGCGCGGCCGTGGCGGCGCTGGTGCGCGATTTTCGCGTGATCGGTTTTACGGGCACGCATGGCGAACCGACCGCCGTGCTCAACATCCCCTTGGCGATTGCCAACGAAGCTATTCTCCGGTTCACCGACGTGAAGGTGTCCGGCGTCATTGAGATGCAGGAAGTGCCGGCCCAAGCGCCGGTCAAAGCGCCGGCGAAAACGGCGACGATCCTCGCCGGCGAAGCGGTGGTACTTGCGGGCGGTTTGGACGGGCTGCCGGCGAACGGCTGGAAGGCGGAAACGATCTTCAAGGTCGTGCCCTTCAACGCGAAGACTTGGGAGACCGTCCAGAAGCGGCTGAAGCCGGACGCGCTCGGCCAAACCGAATGGGTCGTGCTCTATGACTGGGACGTGCGAGAACTCGGCTGGGAAACCTGCCTGCGATTGCGAGAATACGTGCGGGCGGGCGGCAAGCTCATGATTCTCGGCGGCGCGCGCACGCTGGGCCGCGGCGGCTACTTCAGCAGCCCACTGGCGGAATGCCTGCCGGTCGTGGGCAAGGATGGACCGGATACGTTCATGCCGGTTTCCAAACAGTCCCAGTACGAGTATGTTCTTGCCGGGGCCGCCGCCCAGGACGCCCGGCAAGTGAGCGCGGTGCCACTGGTGATGGAAAAGAAATTTGGCGAGGGTCGCGTCCGCGTGTTGATGTGGGCGACGCTGGGCAAGCCGAAGCAACCGTTTTGGCAGGACGGCCAGTGGTTGGCGAATTTGCTTCAATAGATGATAACTCGGATTTCCATTACAGTTCCGTTCGCCGACGCCAAGTTGCGCGCGGGCTTGTGGGCTGGCGAAGAACGGCAGATTGATTTTCGCCGCGAGCCGGAACGAGGCGCGCGCTGCACGTTGGCGTTTGCGGCGGTGGAGTTGAAAGAGCATCTGCTGCGGACTCTCGAAGATGCCGAGGTGTTGATTGACGAACGGCCGCCGGCGGATGCCTTTCATGTGGAGCTTGGCTTGGAGGCTGGGTTGGGCGCCGCCGATGGGTTCCGTCTCGAACCGTCGGTTCGCGGACTGCGCATTTACGGTCAGAGCCGCGCCGGTCTGTTGTACGGCGCCTATGAGTTTCTGCGTATGCAGGGCTGGCGATGGTACGCGCCCGGATTGCTGGGCGAGACGGTTCCGGTTCGTCGGCGGGAATTGGTCCTGCCACGCCAGACCGTCGTTTCCGGGTCGCTAATGCCGTTGGGTCGGGGCTTCGACTTCGAGGGTGTGTCCAAGGAATCGGCCGAACTCCTGCTGTGGATGGCTCGAAACCGGTTGAATTTGTGCGGCTGCCGCCTGAACACCACCGCGTTGGCACGCAAACTCGGAATGACACTGTGCGCCGTGGGGCACATTTTCGAAGCCATGCTCGCTCCCGACCGCCCGCTGCCATCGGGCCGCACACTGTGGGAAGAACACCCTGATTGGTACGGCCTTCCCGCCAGCGGCCGGTACCGCAAGGACGAGGCGCTCAATACGCAGTTTTGTGTCTGCCGGCCCGAATTGGTGCGTTTTGTCGCCGATGAACTGGTTGCGTTGTTGATGGGCGACTTGCGCGAGGCCGACCGACTCGCGATTTGGGGGTTCGATACATGGGGCAGCACGTGTTGCTGTCCCGCGTGTCGTGCCCTCGGCAATAGCACGGATCGGGCTCTTCATTTCCTGAGCCAGTTGCGACACGCGCTCGCGCAGGAGCGTACTGCCGGCCGGTTGGATCACGAGGTCACATTGACCACGAACGGCTATGAAGGCAACGACACGCTCCAGCCGCCCGCCGGCGCGACGCCGCAGAACCTCATCGAGGCTGGCGACTTGTGTACGTTCTACCCGATCAACCGTTGTTACCGGCACGACTTCGCCGACGCGCAATGCCCGACCAATACCCGCTATCGTCAAGCTCTGGAAGGACGGCTCCGCGCGCAGCCGGTCCAGCCGTTGAGGATCGGCGAGTATTACAACGTCTCGAAATTCGAAGACCTGCCGCTGCTGTTCACCACCCGCATCGCGCACGACATTCCGTTCTACGTCGGCCTGGGCGTGCGCGGGATCACCTACATGCACGTCCCGCTGGTTAATTGGGCCATGCGGGCGCTGACGCAAAGCTTGTACGCCCAACTGGCATGGGATCCTCGCACGGATGTCGCGGAATTCCTGCGGGAATACTTCCACGGCTACTACGGTCCGCACGCGCCGGTCATGCGCCAGGTTTACGAGCGCATCGAGAAAGCGTGGCAGATGATCAGCCAATGGCGATCGTGGGCTGTCGACAGTGTGCTGTCGCGGTTGATGATGTGGGACGGTCGGAGACCGCCCGCGCCGCTGGCGATCGACGCCCACTTCAGTTCTGTCGCTGACGCGATCGCGCAAGGCAGGGACGCGGTGCGCCTATTGGAGGAGGCCATGATTCTGCTGCGGCAAGCTCAGGCCGGCGAACGGGCACGAACTGCGGCCGAACCTTCCGTGCCGCCCAACCGGGCGCTCAATCCCGAAGCGGTTGAATTCGTCCGAGCGTCGGTATACACCACGCGGTTGGGCGAAGACCGCCGGCTCTTGCGCTACGGCCTTGACGTGATGCGGTTGACGAGCGAGTTGCTCGCGTATCACGAAGCGTTCCGTTGTGGTGCCAAGCGCGAAGCGGAGGCAGCTTGGCAAGAGGTGGAATCCGTCGCCGATGCGTTAGACAACTATTATATTCCGCTCGGTTATGATGGAAAGGAAGCTGGCGTAAGAAGCAAAGACGGCCTGACCCGCAGTCAACTCCGCGCCACGCTGGAGCGTTGCCGCCAAGCCAGAAGAGAACTGGGCGCCGTGGGCGGATAACTTGAAACCGCAACAGTTCAGAGAGGAAACTGATAGTCCCATGATAGAGCTGCGCAACAACATACTGAGCGTTCGCATCGACCTGGCTGACTTGGCCCTCCACGTAACCGATCTGCGCTGTGGGGCAACGTGGTCCACGCCGGGGCACGGCTTCGAGTTGCAGGTGTTCGACATCGGTAACCAGCATTACCGGTGGTACACGACCGCGAAAGCCAAGCTCGACGACAGGAACATGTTCCTGGCCAACCCGCAGGCCACGTGCGCCATCACGGTCGGCCCGCGCACCGAAACGACAGTCACGTTGCGAGCGCAATTCACGCGGCTCGATCTCGGATTCGACGTGCGTTTTGAACTGTGCGGCGAGGAACTCGTCGTCGAGATACCGGAAAGCGGCTGGGATCTGTTCGGCGAGAAACACACTCAGGTCATCAGCCTCGATTGTTTCCCGATGTTCGGGGGCCGGTCCGCTGGCGGGGAGGGCTACATGGTGTTGCCGCACTTTGGCGGATGCCTCCGGTATTTTGCCGACCGGGCCGACCGGCAAGCGCGCATGGCCAAAGCGATCCGGGCGGATACACCGTGCGCCTACTCGCACTTTGTCGGCGACGCGCCACCGGATCCGAAAGCACCGCAACTTTATGCCGGCATGACGTACGGTCAGCAGGCGGACTGGCGCGATCTGATCGCGTATCCGGTCTGGGGAACGATTGTCGGCCAGGCCGGCTACGCCGCGTATGTGCCGTTCGGTTTCGGCGATGCTGACGCGGCGATTGTCACGGCGGTCAATCGCGGCGCGGCGCGGCATTGCGGTGTGCACGGGCGCTTCCATTACCGGGAACATTCCCACGATACCCGCGTGGATGAGGAGCGGCGATTGGTGTTCCATTTCTTCAACGGCGCGGACGTGAATTACGCGACGATTGGCCGCATCTACCGGCAATATCTCCTGGACCGGGGAGGAGTGCCGACGTTGCGACAGAAGGCGGTGAAGTCCCCGGAGACAGCGTATTTCGTGGGAGCATTCCGCGCGTTGCCGATGCTGGCGCTGAAACGGTTCGGCCTCTACAACAACCCGAATCCCGACGGCAAAGGCATCCTCGACGTGTATATGACGACCGACCAACTCGACGCCGAGTTCCGCCGCTGGAAGAAGGCCGGCATCGAGAAGGTCGTCGTCCAACTCGTCGGCTTGAACTATGGCGGCCACGATGGCGATTGCCCCACGGTCTTCCCGCTGGAACCCCAAGTCGGCGGTGAAGCGGGAGGAAGGAAACTAGTGGCCAGCCTTAAGGAGATCGGTTACCGCACGTCTTGGCATATCGATTGGCGCGTCAACGCACGCTCGTCGCTCGATTTCCATATGGACACCTGCATGCGCAACCGGGACGGCGGCATCGTCTACGAGGGCACCGGCCCGAACGGCGACAGCTTCGCCAACTGTCCGGCGGCCATCCGCTCGCAGTTCGTGCGGCGCAATTTCCAGCGTCTCAGGGACTTCGGGATCGATGGCGGCATGTATACCGACTTCATGTACGGCGTCACTTTCCGCTGCTATGATCCGCGGCATGCGTTGACGCGCCGCGGTTATCTCAACGCCATCCGCGAGTACTTGGATGACTGCAACAAGTACTTCGGTGCCGCCCGAGTGGAGTCGATCAACGCCTGCGTCCTGGACCAGACGGACTACGTGTCCCGGATTGTGGCGCTGGAGGTCGGCGATGCGTTGCTGGGCGGGGCCGAACTGACCGCCCGCGGCATGGCTGACGAGGCCGTGCCCCTCCAGACGGTCATCTTCCATGGCATTATCTGTTATGGCAGCAGCTGCCTGGTCCAAGGCCAGCAAGATCCTTGGGCGCAGCTTCTTAAAGAAGCGGTCATCGGAAGCCAGCCCAAGGAGGAGCACCGCGGGCCTCAACCGCAGTGGGACGACATGCACGCCTTCGCCTACCGGACACTGGTGCGCGACATGGAGTGGCTCCAGTACGAGTTTATCGAGAGTATCGATATCGATGGTTCCCTGTCCCGCACGCGCTATTCCGACGGCACGCATGTGTGGGTGAACCGTGGCGCCCAAACGGTGACGGTGGAGGGAAAACAGTTGCCGGCGCGGAGTTTCCGCGTCATCCCCGGTTCCGCGGGCCGGGAAGAAATGCTGGTGACCGAGGATCCTGGCCTGTGGCGTGATATTGCTCCGCCACCTTGCCCGGACGGTTCGCGCTGGCCCGACGGTCGCCCACGCGAGGACTGGGTTGGTTCGCATGAGCAGACAGCCGCTCCCACCGGCATCTGCATTGGCAAGGACTTTGCCTGAGATCCGCGCAGTGGCGGGCGGACCGTAAGGAGTAACGTAGATGGCTTGGCTGGACTGGCTGATCGTCGTCATCCCCCTCCTGATCGTGGCGGGCATCGGCATCTACACGCAGCGATACGTCAAGGGCGTGGCGGATTTCCTGACCGGCGGACGTGTCGCGGGACGATACCTGTTGACCGTTGCGGCGGGGGAGGCCGGGATGGGCCTCATCAGCGTCATCGCCGTCTTCGAGATGCTGTACCATTCGGGCTTCGCCATCGGCTTCTGGCAGATTCTCACCTTCCCGGTCGGGATGATTATCGCGCTGACGGGATTCGTGGCCTACCGCTTCCGCGAGACTCGAGCCATGACGTTGGCCCAGTTCCTGGAGATACGCTACTCGCGGCGATTCCGCGTGTTCGCCGGGCTGTTGTGCTACGTGTCGGGCGTGCTCAACTACGCCATCTTTCCTGCCGTCGGCGCTCGCTTCCTTCTGCACTACGGCGGGCTGCCGCAGGTAATGGCGTTAGGCGGCTTGCATATCTCCACTTTTGCTCTTCTGATGGCCGCGGCGCTGGCAGTGGCGCTGGTGGTCGTCCTGACGGGCGGACAGATCACCACCATGGTCACCGACTGCGCTCAGGGCCTGTTCAGCTACGTGGTCTATGCCATCCTCGTGGCGGCGATCCTGATGCTCTTTGACTGGGGGCAGATTGCCGAAGCGCTCTCGAACCAGCCGCCCGGCAAGAGCCTGCTGAATCCCCTGGACATGTCGGGCATGACGGACTTCAACGTCTTCTTCATCTTGTCGGGCATCTTCGCCAACTTCTACTCGGCCGGGTCGTGGCAGGGAACGGCGGCATACAACGCGGCAGCCCTCAACGCCCACGAGCAGAAGATGGCCCGCATACTGGGCACGTGGCGAACCGGCCTGGGGGGCCTGGTAGTCGTGCTCCTGGCGGTGGCGGCCTACACCTTCATGAACCACCCCGACTTCGCCGCCGGCGCTCAGCAGGTCCGGGACGAGCTGACCACGCGCATCCATCTCGACAACCCGGCCACCACCGAGACCATCCGCAACCAAATGCTCGTCCCGGTCGCCATCAAGCACTTCCTGCCCATCGGAGTCACAGGCGCATTCTACGCCCTGATGGTGTTCCTGATGGTCAGCACCGACACCACCTACCTCCACTCCTGGGGCAGCATCCTCGTTCAGGACGTGGTGCTCCCCTTCCGCAAGAAGCCTTTCACGCCCCGTCAGCAGATTTGGCTGTTGCGGTTGTCCATTGCGGCCGTGGCGGTGTTCGCGTTCTTCTTCAGCTTCTTCTTCAGCCAGGTCCAGTACATTCTCATGTTCTTCTCGCTGACCGGTGCGATCTACATGGGAGGCGCCGGGGCGGTGATCCTCGGGGGCCTGTACTGGAAACGGGGCACCGCCGCCGGTGCATGGAGCGCCATGATCGTCGGCACCGGCCTTGCAGGCGCGAGCTTCCTGCTCCAAGGGTACTGGGAGCGCCCCATCTACCCTTGGCTCCTCCAGCACGCGCCAGGATTGCTGGACGCCTTCCGGACGAGCTTGGAGGGCCTTTCGCGCGCCCTGCCCTTCGTCGCTTGGGAGTGGAGCCCCACGCGGTTTCCCATCACCGGCCGCGAATTGGCCTTCCTGACCATGATCACCTCCCTGGCAAGCTACATGGGGGTTTCGCTGGCGACGTGCCGCCGCCCCTTCAACATCCAGCGAATGCTCCACCGCGGCGAGTACCGCCGGCTTCTGCCCCCGGAGGAGCAGCGCGAGACCAAGATTCTGACCGGCTGGCGAGCGATCCTGAGCATCGACAAGCGATTCAATCGCTGGGACAGACTCGTGGCGTGGGCCGCACTCGGGTGGACCTTACTCCAACTTGCGTTCTTCTTCGTCGCCATGCTGTGGAACATGTTGATCTCACGGTGGTCCAACTCCGCGTGGGCCGACTTCTTTCTGTGGACCAACGTGATCCTGCTTATCGTAGTCGGCGTCATCACCACCATCTGGTTCTTTATCGGCACGGTCATCGACTTGCGGAAGTTCGTACAACGTCTGAAGTTGCTTCAGAGGAACGTTCTGGACGACGGGCGGGTGGTGGATCACCAGAGCGTCGCCGACGCCGTTGCGGAAGCCGTACCGTCCGACCCGCAGCAGGCTGAGGAAGGCCCCCTTGATGGTTGACGGCATGAGCCTCCGCGAGCGATTCAACGCAGTGATGTCCTACACTCCCTGCCGGCGTGTGCCGTGCTGGTTCTTCGGGACATGGCCCGAGACAAAGGAGCGATGGCGCCAGGAGGGCTGTACGACGGTGCGATCGCTCCGTGGCGATAGCGGCCCGCAGCTTCCGGAAATGGACCCAGAATGGGAGGCGGGCCTGTGGGACGCCCAGGGCCTGGCCAATCCCTTCCCGCTGACGGACGACAAACCGACCGTGCTGGAGGAGACCGACGACTACCGCATCGTGCGCGATCCCCTCGGCGGGGTGGTCAAGCACTCCAAGCGGGGCAGCAGCATTCCCGAGCACCTGGAGTACCCCCTCAAGCCCACGCGGCAGTCGTGGGACGCCATGCGGCGATGTCTCGACCCGCACGATCCGCGCCGCCGCGCTCCGAAGTGGCGAAAGAAGGCCGCAGCCCTCAAGCGGCGCGAGCACGTCATCACCTTCATGGGCGCCAGCCTATACGGCCTGCCGCGCGACTGGATGGGCGTGGAGCAATTGAGCTACCTGGCGTATGACGATCCGGGCCTGCTGGAGGAGATGCTGGAATATCTTTCCGACTTCTACATGACGCTCTATGGACCGATCCTGCCCGAAGTCGGATACGACTTTGTTTACCTTTTCGAGGACTGCTGCTTCAACACCGGACCGCTGCTGTCGCCGGCCAGGCGCTGTCCGACGGCGGCGACACGAACTACGACCGGGTGGAGCTGACCTACCTGGCCGACGGCAACACGCACACGCGCAAGGACCAGCGCGGCAGCGTCCGCACGTTCGGCTACGACGACCTGGGGCGGCTGACGTCCGACGCGGTCACGACGGCCGGGACGGGCGTGGACACGGCCGTGCTGCGGATCGGGCGGGCGTACGACGATCGCGGCAGGGCGTTCAAGGTCACCAGCTACGACGCGGCCTCGGGCGGCAACGTGGTCAACGAGGTCAAGCGCCACTACGACGATTGGGGCGCGGTCAGCCGGAGCTACCAGGCCCACGCGGGGGCGGTGGACGACGACGGCGAGGGCGGCGACGACACGCCGTCGGTGCAGTACGCCTACGAGTCCGACAGCAGCCCGACGACGTACATCCGGCTGGACAAGATCACCTACCCGGCCGGGCGCGAGGTGTATTATAATTACCCGGCGAGCGGCGTGGGGTCCGTGCTGAGCCGCATCGACAACGTCGCCGACGACGGGTCGGGGACGACGAAGTACGTTCAGTACACGTACCTGGGAGCGGGCGTGATCGTGAAGGCGGCGCATCCCAGCGTGACGGGCGGGCTGAACCTGTCGTACGGCACGGCCGGCACGTACGGCGGGTGGGACCGCTTCGGGCGCGTGACGGACCAGAACTGGTCGAACGATTCGCCGGCCGTCAAGGACCGGTTCCGTTACGGCTACGACCGCAACTCCAACCGCACGTGGCGCGAGAACTACGAGGCCCGCCAGCAGTCGGCGGCGCTGGACGAGCACTACACGTACGACGGCCTGGACCGTCTGACGAACGTGGACCGCGGGACGCTGAGCGGCACGCACCCGAGCTACTCGGCGCCGGCGAGCCCGACGCTCGAGCGCGACTACACGCTCAACCAGTTGGGCGACTGGTCGGCGTACGTCGAAAAAACCTCCGGCAGCGAAACGCTGGCCCAGACGCGGGCGCACAACGCGGCCAACGAGATCACGGCCATCGGCGAAACCACCGGGGCGAGCTGGATCGACCCGGTGCACGACGCAGCCGGGAACATGACGAGCGGCCCAAAGGCCGGCGCGGAGACGACGCGTCTTCATATGGTCTACGATGCATGGAACCGTTTGGCAAGGGTGTACGAGGACGACGGGGACGGGCAGTTCGAGCCGGGCGGCGACGACACGCTGATTGCGACGTACCGCTACGACGGCCGGCATTTCCGGAACCGCAGGATTGTCGGGGGCGACACGTTCGACTACTATGACAACGGCAATTGGCAGGTGCTCGAGGAAAGGAAGAACGGCTCAGCCAACGCGCAGGTGCAATACGTGTGGGACGGCCGGTACGTCCATTCGCCGGCGCTGCGCTGGCGGGACGAGAACTGCGACGGACAGGACATCGAGACGTTGTACTACACGAACGACGCCAATTTCAACGTGACGGCGCTGATCGACACTTCCGGCAACGTCGCCGAGCGGTACGTGTACGACGCCTACGGAAAAGTGACGATCTACAACGCCGACTGGTCGCAGGAAATCGCCTGGGCCAACTCGCGGAAGAACGTGGTGCTTTACACCGGCCACAAGCTGGACCCCGAAACCGGCCTCTACTACGGCAACCGCCGCTACTACCACCCGACGCTGGGAAGATGGATTACCTGGGATCCGCTAGGATATGTGGATGGAATGAGTTTATATGAATATGTTACATCTGCTCCCATGGATTCGATGGACCCTTCTGGCAATCTCGAATACAAGCATCTTGACGCGGAACCTGAAGGGATTGGGTCGTTGAAATTTAACCAAATAGGGGCATTTCTGTGGGAGTTTCACTATAAAGAAGGCTGCTATTGGATAGAACGCTACGAGGCGAGAATGAATATAGATACTATTCTGACTGATTTGGGAAAAGAACCGGACGATATTTTAAAGCAAATATGGGATTCGATAAACGCTATACCATTGAAGATTCCACATTTGTCAAATGTGCAACTATCAGTCGATCTAGGAAGAAGTCTATTGACGCATAAGAATGTAAAAGAGCGGTGGGTGGTTTATCAAACTATACTTTTAACACTGGCATGGAAAGCTAAGTGTGAATGCCCTGACGCTCCATGCCGCATCGCTTCTTTCAAGAATGGATGGTGTACATTATCGGGTATAGAGCCAGAAAAAAATTGGTACATTAGCGAATACCAATATGAGCGAGGGGGGACTTGGGAAGATTCTATCCGATTACCGACTCCAGAAGAACAATTACGGGACTTGCAAAAATCCTTGCTTCGAGTCACATTAACGACCATGAAAACCATGGGGAGGAAGATAGGTGCAGATCCTGGGGAAAATGCAAGACAACGTGTAGAGCAGGGAAAGGGGAGAGAGTTCGATCCTGTTCGAAAGGGACTATCGCGAGACAATCAAGGTGTTGTGTGGTACGACTTTGGCGATTAGACATTCAACGCAAAATAGATATGTATAAATGATTTTAAGCGAAAGGGATAATATGGTTCTGGAACATTATCGCCATGTTGTTCTTTATCTGGTAGCGATTGGACTTGCTGTACCCGTGCAGGCCGAACAGCCTGGAACATTGCCAGCCAAGTCATGGGCTGGCATTGCGGGAAGAATGCCGGTCGATACGCCGAATATGAAGGGATGGTCCGGTAGCGAGTTGCTTGGGGCGGCGGAGGCCATGTATTACGCAGCTTCGGAAGATCCGGCCCGGCGCGATTCGTTCCGTAAGAAAATGCTCGACATCCTCGACGTGTTGTCGCAAACCAAGCTGGAAGGGAACGAGGCAAAGCGTTATGCCGCCAGGGCCCTCGTCCTGCGGATACTGATCTCGCAAAATGACAGAGTGGCAACAGGAACGCTGGCGGACAAACTGATCGAAGTAGACCCTAAAAACGCAGTGCCGTGGATGTTGAAAGCGGAGAACGCCTGGGCCGAGGGAAAAGTTTCGCTTTTTATCGAATACTGCAAGAAGGTCGGGGAATGCTCTGCCGTGACGTTATACGATTCAGCTGTCCGAAAACGCATGCTGGATGCGTTGAAGCGATGCAACATGGATCAAAAAGAGAGCTTGTCGGCCATGTTGAATCTACCCGATCCCGAACCTATGATGTTCATAAGGCATGCGGCTCTCCTGTATTTCTTTCCTCGTATCGAGAGCATGACGAAATCCGCGTCGGCTGTGACGATCGGGGATCGACTTTCCTGCCGGAGATATCTTTCGCTTCTGGGGAGCGATCGTCCGGTTGGGCAAGGAATCGCGGAGCTGATCACGCATTTCCATTTCATCGGGGACGCCCCTTTTGTGTTGAACCAGCGAATCCAACTAGAGGGAGCCATCGGGCAGCAAAAGGTTCTGACGGAATTGGACATGTTGAATCTGGCCCGCCCGACAGCGATCAAGGAAATGGAGACATTGGATCGGCTGGCGAAGGATGGAACTCTGGAGGAGATGCGGGCCTTTTGCGAATGGGTGCGAGGTGAATCCGACCGCGACCCGTTCGGCCTGGCGAACGGCATCACCCGTGAGAAT
>DNAS01000190.1:0-186 GCA_003485185.1 Phycisphaerales bacterium | reverse complement strand
CCGTGAGAATTGGGAAAGCTTTTGGCAGGCTGCGGAGCCGAAGCCCGAACAAGAAAAAACGGGAATACCTTTTTCTCCTTCTTTCCCCCCTCTGTAGTAAAGTGCGTGGTTTGACCACGCGCGCGGAGGGGGAATAGCATATCGCCGCGTTGATGCACGCCCCGGCCGGGAACATAACGCTCGCCC
>DNAS01000019.1:22847-22988 GCA_003485185.1 Phycisphaerales bacterium | reverse complement strand
CTTGTTGTCCTCGATGGCGATGACGACGCGCTTGGCCCCGGCCGCATGGGCCGCCAGCAACGCGCCCGTGACGATCGGCGCGGGGTGTTCCATCATCAGGCGGTAGTCCGCCGTCAGGTACGGCTCGCACTCGCAGCCGTT
>DNAS01000019.1:15844-22703 GCA_003485185.1 Phycisphaerales bacterium | reverse complement strand
CGGCTCGCACTCGCAGCCGTTGACCAGAAGCACGTCGACGGGCTTGTCTTCCTTGCGGGCGAACTTCACGCTGGTGGGAAAGGCCGCGCCGCCCAGGCCCACGATGCCGGCGTCGCGGACGGCCTGGGTAATGGCCTTGGGATCGTGCGCGTGCAGGCCCTGCGTGGGCCAGTCGCCGCCGAACACGTCGGCCAGCAGGGCGGCGCCTTCCAGTTGCTCGCCCTCGGTCTTGATGGGCACGGTCTTGACGTGCCGCCCGTTGGGCAGGGTGGCCACCGAGCCCATCTGCACCACGCCCGCCACCGACGCGTGGACCGGCGCGGAGATGAACGCCTGCGACGTTCCGACGACCTGCCCCACCGTGACGGCGTCGCGCGGCTTGACCGTCGGTTCGCAGGGCGCGCCGGTGTGCTGAAGCAGCGGAATGGACACCTGCTTGGGGGTGGGCAGAACCTCGATCGCCTTCGGGCCGGACAGGCCCTTGCGCTCGGGGGGGTGGACGCCCCGGGCAAACGTCCCGCTGCCCGGGAGGGTATCGGTCATCGCACTCATGGATTCTCCTTCGCTGCCCGTCGGATCCAGCGGGCACCGATCACGGCAATCGCCACGCCGACCGCCAGTCCGATCGCCGCGCCGGCGAGCTGGCGGACCTCGTCGCTTCCGCCGAGCACCGCGCCGACCACCGCCAGTGCCAGCGGCAGGAGGAACGCCAGGACAGCCATCGCCGCCAGCCGCCAGCCGGACAACGCGCCCTCCTTGCACGGGGGGGCGTCTTGCCCGCCTTCGGGGCAGGCCGGACAACTGCCGGGGCATCCGGGTTTGCTCGATTCCTCGGGGCGGCTCACGGGGGCGCTCCTGCTGGGGTTCGGCGCGGAAAAGGCGAATGATATCCCTCCGCGCCGAGCGTGTAAAGGGGGTGCAGACGGATTCCGCGGCATCGTGATTTGTTTCACGAGCGGTCTTTACCGCCGCCGCGCCCGTCTGCGAGTTGCCGGGCCCGCCGGCGGGGGGTATGATGGCCGCGGGCCTGGCGCCCAGGGAGAACCCATGGCGAAAGTTTCGGTCATCGTGCCCGCGGCCGGGTCGGGCAAACGCTTCGGTGGCAAGGCGAACAAGATTTTCCAGAGGATCGCCGGTCAGCCGGTCTTTCTCCGCACGCTGGAGGCCTTCACCGGGCGCGACGACGTGGTCCAGACCCTCCTGGTCGTCTCGGCCGCCGACGAGGAGGAAATCCGCACCCGGTTCGGCGGGGCGCTGGGCTTCATGGGCGTGACGGTGGTGACGGGCGGGGCCACGCGGGCCGATTCCGTCCGCAACGCCCTGGCGCGGGTCTCGGACGAGGCGGAGCTGGTGGCCGTCCACGACGCCGTCCGCCCGTGCGTCTCGGCGCTGTGGATCGACGCGGTGTTCGCCGAGGCCGGGAAGACCGGCGCGGCCATCCTCGCCTATCCGCTGCACGGCACGCTCAAGAAGGTCTCCGGTGCGGGCATGATCGACCAGACGCTTCCGCGCGAGGGGCTCTGGGAGGCGCAGACGCCGCAGGTCTTCCGGCGCGAGCTGCTCGTGCGGGCCTACGCGGGGCCCGTCACCGACGCCACCGACGACGCCCAGCTCGTCGAGCGCCTCGGGCACCCCGTCAGCGTGGTGACGGGCGACCCGCGGAACGTCAAGATCACCACCCCGGGCGACCTGCGCCTGGCGGAGTCCGTCCTCGGCACGCTGCCGAAACCCAAGCCCAAGGACGACGGCATGGGGCCGTTCCACGAAGCCCGGTGGTGACGCCCCGAACACCGGAGAGACGATGAAACTTCTTTGCATAGCGATCGGCGGGGCGATCGGGGCGCTGGCGCGGTACGGCCTGGGCGGGCTGGTGCAGCGCCTTGCCGGGGGCGTGTTGCCCTGGGGGACGCTCGCGGTCAACCTGCTCGGCTCGTTCGTCATCGGGCTGCTGGCGGCGGTGTTTTCCGAGCGGATCGTTTCGGAAAATCTGCGCATCGGGCTGCTGATCGGCGTGCTGGGGGCGTTCACGACGTTCAGCACGTTCAGCCTGGAGACGGTGCAACTGGTCCAGGACCGCCAGTACGCCTGGGCGGCGGCGAACGTGGCTGGCTCGTGCGCGCTGGGGATCGCGCTGGTCTTCGCGGGCCTGTTCGCCGGGCGGGCGCTGCTGGGAATATGGAAATGACGGCGTTTCCGCCGGGGCCCTCTGGCCGCGCGGAACGCAGGGAGACGACGCGATGAAACTTTCCGGGCAAGCCACGCTGCTGCGAATCCTCGTCGGCGAGAGCGACCGGCACGACGGCAGGCCGCTCTACGAGCACATCGTCCTGAAGGCCCGCGAGCTGAACATCGCCGGCGCGACGGTGCTGCGCGGCGTCATGGGCTACGGCGCCAACAGCCGGCTGCACGCGGCCAAGGTGCTGCGCCTCAGCGAGGACCTGCCGATGGTCATCGAGATCGTGGACACCGACGAGAAGCTCGCGCCGCTGCTTCCGCTGCTGGACGAGATCGTCCGCGAAGGGCTGGTGACGATGGAGAAGGTCCAGGTCATCCAGTACCGCAGCGAGAAGGGGAAATCCTGAGGGGACGATCGCCTCGGCCCGTTCAGGGCAGGCCCGCCCGGTCGGCCAGGCGTCGCAATCGCGCCAGTTCGTTCGGCTGGAGCTGCTGCATGGCGTCGGGAATCGCCTGCCGCTGGCGGTCGTTGGTGTCCCTCACGCGGCGGAGCTGGTCGGCGGCCTGGGCCTTCTGCCCACGTTCCAGGAGGCGTTCGGCGTAGTCCATCCGCAGGCGCATGTCCTGGGGGTTGAGTTCGACGGCGCGGGCCAGCGCGTCCAGGAAGGCCGGGTCGCCGGCGGCGAACAACACCTCGGACAGCAGGCGGTGAGTGGCGAAGTCGAGCGGATCCCGCTGCGTCGCCTCGCGGGCCCAGAAGACCGCCCGCCCGACCATCGCAGCCCGGCGGGCGGGATCGGCGGCTGCCTCCAGCGCGAGCTTCGCGGCGTCCATGGCCGAGAGGGGATCCAGCGGGTCGGACCGCGCGGCCTGCTCTGCCAGGCGGAATCGCTCCGCCGCCGGCAGGGGGCTGTCGGGTTCGCGGGCCTGGAGGGTCAGCAGGCTCCGCGCGCAGACGGGGCGAGCCAGCACCGCCCCGGCTGCGACAGCCGCCGCCAGCGCCGCCAGCACGACCGGCCAGCGCCATCGCGTCAGGAGCCAGCTTCGTCCCGGCCCCTGCGCCGCGCACGCCCCGGCGCCCAGCCAGAACAGCATCGCGGTGGCCGGGGCCCACAGGCCGAACTCCACCATGTTGTGCAGGACGAACGCGCCCAGCCCGCAGGCGAGGATCGCCCGGGCCAGTTCGCCTCGCGGCGTGCCGTCGGGGCCGAGCAGTCCCGCCGCCCACGCGCCCAGCGCCAGCCCCGCGGCCAGCACCACGGCCGGCAGCAGCGCGTCGAGGACGGCGAGGTTCGCGTCGATCATCGTCCTGGCCAGCACCAGCCGAGCGAACAACGCCGCCGCCAATACCACGCCGAGTGCCGCCCAGATGCTTCGGGCCCCGCGTGGCGCGGGCGGTTCGTCGAGTTGCGGCCCGCGCGGGCGGACCGCAGCCGCCAGCATCCACACGAGGATCGCCAGGTACAGCGCCCCGCCGGGAATCCCGAACTGCGCCGGCGCGTGGGCCAGCACGTTGTGGGGCATCTTGACGGCTTCCTCAGCCGCGGGACGGCGGTGGCGAAGGTACGCGCTGTCGAAGTTGGCCGGGCCCGCCCCCAGCAGCGGATTCTCCCGCACGATCTCGGCGGAGGCCGTCCAGTAGTACCAGCGGAAGGTCATCGTCTTCGTCGGCAGGCGGTCGAAGCGGATCCCGTAGGCGACGACGGCTGCGACGCCCGCCAGGAACGCAGTCGCCACGACGAGCAGCCATCGCCGCCAGTGCGCCGCCAGGCGGCGGCGCAGCGGAACGACGATCACTGCCGCCGCGAACGCCACGGAGCCGGCGAGGATGCCTCCCCGGCTGCGCGTCAGCACGAGCACGACGGCGCCCGCCAGCGCCGCCGCTGCCAGCAGCACGCCCGACAGCAGCGCGGTGTCGATCTGCCAGGGCTCGCGCGAGGCGTCGCCCGTGCGGCGCCGGGACCGCGCGACGGCGATCCGGTCCGCAGCCAGTCCCGCCGTCGCCGCCGTCAGCACCAGCAGCGCCGAGGCGAACAGGTTCGCCAGCGCCGCGAAATAACCCGTCGGCGTCGGGTCGCGCAGGCGGTTCTCGAAGAGTTGCGCCTCGATGGATCCCTCGATCGCCCCGAACTGCGCCAGGCGTTCGGCGCGGTGCAGGTCGAAATCGCGGATCCGTTCGGGAATCTCCACGGCGACCTGCCAGAGGCTCTTGACGCTCGCCAGCACCAGCGCGCCGGCCAGCACGGCCAGCAGCAGCCGCCAGCGGCGGGGCTCGGAGAACAGTTGCAGCGCCAGCCAGCCCGCCAGCAGGAGCGTGGCCTGCTCCAGCCAGCCGTCCAGCGCGCTGCGCCGGTCGGAGGCGTTCCACGCCGCCGCCAGCGCCCAGGCGGCGAACGCGAGGATCATCACGGCCAGCGCGGCGCCGCGGACGCGCAGCGTGCCGGCCAGCGCGCCGCCCAGCGCCCAGAGCGTCGCGACGGAAAGGATCGCCACCGCGAACGAGACGCGCGACAACTCGCCGAGATCGGGGAACTGCGCCGAGCGGAAGGGAACCTCGCTGACCAGGCATCGCGCGGCGGCGATCGCCAGGAGCCCGACGGCCGCAACGGTCTGAAGCCCCGCCCCCACCGACGGGGAACGCCCGCGCGCGTCGCTCTGGCCGATCGGAGGGGTCATGCCTTTCCGTCGCCGCTTTCCAGCAGCGCCACCAGCGCCAGCACCGCCAGCGTCTGGGCGAAGATCATCACGGCCGCCGTCACGCTCCGCACGTGCGGCAGCAGGACGGCGGAGATCGCCGTCGCGCCCGTGCACAGGTAGATCGTCAGGACCGCCCTGCGCTGGCTCATCCCGCGCCGCACCAGTCGGTGCGAGAAGTGCCGCCGGTCGCCCACCATGGGGTTCTTGCGGTCGCGCAGGCGGAGCAGCACCACGCTGACGGTGTCATAGAGCGGCACGGCCATCAACACCAGCGGCACGAACACGCCGTAGGACCAGTATTCCTGCCCCGGCTGGACGTACGTGGTGCGGACCGACAGCACGCCCAGCAGGAAGCCGATGACCAGCGACCCGGCGTCGCCCAGGAACGTGCTGGCGGGGGGGAAGTTGTAGACCAGGAAGCCCAGCAGCGCCCCGAGCATCAGGCACAGCCAGGCCGGCACGAACAACTGCCCCACGCCCACCGACGCGCTGAGCAGGGCGGCGCAGACGATCACCGCCACGCCGGCCGACAGACCGTCCATGTTGTCCAGGAAGTTGAACGCGTTGGTGATCGTCACCAGCCAGAGCACCGTCAGGATCGCGCTGAGCGGTTCGCCGGCGACCGTCAGCACGCGCAGGTCGCAGACGAGCGTCACGGCCGTGCACACGGCCACCTGCACGGCGAGCTT
Organism: Phycisphaerales bacterium; assembly: GCA_003485185.1. Lineage (GTDB taxonomy): Bacteria > Planctomycetota > Phycisphaerae > SM23-33 > SM23-33 > UBA12270. The sequence continues at coordinate 17,142 of DNAS01000019.1, read as the reverse complement.
GACCAGCGGGCCGAGGGCCTTGCGGTCGTCGATGATGCCCAGCACGTGCAGGACGGCCGCCGCCGCCAGCACGCCCAGCGCGAACGGCGCCTTCTCGGCCGCGCCGGGGATGTGCTGCTTCAGGACCGGGGGAAGCCACGCGGGAATCTGGGTGGCCGCCCAGATTCTCGCGACGGCCGTCACCAGCAGCGCCGGGCCCAGGATCGCCGCGAAGACCGCGCACCCGCCCAGCAACGGCGTCGGCTGCGCGTGCGCCTTGTGCCGCTGCGGCATGTCGATCATGCCGAAGCGGAACGCCACGCGCCGCGACAGGGGCGTCGCCAGCAGCGAGATGCCGAACGAAAGGGCCAAAGCGCCCAGCGCCGCCCAGAGGATCATGTCGTGGACTCCTGTTTCAACGAAACTCCCAAAACCTTTTACCGCGGAGAACGCGGAGGACGCAGAGAAAGGCAAATCACAATCAGTTGCCGATTCTCCGCGTTGCCTCGGCAGTTCGATTCCCTCCGTCGGGACGCCGGAAAACGGCATCCATCGACGGCAAGCGCGGAAACCGATCCGCAGGGCTGTTCATTTTTCTTCTCCCGGATTCTCCGCGCCCTCTGCGGGCTCCGCGGTGCATTCCGTTGCTGTTTTCCACTGCCGCCGCATGCGCGTCCGCGCGGCGGTCAGGAACGCATCGTACCGCCCGGAGGCGTAGTCCGGAAAGGTCCATTCCAGCGCCCGCCACCGTCCGTGGCGGAACATCAGCGTCACCTCGGCGTAGACCCCGCCGGACAGGTACACCCGGTGCGAGAAGTTCTTCATGCTCGCCAGAATGAGCTTTCCGCTTTCCAGGTAGCCCGGGTCGAGGTTGACCGGCCGGGGCGGCCCGCCCGCCTGCCGCGCCGCCAGGCGGCGCTCCAGCTCGTTGGTCGCAAGCTTCGCCTCCACCAGCGATTCCGGCGGCACGAGCTTTTCAAACGCCACGAACTGCCGCAGCAGCGGGCTGCCCATCTGGGCGTCGTAATAGTCGGTGAACGGGAAATCCATCACCTCGCCGGTCAGGTCGATCGGCCCGAACGCCTCTGCCAGCATCGTGCGGGCCTCGGTGAGCCGCTCGTCCGATGCGGCGAGCAGCCCGCAGATCAGCTTCACCGGCGGCGGGGGATGGGGTTCTGCCATGGCCAGCGCATTGTCGCGCGGGCGGCGCGGGCTGTCAACGCCTCGCCGGGCGCCACGGCAAGGGGTGCCATCGGCCAAGCGCTGTCTGCTTGGCCGTGCCGACACCCTCAAGCACATGACGCTTGAGGGTGGCACCC
>DNAS01000019.1:15376-15667 GCA_003485185.1 Phycisphaerales bacterium | reverse complement strand
ACGCTTGAGGGTGGCACCCAACGTGCGATTTTGTTTGGGAAGGACGCTAGCCTTCGGCGGCGAGCGTCTCGCGCATCTGGTGATACTCGCGGAGCAGGACGTCGCGGCCCCGGTGGCAGACGATGTGCGCCCAGGGCAGCGGCTCGGACTCGGGAATCTCCCGCCGGCCGAAAAACGCCGCGTCCACGCCCGTCTGCTCGAACGCGCCGGTCCAGCGCTCGGTGCGGAAATGCTCGTCCCAGGCGTCCAGGCGCGCGCCGGCGCGCCAGGCGGCCTCGATGGCGTCGGCCA
>DNAS01000019.1:14554-15226 GCA_003485185.1 Phycisphaerales bacterium | reverse complement strand
GGCGGCCTCGATGGCGTCGGCCAGGCGCCGGTCGCCCCGCGCGATCACGCCTTCCAGCACGCTCCGCTCGATCCAGTGGAAGCGGAAGGTCACCGGCGAGCGGCGCGACAGCTCGCGCAGGCGGCTGCGCACGGAGAAAAAATACTCCGCGTCGCGCATCGGGCACCACTGCATGGGCGTGTGTGGCTTGGGCACGAACCACGACACGCTCGCGCCGATCGCGCCGCGCTGGCCGTCCACCTCCCTGCGGGCGTCGGAGAGGCGCAGGCAGAGGCGGAAGATCTCGTCGATGTCGTCGGGCGTCTCGCCCGGCAGGCCGGCCATGAAGTAGACCTTCACCTTCCGCCAGCCCGCGCGGTAGGCCTCGCGCACGCCGGCGAGCATGTCGGTCTCGGTGATTCCCTTGCGGATCGCGCGGCGGAGGCGTTCGGAGCCCGCCTCAGCCGCGATGGTCAGCCCGCCCTTGCGGACGGTCGAGGTCAGCGCCGGCAGCAGCCGCAGCTGGCTGTCCACCCGCAGGCTCGGCAGCGAGATCGACACGTGCCGCGGCGCGAACTCCGCGTTGAGGCGCTCGATCAACTCGTCGAGGCGCGGGTAGTCGCTGGTCGAGAGGCTCAGCAGGGAGATTTCGTCGTAGCCGGTGGCGGCGACGGCCTGTCGGGCGGCGGCGAG
>DNAS01000019.1:14099-14293 GCA_003485185.1 Phycisphaerales bacterium | reverse complement strand
GCGGCGGCGAGTCGGCGAGGTTCCGCACGCAGGCCCGGCGGATCGCGCCCGGCACGTCGGGGCGCAGGGGGCGAAGCTCCGTCGCGCCGTCGTCGCGCCGTTGCGGCTGGTAGAACCGCGGCACGTACGCGCCTTCGATGGTGCGGGCGGCCTCCAGGAGCGTCCGCTCGCGCGGCAGGGGGGCGCGCCTGGCG
>DNAS01000019.1:10252-13914 GCA_003485185.1 Phycisphaerales bacterium | reverse complement strand
GTTCCGGGCTGTCGGCCAGCGCATCGCCGCCGACGACGAGCGGGTGTCCCTCACCGCGCTCGGCCGAGCGCAGCGGAACGCCCGACAGGTCCAGCATCGTCAGCACGTTGGTCACGCACAGCTCGTACGGCAGGGAGAAGCCCAGCACGTCGAAGTCGCCCAGCGCGCAGCGGCTTTCCCATCCGAACAGCGGGATGGCCTCGGCGCGGAGGACGGCCTCGGCGTCCGGCAGGGGGCAGTAGGCGCGGTCGCAGGCCACGCCGGGCAGGTCGTTGAGCGTGCGGTAGAGCACCTGGCTGCCGAGGTGGCTGATGCCGATGGCGTAGGTGTCGGGGAACGCCAGCGCGACGGAAACTTCCGCCGTTTGCGCGTTGCCGCAGCGGCGGTTGATCTCCAGCCCGACGTACTGCGACGGCCTGCCGACCTGGGGCAGCAGCCGCGCGCTGACGAGTTGTCCGACGTTTCTCATTGGCATTTCCCGCCGGCGTTTTCGGCGTCAAGTCAGGGGGTGAACGGTTGCCCACGCCGCCGGCGCTGCTATCATAGGGGGCATGAAATCGCAGACCGAGCACCTCACGTTCCACACCCGCCGACACCGGGAGTATATCAGGATTACCGACCGGGTCGAGGACGTCGTCGCCCGCAGCGGGATTTCGGAGGGCATGGTGCTGGTCTCGGCGATGCACATCACGGCCGGGCGGCTGGACCTGGGCCCCTGGCAGCAGGTGTTCTACGCGGAATTCGACGGGCAGCGCCCGAAACGTCTGGTCAGTAAGGGGAGTGAAACCATGACCATTACCTTCCAGTGCGAGCATTGTCACAAGCAGGTGCAGGCCCCCGACGCGGCAGCGGGCAAACGCGGCAAGTGCCCCCATTGCGGGCACAGCAGCTACATCCCCGCGCCCGTCTCCGAGGAGGAGGTGCTGGACCTGGCCCCCATCGACGAGGCGGAGGAGCGCGCCCGCAAGGAGAAGATCCACAATTTGCTGGAGCAGGAGGAGAAGCTGCTCCAGGAGACCGGCGGCGCCGAGCCGCCTCCGCTGGAGCGCCGGGAGAACCTCTCGGCTGCGGATTTGCACCACTTCGTGGTCAACTACTGCCTGGACATGTCGCAGAGCAACCTGGCCCGGGCGGAGAAGCACGCCGCGGAGCTGAAGAAGTTCGGGCCGCTGGGCCTGGAGGCCGTCAGCGACTTTGTGACCGGAAAGGCGCTCGAGCCGGCGCTGGACCCGATTCCCGTCAAGGTGCTCCAGGCGTTCCTGACCGACCTGCGGGACAAGCTGCACGCATGACCGGGCGAATTCCCAGGCGGGCGAACGTGGAAAGACGATGACGTTGGACGAACACTCCATCCAGGGCCTCCGGAACGTCCCGCCGACGCTGCAAGGCGGAGTGCTGACCATCGGCAACTTCGACGGCGTGCACGTGGGGCACCGGCGGATCCTCGGGTGTTGCCGCGAGCTGGCCGACGAACTGGGCGCGCCGGTGGTGGCGATGACGTTCGAGCCGCCGCCCGACCTGGTGCTGCGCCCGAACGACGTGCCGCAGCGCCTCACCCCGCCGGAGCCCAAGGCGCAACTGCTGGTGCAGGCCGGGGCCGACCGCGTGGTCTTCGTAACGGCCGACGACGCGCTGCTCAGCCAGACGCCGGAAGAGTTCCTCGACGCCGTGATCCTTCGCCGGTTCGCGCCGCGGCACATCGTCGAGGGGCGGGATTTCTGCTTCGGCTGCCGGCGGCAGGGGAACCTCGCCACGCTGCGCGACGCGGGGCGCCACGCGGGTTTCGAGGTGCATACGGTCGATCCGGTGGCGATGGAACTCGACGGCAGGCCGCAGCGCGTCTCCAGCTCGCTGATCCGCGGGCTGATTTCCGCCGGGCGCGTCGAGGACGCCGCGCGGTGCCTGGGGCGCCCCTTCACGCTGTACGGGCGCGTGGTCGCCGGCGCGGGGCAGGGGCGCCTGCTGCGGTTTCCGACGGCCAACCTGGAGGTGGACGGGCAGATTGTCCCGCCCGACGGGGTCTACGCGGGGCGCGCCGCCGTCGGCGATCGCGTCCATCCTGCCGCCATCAGCATCGGAAACAAGCCGACCTTCGGGCCCTCGCCGAGGACCATCGAGGCGTTCCTTCTGGACGTCTCTGCCGACGCGGCCAACCGCGAGTTGAACCTCTACGACCGGCGCCTGGCGCTGGAGTTCGTGCGGCGGCTGCGCGACCAGGAGCGGTTCGACGGCCTGGACGCGCTGCGGGCGCAGATCGAAAGGGACGTGCAACGTGTGCGCGAAATCTGCGGATGAGTCCCGCGCGGTCGTCGCGACGCGCCTGGCGGCGGCGGGGCGGTTGGTGTTCGTCTGCCACGCCCGCCCGGACGGCGACACGCTCGGTTGCGCCGCGGCCATGACCCGCGCCGCCCGCGCCGCGGGCAAGCAGGCGCGGGCCGTCCTGTCCGACCGTCTGCCGGCGCAGTACGCCTGGCTGTTCGGGTCGGACCCGCCCGCGCCGCCGGCGGAGTTCGATGCGCTGGCGGCCGACGCCGACGCCGTCGCGATCCTGGACACCTGCGCGACCGCCCAGCTCGACGCGCTGAGCGGCGCGATTGGACAAATCGGGGCCAAGCTGCTCGTCCTCGACCACCACGCCACGCGCGACGATCTCGGCGCGGCACGGTGGATCGACACGTCGGCCGCCGCCACGGGCGTGATGGTCTGGGAACTGCTGGGCGAGTTGGGCTGGCCGGTGGACCGCCTCTGCGCCGAGGCGCTGGCGGCCGCCATCCTCACCGACACCGGCTGGCTGCGCTTCTCCAGCACCGACTCGCGCGCCCTCCGCGCCGTCGCGGGGCTCGTCGAGCGCGGCGCGCGGCCAGACGCCCTCTACCGCCGCCTCTACCAGAACGACCGCCCCGAGCGCATGCGCCTCATGACGCGGATGCTCGACTCGCTGGAGTGGCACTGCGGCGGGCGGCTGGCTGTCCTGACGATCCGCGACGCCGACTTCGAGGAAACCGGCGCGCTGCCGGAGGAAACGGAGAACCTCGTCAACGAGCCGTTCCGCGTGGGCAGCGTGCAGGCCGTCGTGCTGCTCAGCGAGATGCCCGACTGCATCCGCGCGAGCCTTCGCAGCCGCGACCGCGTGGACGTGGCAGCCGTCGCGCAGGCCTTCGGCGGGGGCGGGCACGCCCGGGCGGCAGGGCTCCGCGCCCAGACCGACCTGGAGACGCTCAAGGACCGCCTGGTCGCCGCGTTCAAAAAAGTTCTTTAGGCGGCGCAACTCTCTTGCAAACATCGCCTTGCCGGCTGAAAACGCCCGTCTTTTTCGCCCGTTTTTCCCTCCGCGCGCCATTTTCCGCGATTGGACGTTGACAGGCTGTGGTGGTGTGGTACAGTGTTCGCGTTGCAGGTGCCCCGGTCTGAGTCGGGGCCAACAGGGAAGGCCGTGAGAATCGGCCGCGGACGCGCCGCTGTAACCGGCGACGACCGCCGCAAAAGCCACTGTCGCGATGCGGAATCGCGATGGGAAGGTGCGGCGAGAGGAAGACCCGGAAGCCAGAAGACCTGCCTGCAACCAACCTGGATGGCCTTCGCGAGTGATCGGCCGTCGGGACCGGCATTATGCTGCGTGCGGACCCCGGCGCCTCGATTCGCGAGGACCCGGGGTTTTTGCT
>DNAS01000019.1:0-10095 GCA_003485185.1 Phycisphaerales bacterium | reverse complement strand
AGGTCGCTCGCGGCAAGGCGGCCGGTGCTTCGCTCACCGCTCTTTGTCGCCCGCGCTCCAGGGCATCTCCCCACAGGTTGCCGGCAGGAGTGGTCTTGCGCCCGGACCCGCCCGCCAACGCTCATTGGGCCAAGGAAATTGTGACAGGAGGTGCTCGCAAAACCAGGCGACATGAGTGGGAAACGTCTCGATTTGGCTACGTGAGTTCCTTGAGTCCTGAAAAACAGTCCTTAACACCGCGTCCCCAAGGGGCGCATGCTTGGAGGCAACCATGAAGAAGTTCGGTTTCGTGATGATGCTCGTGACGTTGGCGGCGTTCTCGACGACGGGTTGGGCCTACACCTTCGCCCAGGTCGATACGGAGTTCTGGGCGGGCACGGGCGGCAGCGAGGCCATGTGCGTCCTGGACTTCGGCGGCGGGAACAGCTACGCGTTCGGCTACCGCTGGAACGGCGCCGCCACCGGCTGGGACATGCTCCAGGCGGTCGTCGCCGCCAGCGGAAGCACGTTCACCTACACGCCCATCAGCGCATCGGCCAGCTCCATCGTGGCCGAGGGCGGGTCCATCCGCCTGGAAGGCACGCAGTACAGCTTCGGCAGCATCGTGGAGAAGCTCGTTTACAACGGACACACGCTCGTGGACGACTACTACGGCACGGGCGAGAGCATCCGCTACTGGGTGAGCGGGTACGCCGACTACACCGAGGCCCTGTTCGACGCGAACTGGAATTACATCGGCGATCTCTCGCACCCCGGCGACCCGACGGGCGACGGGACGGACTGGTTCGCCCCGCCGTCGTTCGGTTCGGCCGGGCGCCCGCTGTCCGACGGCTGGTGGGACGGATACACCCAGGTGGATGAGTTGGGCAGCACCTACGAGCCCGCCGTCCCGACGCCCGAGCCGACGACGCTGGCCCTGCTGGGCGCGGGCGCGGCCCTGCTGGTGCGCCGCCGCCGGCGCTGACGACGAACGAAGTTTCGTTCCCGCGGGGCCTCGGAGTGTTCCCGACCCGGGGCCCCGCGAACCCTTTTCCATGACCAAGGCGAGAAGACATCCCGGTTCGCGACGCGACAAGGCGGCGTTCATCTTGATCGAACTGCTGGTGGTCATCGCCATCATCGCGCTGCTGACGAGCATCCTGCTGCCGAGCCTGACGGCCGCCAAGGACCTCGCCCGACAGACGCAGTGCCTGGCGAACCTGCACAGCCTGGGCGTCGCGATGAACCTCTACCTGACCGACAACGGGGAATACTTCTGGCCGTACCTGCTCTCGAACTGGCCCACGCCGGGCGACAAGACGTACTTCTGGGGCAAGGTCAGCGACCCGCTCGACACGAAACCCAGCCCGTTCATGGCCGCGTGCGACTTCCGGGCCGAACTGCTGGGCTGCCCGGCGCTGCCGTGGGGCAGCTACGTGCCGCAGGCGGGCATGAACGAGCCGACCACCTGCTTCGGATACAACGCGTGGTGCCTGGACCCGCGTGCCGCCAGCCGCCGCGGATCCGACGGGAAGTTCCTGCCCCGCAAGAAGAGTTCCGAACTAACCGCGCCGCACGAGCTGTTCGTGTTTAACGACTCGGCCATGTTCTGGGCCCCGGCGGGCGTGCCGATTCTCCAGAACAGCACCTTCCTCGAGCCGATTTCCGGCATGTGGATTCCGACGCCGACGTCGCACTTCCGCCACCTCGGAAAGACCGACGCCCTGTGCGCCGACGGTCACGCGGCCGCCTACGGCCTGGAAGGCGGGACCATGCGACTGCCGGCGCAGAACCTCAGCTTCGTGGGGACGACGAATGTTCCGCACTATGATCAGGAATAGCGCCGTCTGGGTGCTGGCGGCGGGGCTGCTGGGCGGATGCGCCGGCGAATACGAGCGGCGCGACCTCGGGCCGGACTCTCCGCAAGGCCGGCAGGTGCGGAAGATGATCGACGCCCTCCGCCAGGCCGGCGACGCCTTCGACGCCGAGGCGGCGCGGCAGTCCGCCGACGGACTGACCGAGTCGCAGGCGGCCGGGCTCAAGTACCTCCTGCGCCAGATCGCCCAGGCCGAACGCGTCGAACTGGCCTCGCTGGACCGCTTCGGCGAGCGCGTCTACCGCGCCGCCCTGGACCTCGCAGGCCCGCAAGGTCCCCGGAAACTCCACGTCCTGCTCGTCGAAGTCGCCGACGGCCAACTCCGCTGGGCCGGCGCGAACTGAAATTTCCTCCGGGACGCAACAATTGCAACAACGGGCGTTTTTGTTGCGAAGCCATTTTTCAATCCCCGAACCACCAGGATTCTTCATATTGCAACGTAAAATATTGCAAAACAAGAAGATAGGCATCATATTCTCAAAACGGTTGGACTATAGATTCCGTTGGGAATAAGTTTCTGTTGACAAGCGCAACTGTTGCGTTATACTGGTTTCCATGGATACGCGCCTGGCGACAGCAAGAGGCCGTAAGAAGCCCGTCACCCTGCGGGACATCGCCGCTTTGGTGAACGCCGATTTGGGGACGGTTTCCCGGGCCTTGGCGGGCAATCCCGGGGTCAGCAAGGACCGCTCCGCCCAGATCTGCGCGTACGCCGAGGCGTTGGGGTATCGGCCCAGACCGCTGCGGCGGAAACATGCCAATGCCATCGGACTGGTCGTGCGGGTACTCCGTCCCAGCGATCGCCCCATGCCGAACCCGGGGCACCTGGAACGCATGGTCGCCTTGGCGGAAATGGGCGCCGCGGAACGCGGCAACCATCTGCACATCCACATGCTCAAGCCCGACGGCGAGGAAGGCATGTGGCCGAAGTTCATCAGCGAAAACCGCGTGGACGGCGTGCTGATGCTGGGGCACGGGACGTCGGCGTTCTATGAAAGGCTGGCAAAGGAGCCCATTGCCGCGGTGGCCATCAACGACACCACGGAGCGCACGGGGATCGATTGCGTCTTGAGCGACCCGACGCCCGGGATTCGCGACGCCGTCGGGCAATTGCTCTCGCTGGGGCACGCCGCCATCGGCCTGGTGCTGACCCGCCGGGAGTATGCGACGGTCAGCCGGCGCCTCGACGCGTATATGACGGCTTTGCGCGAGGCGGGCATCGAGCCGGACGCCCGCTGGATCATCCAGAACGTCCCGGAGGGCCTGCGCGGCGGACAGCAGGCGATCCGCACGTATGTCGCCACCCGTTCCGTCCCGACGGCCATCATTTTCAACGACGATTGGATTGCGATGGGGGGCGCCTACGAGCTGGCCCGACAGGGCATTCGCATTCCGCAGGACGTCAGCATCGTCGGGTACGACAACACCGCCATCAGCGAGGACCTACAGCCGTCGCTGACCAGCGTGGACAACCACGAATCTCAGATGATGCTGCGTGCGATCGAGATGCTCCAGGAGCGCATCAGCGGTTTCGACGGCCCGCCGCGGCAGGTCGTGCTGCCCAGCAGTCTCGTCTGGCGGGAAAGTTGCGCGCGTGCCGGAGGCGTCGCCGGGAGGGGCGACGGTCACACCCCGTAATCACCGCCTTCGACGTGCCGCGGGGCCCGCCGGAAGCGGCACAGGAAGGCCCATCTTGATAAGGAGCGGAGTCATGTGGAGTTCGGCGAGAGACATCCTTGAAACAGGAGTTATCCAGAGGAGAGAGAAGATGAGAACGAACGGCATCACGGCAGCGGCGTTTGGCGTCATCGCACTGGCGGTCCTGCTCGGGGCGATGCCCGTCGCGGCCCAGGGAGAGTTGCTTTCGCTGTTCACTTTCGACGAATCGAGCGGGAATCCCGCCAACTCCGTTTCGGGCGTCAGCGGCGGAACGCTGACCACCAACCGGACGGACTCGGCGATGCCCATGTACGTGGCCGGGCAGGTCGGAAACGCCCTGCAGTTTTCCCGCAGCGGCGCGGCGGAGAACTGGGTGGACTGCACGACCGGAGGGTTCCCCAAGACCGGCGCCGCGAACGGCTGGTCCACGGGAACCATTTCCCTCTGGATCAAGTCCGGAGACACCACGAATCTCGGGGGCATTCTCGGCGCGATGAACCTCGGCAGCCACGAGGCGTTCATCCTGACGACCAACAACGCGGTGGGCACGGCGGCCAATTCCATCCGCCTGTTCGTCCGGACCAACAACGGTTCCGACGACAACTACGGGCTGAACTTCCCCACCGGTTCGCCAGCGCTGGACAACCAGTGGCACCACCTGCTCATCACGTGGGACATCGCCAGCAATAACAGTTCCAACGGCGGCGACGCCAAGATCTACATCGACGGCGGAGACGCCCTGGCGTTTACCCGGAACGCCTACGCCGCATCGAGCTCCTCGTCCTTCAACGCCTGGACGTACCCCGTCCGCATCGGCGGCATCGGCCGGTCCGATACGACGGCCGACATGACCGGCCTGGACGGCGCGCTGGACGACGTGTCAGTCTGGAACGAGCGGCTGACCGCCACGCAAGCCAAGGCGATCTACAACCTGGCCGTGGACAGCCTGAATTACGGCATCGCCGACGCGGACACGCTGTTCGGGATCTTCGCAGCCGGCGCGGGCGCCCAGGGCGACACGAGCGACGGAAAGACCTGGCAGTACGTCACCGGGCTGTCGGGCGACGCCGGGAGCGTGGTCAACCACACGGCGCTGATCCTCGACGGAAGCGGGAACGGCGTGCAGATCATCCCCGAGCCGGCGACGATGGCGTTGCTGGCCATCGGTGGGGTACTGACGCTGATTCGCCGCAAACGCAAGTAAGCGGCTTTCGTCGCATGATTCAATAGACGGCCGGCCGTTGGCGGCGGGCACACCCTGTAATCCCCCGCCTTCGACGTGCCGCGGGGCCCGCCGGAAGCGGCACAGGAAGGCCCATCTTGATAAGGAGCGGAGTCATGTGGAGTTCGGCGAGAGACATCCTTGAAACAGGAGTTATCCAGAGGAGAGAGAAGATGAGAGCGAACGGCATCACGGCAGCGGCGTTTGGCACCATCGCACTGGTGGTCATGGCGGGCACGGCCCGCGCGGATATCGTGGCCAACTTCACCGGCGGAAACGGCACGACGCAGGCCGACCAGTACGCCGGCATGGCGGGCGACGGCTGGTCCACCGCCTGGCGCGAAGCCAGCGACACCGACATCAGCGCCACGGTCATCAACACCTCGCCGCTCAACGGCGGGGGCAACTACCTCAGCGTGACCAACAATGACGCCGGGACCAGCACCTCCGGCGACTGCGTCGGCCGCAAGTACACCGATTTCGGCGGCGTCGTGCTGACCACCCCGCACACCATCAGCTTCGACTTCCGCCTGGACACTCCGGTCAGCCAGATCGTCGGCAGTGGCGACCAGCTGATTTTCGTCAACGCGCGCGGAATAGCTCTCGGCGGGGACAACGGCTACGGGATCTGGACGGTTCCCGTCAGCGGCGCCCTGAAATGGGGATGGCGGAACGGCGGCAGCGGCGTGACCTCGACGATGGACGTCGTGACCGGGACGGTCTACCACTTCACGATCGACCTGGACCCGGCCGCCCACAAGTACGAGGTGACCATCTCCAACGGGACGACGTCCGTCAGCAGCGGACTAGTGGGCTACCGGAACACCACCTATGCGTACCTGGATTACATCGACTTTTTCTCGAAGGACGTGAACCTTCCCAGCGATCCGATCACGTTCTCGCTGGACAATCTTCGCATCGTCCCCGAGCCGGCGACGTCGGCCCTGCTGGCGTGCGTGGCGGCTGTGGGATTCTTGCGGCGGCGCAAGACGAGTCGGTAACATAGAGATATCCTGATCACAGAGGAGGCGGATGGGGCGAGGCGACCTCGGCCTTGCCCCGCCGCGCGGTCTGCGATGAACAAACGCGGTTTCACGCTGATCGAACTATTAGTGGTGATCGCCATCATCTCGCTTCTGGTGAGCATCCTTCTGCCCTCGCTGCGGAAGGCGAAGGACCTGGCCAAGCTCGCGGTCTGCCAGGGCAACCTGCACTCCGTGGGCCTGGCGACCCTGCTGTACGGCGAGGACTACGGCGGATGCTGCCCCGCGGCGGCGCCCCGTCCGTGGCTCAACGCCACGACCCGGGATTTCTGCGTCGTGCCGCGACTGCTGTCGCTGCCCGCGGTGGGGGGCGTCTACGCCCCGAGTTTCGCGGTGTGGGATTGCCCGGGCGATCAGACGCGGGAGTTCAAGGTCTCCCCCAGCACGGCGCTGCCCGGCCCGGTGGGCGGGTATTGGGGCGATTCGTTCCGGGGCTTCCCAAGCTGGACGGCGGCCGGCGGTGGCAACCTTTCCTACGGTTACAACCTCAAGGCCGGCCAGCGGGACTACGAAGGCACCGGGCACGTGCGTCTCTATCCGCCGTACCGGCCCTCGAACCGGCAGGCGCCCGCTTACGACGCCCTCTGGTTCGACGCCGACGCCGGGCGGAAAACCGGACTGTCCTCCGAGGAAAGCACCATGTACTCGGAGCAGTTCGTCTCCTTCGCGTGGAACTGGCGGACCGGCTCGGCGGACATGTACCTGCTGGGCAACGGCCCGCACCACGACGGCAACATGAACGTGGTCGGCGGCGACGGGCACGTCGAACCGGTATACGTGGATTCCACGCTGAGCTACCCCGAGGCTTTTCTGGTCGGGATGCCCTGGATTGACAACGTCGGGCGAGTCGAGGGGGGAAGCACGCCGTTCATCTACTATTGACGCGACAACACTCACAGGAGTCCGCAATGCGTTTTCGTTCCCCCCGGTCGGTCCTCATGGTTGCGGTTTGGTTTGCGTTCTTCTCGGCGGCGCCGGCCGCCCGCGCGGGCGTGCGGCTCGCGTCGGTCTTCGGCGGAAACATGGTCCTCCAGCGGGACATGCCGCTTCGGATCTGGGGCACTGCCGCCGCCGGCGAGAAAGTGACGGTGAGCTTCGCCGGGCAGACCCAAACCGCGACGGCCGAAGCGTCCGGAAAGTGGCAGGTGCGCCTGGAGCCCGTTCCCGCGGGCGGGCCGCACGTGATGAAGGTCTCGGGCGAAAACGAGATCACGCTGAACAACGTCCTGGTCGGCGAGGTCTGGCTGTGCTCGGGGCAGTCCAACATGCTGTTCGAGGTGCGGGAGGGTCGCGACGCCGCGCAGGAGATCGCCGCGGCGAAGTATCCGCAGATCCGCCTCTTCAGCGTCGGGCTGAATCCCGCCGCCGAACCGCGGGACGCCTGCGACATCCTCTCCAAGGGTCCCGGAAGCGAGCGGTTCAACAAGTGGATGGAGTGCAGCCCGCGGACTGTCGGGCTGTTCTCGGCCGTGGCTTACTACTTCGGCCGCGAACTGCACCAGGAACTGAAGGTCCCGATCGGGCTGATTCACTCCTCCTGGGGCGGCACGGCTGCCGAGGCCTGGACGCCGCTGGAGACGCTGAAGTCCGATCCCGAGTATGCGGACATCCTGCGGCGCATGGCGGAGTATCCCCGGCGATATTCCGAGGAATTGCTTCCGCGCTACGAGAAGGACCTGGCGGCGTGGCAGAAGGTGTCCGACGCGACCAAGGCACAGGGCAAGCCCGCGCCCCGCAGGCCGCGAGCGCCCTACGCGCCCGACAAGCATCCCAAGCTGCCCACCGTGCTCTATAACGGAATGATCCACCCCGTGATTCCCTATGGCATCCGGGGCGTGGTCTGGTATCAGGGCGAGAGCAACGCCGACCGCGCTTACCAGTATCGCAAGCTGCTGCCGGCCATGATCGGGAGCTGGCGCGAGCGGTGGGGACAGGGCGACTTCCCCTTCGGAATCGTGCAACTCGCCAATTACCACTCACCCAAGGCCCAGCCGGAAGAGTCCGATTGGGCCGAGCTGCGCGAGGCCCAGACGATGACCGCGCGGACCGTCCCCCACTGCGGGCTGGCGCTGGCGATCGATCTCGGCGAGGCCACCACCATTCACCCGCCCAACAAGCAGGACGTCGGCAAGCGGCTGGCGCTGTGGGCGCTGGCCAAGGTTTACGGAAAACAGATCGCCTTCAGCGGCCCGATGTACGAGTCCATGAAGGTCGAGGGCGGCGCGATCCGCGTCAGGTTCAGCCACGTGGGCAAGGGTCTGGCCGCGCGGAGCGGCGCGGCGCTGGAGGGATTCCAGATCGCCGGGCAGGACCGCAAGTTCGTCTGGGCCGACGCCCGCATCGACGGCGACAGCGTGGTGGTCCGCAGCGAGAAGGTGCCCGCGCCGGCGGCCGTGCGCTATGCCTGGGCCAGGAACCCCAAGGGCAATCTCTACAACGACGCCGGACTGCCCGCCTGCCCCTTCCGCACCGACGACTGGCCGGGCATCACTGCCGACAAGCATTGACGCCCTGACCCAGCGCCATGCCGGCGCCGAGGGGTAGGGAGCGGAGCCAGGCCACGCGCGCGGAAAGTTTTGACCAGCCCCCGCGGTCACGCGGGGGTTCCTGCTGTTGATGCTCATGTCGCATTCGTCCCCCTGTCCCAACGGGACAGGCTGACGCAGGGGGCTTGTTCAAATACTTACGCCGCATTTGGCCCCCTGTTCACACAGGGGGCTTGTTCATTTCGTCGCGGCGCATTCAACCCCTATGGGGCGAAAAGCCCCGTCCTGATTTCGCGCGGGAACGTTTCTGTTGCGTATCACGTCCTGAACCATCCCAAGGCGAGCTGCTGCTTGTAACAGAAAAGTTCCTACCCTCCGTTTTGCCTCCATCTCGTCCTCTTTCTCTTGATCTCATCAGGTATACTATACCTGTTTACGAATCAAAGAATGGAATCAGGACGATTGCATTCCGTGAATCGACAATATGATCGCTTATAACATCATCTAAAAAAAGAGGATATGTTGTAGTAGCGATATCTCGTTCTTGGATTTTTCTATTGACAAGAGAGTCTCAACTAAGTAAACTGGTAAACATGTCGCTAGGCAATTATAAAGAGTCCACGCCCTCGACTTACGCCGTTTTGGCGGAACAGTTGCGGCGTTCGATCCATGAGGGCGACTATCGCCCCGGACAGCTTTTTGGCTCGGAGCACGAATTGGCCCGCCGGCAAGGCATCAGCCGTGTCACGGTGCGTCGTGCCAGTGAATTGTTGGTGGATGAAGGATTGCTGGAACGCCGCCCCGGCAAGGGGTTGTATATCCGCGCACCGCATGCCCAGACGAAACTGGTCCACGTCATCACAGCCAATCTGCATTGGTATCCGCCCCGGAAGATGGTGCAGGGAATCCAGGAAATCGCCACGGGAATGAACATTCAGCTCGGCCTGTATGACGCTTGCAGCGACATGGAGAACATGGCGAGGGACATGGCGCTCCTGCGGCAATTGCCCTCCGGCAGGGGCGGTGGAGCGATCGTCACCGCGCTGCCCGGCTCCTCCTTCAACCAGGTGCTCTGCGAGCTGGCTATGAAACGATTCCCGCTGGTGCTGGTCGCGCAGCGGTTGCATGAGATTGAAGCGTCTTCCGTCATTAGCGACAACCACAACGGCGGATACCAAGCCGGCCAGGCGCTGCTGGAACTGGGCCATCGGCGAATCGGGTTCATTGGGGACCTGGCCTCTTCTTCCTCCGTGCGGGATCGCCTCGCGGGACTGCGGGATGCAATCGCCGATGCCGTTCTTCCATACGACCGTTCGCTGGAAATCGATCTGCAAGTGGAAAAAGACCCCATTGGCGACTGGTCCAAATGCGCTGCCGAGGGCGCGCACGCCTTGACGAACCGTCCGACGCCTCCGACAGCCATCCTGTGCAGTTGCGATGGGGTAGCGATATCGGCGTGCCGGGTGCTCAGGCAGAAAGGCCTCCGCGTCCCGGAAGACGTCAGCGTGATCGGCTATGGAAACGACCCCTTGACCGAATCCGTGGTTCCCGCGCTGACGAGTGTGTCCGAACCGTACGAGCAAATGGGGCGGCTTGCAATGGAGGTCTTGTCCCGGCGAATGGATGATTGCTACAGCGCCGTGGAGCATCACGTGTTGCCGGTGGAATTGGTTCAGCGGGATTCCGTTGCGCCTCCGCCGGCGGATTCGAGGTGTGATCGATGAGTACTGTTCGGCCTGGACATGTTCGCTGTGGTTTTACTCTCATCGAACTGCCCTTCGACAAGCTCAGGGTAGTGAGGCAAGGTGAACGCAGAGCGTTCATCTCTGT
>DNAS01000088.1:16672-17141 GCA_003485185.1 Phycisphaerales bacterium | reverse complement strand
AAGCAGCCCGTGCCACCCCCGCCCCTGCGGGACCTTATTTCCGCCCGACGATCGCGGTGATGAGGAATTCCCACCCGCTGGCGACGGCGCGGTCGCTGCGCCCGGGGGGCTGGTATTCCTGCCCCGCCGGGAGGATGGAGACGCTGACGGCCGCTCCGTCGAAGCATGAGCCTTCGAACACGCGATCGAAACCCGCCTGGAGCGTGGCGGCGTCCACGCCGTACCCGCCGCCGATCTTCATCTCCACGCGGGAAACGGTGACGTACTCGTTGTTCGCCGCGATCTTCCGCAGTTGCGGCCAGATGTTCCGCACGATGGTGTCCGCGTCCACGTCGGGACCCTTCCCTTGTCCGGGCGGTGTATTCCGCCCTGTTCCGGCATCCAGAATACCAAATCCGCCGCGTGGGGAAAGAAGTTCCGTGGGCAGCGGAGCTTCCCACCCGACGGTTCTCCTGCTCGCCTGCTCTAG
>DNAS01000088.1:16164-16449 GCA_003485185.1 Phycisphaerales bacterium | reverse complement strand
TCCGCAGCGCCTGGGCGAGGGCCTTGAAGACGGCCTCGGCCATGTGGTGGTCGTTGCTCCCGTAGGGGACGTTGACGTGGAGGTTGAGCCCCGCCGTCGCGGCCAGCCGGCGCAGGAACTCCTCGATGAGCTGGGTGTCGAAGGCGCCGATCTTGTCTCCGACGAAGGGCGCGTGGAACACGACGGCCGGGCGACCCGACAGGTCCAGCGCCACGTCGGCCCGCGCCTCTTCCATCGGCACCGAGGCCGATCCGTAGCGGCGGATGCCCGCCTTGTCGCCCAGGG
>DNAS01000088.1:15733-15984 GCA_003485185.1 Phycisphaerales bacterium | reverse complement strand
TCCTCGACGGTGTGGTGGTCGTCCACGTGCAGGTCGCCCCGCGCCGTGACGGTCAGGTCGCACAGGCTGTGCTTGCCCAGGTGGTCGAGCATGTGGTCCAGGAACCCCACGCCCGTGGAGGCGCTGACCTTGCCCGATCCGTCCAGGTCCAGCGTCAACTCGATGTCCGTCTCCCGCGTCTTGCGGCGGATGGTCGCTTTTCGTTCTTTCATGTCGCTGCCTTGCCAGAAAACCCGTCCACGAATTTCACG
>DNAS01000088.1:13780-15535 GCA_003485185.1 Phycisphaerales bacterium | reverse complement strand
TGAAATTCGTGCAATTCGTGGACTATTTCTTGTTCTCTCGTAATGCCGCCAGGAGCGCGGCGTTCTGCTCGTCGGAGCCGACGGTGATCCGGAGCTTGTCGTCCAATCGCGGCTGTTGGAAGTATCGGACGAGGATTCCGCGATCCTTGAGGGCTTCGTAAAGTCGTTTGGCGTCTCCGGCGGGCGGGCGGGCCAGCAGGAAGTTCGCCTCCGACGGCCAGACCTTCCAACCCATCGCCCGCAGGGCGTCGGACAGGACGGCGCGGGAGGCCGTCACCTTCGCCGCGTTGGCGTTCTTCCACGCCTGGTCTCGGATGGCGGCGGCCGCCACGACGCACGCGGCGGCATCGACGTTGTAGCTGTCCTTGACCTTGGCCAGCCCGGCGAGAATCTCCGGGCGCGCGATTCCGAACCCGACGCGCAGCCCGGCGAGCGAGTAGCCCTTGCTGAGCGTCCGCAGCACCAGCACGTTGGGCAGCTCGCGCGCCAGCGACAGCGCGTTGTCGGAGGCGAAGTCGGCGTAGGCTTCGTCGATGACCAGCAGCCCGCGCAGGCGCCCGGCCAGCGCGGCCAGTTGCGCGTTGTCGAACCGCGTGCCCGAGGGGCTGTTGGGGCTGGCAACGATCGTCACCGCGCCGTTCTCGCTCGCCAGCGCGTCGGTCGGCAGGTTGTAGTCCTCGTCGAACGGCACTTCCACGACGGGCGCGTCCTGGATTTCCGCCAGCGTGCGGTACAGCACATACGTCGGCATGGGGAAGACGACCTTGCGCCCGGGCTCTGCCGTCGCCCGCAGGAGCATCGTCAGCAGGTCGTCGCTGCCGTTGCCCACGAGCACCCAGTCTTCCGGCACGCCGAAGATCTCTCCGACGGCCTGCCGTACCTGCCGGGCGTACGGGTGCGGGTAGCGGCGCAGCAGGTCGCCGTCCAGCGCGCGCAGGGCCTGCATCGCCCGCGGCGACGGCGGGTACGGGTTCTCGTTGGTGTTCAGTTTGACGACCTTCGCGCCCGGCGCAGGCTGCTCGCCGGGCTGGTAGGCCGACATTCGCGAGATGTTGTTGCGGAAGAAATTCATGTCAGTCCTGAATCAACAGAGATTGGCAGGGATACACGCGGATAAACGCGGATCACAGAGACACGAAATCTTACATACCTGCCTTTTGTTTTCTCTGTGTTTATCTGTGTTCATCCCTGCGTATATGGTTTTCGTTTTCCCACGGCCCGGGCGTGGGCGGTCAGGCCCTCGCGCGTGGCGAAGTCGATGACATCGGCGGCGTCCTCGGCCAGCGATTTCGCGTCATACCGCACGACGCTCGAAGCCTTCAGGAAGTCGTTGCAGCTCAGCGGACCGAAGAACTTCGCCGTCCCGCCCGTCGGCAGGACGTGGCTTGGCCCGGCGTAGTAGTCGCCCAGCGGCACGGGGGTGTACGGGCCGACGAAGATCGCTCCGGCATTGCGGATTTTTGCCAGCGCGGTGTTGTCGTCGGCCGTGAGGATCTGCAAGTGCTCCGTGGCGAACTCGTTGGCCAGCTCGCAGGCGGCATCGAGGTCCGGCGTGACGAGGATCGCGCTGAACCGCTCCAGGCCGCGACGGATCGCTTCGGCCCGTTCCAGCGCCGGCAGTTGCGTCTCGATTTCCCGCGCGACGTCCTTCGCCAGCCTGGCCGACGGCGTGACCAGGATGGCCGAGCCGGGGTCGTGTTCGGCCTGGGCAAGCATGTCGGCCGCCACCCAGTCCGCCCGCGCCGTCTCGTCGGC
>DNAS01000088.1:11168-13720 GCA_003485185.1 Phycisphaerales bacterium | reverse complement strand
CGCGCCGTCTCGTCGGCGACGATCAGCACCTCCGACGGGCCCGCGATGGAGTCGATGCCTACCCGCCCGAACAACTGCCGCTTGGCCTCGGCCACATATGCGTTGCCCGGCCCGACGATCTTCCGCACCGGACGGATGCTCCGCGTGCCGATCGCCAGGGCCGCGATCGCCTGCGCCCCGCCGACGCGGTAGACTTCGGAAATTCCCAGCTCGCCGGCCAGCGCCAGGACCATCGGGGCAATGTCCCCGTTCGTCGTCGGCGGGGAGACCATGACGATCTCTTTGACCCCCGCGACCTGCGCGGGCACGACGGTCATCAGGACGGTCGAGGGGTACATCGCCCTGCCGCCGGGAACGTAGACCCCCGCGCGGTCGATGGGCGCGTATCGCACGCCCAGCTCACGCCCGCCGCGAACCAGCGGCGCGGGGGCCGAAACGCGAATCCGCTCCTGGTACTCGCGGATGTTCTTGGCAGCGTGGCGGATCAGGGCCAGGAATTTCGGATCGGCTTGCTTGTGCGCCTGGTCGATCCGTTCGGCCGGGACGCGCAGCGTCGCGGGCGTCAGGACCGCCTTGTCCAGTTCGCGTTCCAAGTCCACCAAGGCAGCATCGCCGCGTGATTCCACCTCCGCGAGGATGTCGCGCACGGTAGCCTGCACGTCGGCAGCGCCGCCGCCGGCCGTCAAGCCGCCCTGCCGGAGCGTCTCCAGCACGGCGCGGACTCGCGAGGCGTAATCCTTGTCTTGATACGAAATAACGTGGATGCTCATGTTGGGACTCAATCTACTTTGCCGGGGGTGCGAATGCAATGCAAACGCCGGCGGACGAAGGACGGGTCGGGACGTACCGGGAGCGGCCGGGCCTTAGAGTTATCCGGATAGGCTCTTACGCCCGGCTGGGATGGACGTGATGCGACGAGGTTGCCTTTCGCGCGATCCTCATGCCGAAAAGATACCTGACATCCGCCAGGGGGTCAAGTACAATCGGCCTCTACGGGTCGCGGTCAAGACCCCGGGCATGTCGAGCCGATATTCGGGGAAGTTTCCTCGGAACTTCCGAGGCATTTGCGGAACTAATCCGGTCGGAACGGCGTTCAACTTCAGGTAAGGCAAGGATGCTCGCGCCGCAGCCAGGGGAGAAGACAATGCGCGGAACACAGGGATTGGTCATCGCGGGATTGGTCCTGTCGGCCTGGGCGGTTGCGCAGGCGGCCGGACCGGTCGTGCACACGGATTACCAGCCGCTGTTCAACGCAGCGCAGCAGTCCGGCCGGCCCGTCTTCATCGTCTTCATGCCGCTGACCGCCGGCGAAGTCACGATGAGCTCCCGCAACTACATGCTGCACAGCCCCTCCAGCAAGCAGATCATCCACGCGCTGTACGACGTGGCGGAGATTCAGATTCAGCAGAACGACGAGCGGTACGTCGATTACCGCCGGAAAATCAAGGGCAACTACGTGCCGTTCTGGGTGGTCGCCACGCCGGAGGGCGAATACCTCGCCGGCGGCGACGGCGACACCATTGGACGAAGCTTCACCAAGGACTGGCGCCGGGACATCGCCGCCATCGGCGCGCGGTACCCGATCCTGTCCAAGGCCGACCGGGAAAAGTTCCAGGCATCGCTGGCCGAGGCGCAGAAGAACTTCGCCGAGGGCGCCTACAAGCGAGCCGCCACCACCGCCACGAAAATCCTCAAGGTCGCCTGGTGGCCCAAACAGCTCCGAGACGACTGCCAGAAGGTCCTCGACGACATCGTCGATCAGGGCAAGAAGGACCTGGAGGCCGCCAACCGCCTGCTGGAGCAGAAGAAAGTCTTCGAGGCGGCCGTCGCGTACGACCGGATCGTGGACGCCTATTCCTACGAGCTGCCCACCTCGAAGGAGGCCAAGAAGACCCTCGTGGACCTGTACGGAAAATACGGCGACCTGTCGCGCCGGGTTAACGAGAACAAGGCCGAGCAGGAGGCCGCCGCCCTTCTCAAGCAGGCCGAGCAACTGGAAAAGGACGGAAAGCTCCGCGAGGCGCAGTCGATCTACGTGCGGCTGGTTTCCTCGTACCGGTCCACGACGCGCTACGTGCCGGCCGTCAAGGGGCGCGACCGGATCATGGAAGAGTTGAAGAAGCAGTCGGGCGCGGGCGAATCGACGTCCGCCTCGTCCGCGCCTTCCAGCGCGCCGGCGTCCTCGGCCGCCCCGGCCGACGACGACGCCGAAAAGGAGGCCCGTCTGCTGCTGCAACTGGCGAAGAACTATCGCGCCGCGGGCATGAAGGACAAGTCGGACGCCGCCCTCGTCGAGTGCGTGAAGAAGTATCCGCGGACCGAGGCCGGTCAGGAAGCCCTGCGCCTGACGGTGGAGTGGAAGGTCGACCTGCCGAAGGACTGGGCCTCGCCCGGCGGTTCGTGAGCGTGCCAGGCCGTCAGCGCGTCTCCAGTCCGTCGAGGATCAGCCGGTGGATGGCGCGGGCGGCGCCGTCGGCGTCGTGATGGTCGGTGACGACGTCGGCAGCCGCCAACGCCTCCGGCGCGGCGTTGGCCATCGCCACGCCGATGCC
>DNAS01000088.1:10420-11016 GCA_003485185.1 Phycisphaerales bacterium | reverse complement strand
TTGGCGTTGTCGCCGATGGCCATCACCTGCTCCCGCGTGACGCCCATCTCCCCCGCCACCGCCCGCAGCGCCTGGGCCTTGGAGACCGTCGCGTGCATGATCTGGAGCAGCTCCCCTTCCGTCCGGACGATCTGCACCTGGTGCGGGTACGCCGCGTGGATGTCCCGCGCCAGCTCCAGCAGGCGGTCCGGCTCGCCCAGCAGGAGCAACTTGGTGACGGGCGTCGTCAGCCACTGCTCGATCGGCGCCAGCACGTCGGGGCGGAAATGCTTCGCGGTGGCCGTCGCGTAACGGTCGTCCACGCGGTCGGTGTACCAGCGGTCCATCACCTCGGCCGAGACGAGCACCCCGGGGTATTTTTCCCGCGCCAGGCGGACGATCCCGCGCGAGATCTTCGCCGAGACGGGGCGGTGCATCAGCACGCGCCGGGAGATCGGGTCATACACGAGCGCCCCGTTGTAGTTGACCATGGGGGTGTCCAGTTCGAGCTGGCTGTAGAACGGCATGACGCTCCGCGGGGGGCGGGCGGTCGCCAGCACGATGTGCACGCCCGCTTCCCGCCTCGCCGCACGCAGGATCGCCTCGGTCGTCTCGGT
>DNAS01000088.1:9942-10273 GCA_003485185.1 Phycisphaerales bacterium | reverse complement strand
AGGATCGCCTCGGTCGTCTCGGTGATCTGCTTGGCGGAGTTCAGCAGCGTGCCGTCCAGGTCCACGGCCAACAGGTGGATTCGCATTGCGGTCCTCGGTCGCCCCGATGATAATGGCTGCGCGCGGGTTTGCCACGCCGATTCGTGCCCGGCGGGGGAAAAACCTCGCGGGCGGGGAACCGTCGGCGACGACGGTCGTCCAATCTTCGGCGGCGCGGACCGCCGCACCGCACGGAACGCTACCAGACGAGGCGCCATCGACATGAAACGATCCCTTTCCCGACACCTGTTCCCCGCGGCGGCCGTCGTCCTGCTGCTGCCGGGGATGCTGC
>DNAS01000088.1:8601-9851 GCA_003485185.1 Phycisphaerales bacterium | reverse complement strand
GCCTGCTGGTGACCCTGCTGCTGCCGGGGATGCTGCTGTCCCGCAAGCCGCTGTCGGCCCAGCCGACCGCCCCGCCCGAGGGCACCACCGGCGCCGGCGGGCTGCACCTGCCCCAGACCCGCCGCGTGTCCTTCAACTACAACATGACCGACGGAAAAGGCTTCCTCTGGGACATCCAGTACTACGCGAGCATCGGGCAGGGAACCAACAACGCCTACGGAAGCGGGCTCTACAGCCAGATCAACGGCAGCAACATCCAGTCCAACGGGTACGGGTATCTCAACGACAAGGGGGACGAATTGGAGATCGGCCCGTACAACTGGAACAATCAGATCCAGGCGTGGCGGCGCGTCCGCGTCTACCAGGACCAGGGCCTGGCCCGCTGGCTGGACATCTACCAGAACACCACCGGCTCGCCCGTGACGATCCAGGTGCGAATCCACACGAACTTCAACTACGGAATCCAGCAGACGGTCACGTCGTCGGGCGGGGGGAGCTTCGGCGCGGCCGACTGGGCGTTCATCACGAAGACCGGCTACCAGCAGGCGCCGGCCACCCTGCACGTCGTCTGCGGGAAGAAGGCCAAGCTCCGCCCCACCGTGCAGACCCAGAGCAACTATTGCTACGTGAACTACAGCCTGACGATCCCGGCCGGGGGCACGAGCGTCCTGTGCTATTTCGAGTCGCAGGCGAACAGCGTCGAGGAGCACCAGGCGACGCTCAAGAAGTTCCGCCTGTACCGGCTGCTGAAAGACCTGTCGCCGGCCGTCCGCAAGCTGATCGTCAACTTCACCGCCGGCGGCGACGGCGAGGTGGAGCTGGAGCGTTTGGACGCGTCCGACCGGGTGCAGCTCGCCAACGGCGACCCCTTGCTCGGCACGATCGCCGGCGAGCGGTTTGAGGTGGAGACGCTCTTCGGAAAGCTGACGCTCCCGGCCGAGAAGGTCGTCGGGATGGCCGGCCCGAAGGAAGGCGGCGGCGCGTCGCTGTTCGTGCTGACCGACGGGCAGGTGGTCAGCGGAAGGACGCCGGCCGGCGCGATGCTGCGGCTGACGGTTTCGGCCAGCGGAACGCCCCTGGCGATCCCCTTCGAGAAGATCCGCCAGTGGTCGTACCGCATCTCGAAGGAGCGCCCGGAGGAGGCGACGTTCTCCGGCCCGCTGGCGGTGCTGCGGACGGGCGACCGCCTGGCGTTCGCCCCGGCCGCCCTGAAACTCCAGCTTCGCACGCGCCACGGGACGGTGGACCTG
>DNAS01000088.1:5717-8487 GCA_003485185.1 Phycisphaerales bacterium | reverse complement strand
CCACGGGACGGTGGACCTGGCCGGCAGCGAACTGCTCGAGATCCGCATGGACAACCCCGGCAACGCCGTGCACCGCGTGGTGTTCCTGAACACGTCGCAACTGGCGGGCATGGTCCTGCCGGAGAAAATCCGCCTGGAGCTGAAGCTCGGTTCGTCGGTGGAGCTGCTGCGCGACATGATCGCCCAACTGCGGTTCGCCGCGGAAGAGAAGCCCGCCGCCGACCTGGACCGCGTGCTGCTGGCCAACGGCGACGAGCTGTTCGGACGGGCGACGGACAAGACGATCCGCCTGGCGACGGAGTTCTGCGCCGAGCCGATGAGCATCTCGACGGGCAACGTCCGCGCGCTGGAGCTGAGTCCGACGCACATCGCCCGCGCCGCGGTGCAGATGTGGGACGGCACGGTGCTGCGCGGGGAGCTGTCGCCGGCGGCTCTGACGTTCGCCGTCGCTGGCGGTCCGACGCTCCGCCTGCACGCCGGCGAGGTGCTGGGCCTGCTCCGCACCGACGCCGTGCCCCCCGAGGACCTCGTGCAGAAGGTGGACAAGCTCGTCGCCCAGCTCGGTGCCGAGAGCCACGAGGACCGCGAAGCGGCCATGAAAGAACTCGAGGCCCTCAAGGGCGCGATCGTCCCGCTGCTCAAGAAGCACCTGTCCAGCACCGACCCGGAGGTCCGCCACCGCGTCAAGCAGCTCATCGAGAAGTTGGGCGAGGGCGAAAAGCCCGCCGGCCCCGACGGACCCCCGGGGATGTTCGGGGGCGCAGCGGTCATCCCCGGCGGCTGAGGCGAGCGGTTTCCCGCACACGCAATCACAGGAAACGCAAGACATGAAATACCTACTCCACGCGAGCCTGGCCCTTGCCCTGCTAGCCGCCCCGGCGGCGGCCCAGGACGAGGGAATCCACCTGCCCTCCAACCAGCAGGTGGGCTTCTACTGGTACGCCACCGACGGCGCGGGCTTCCGCTGGGACGTGACCTCCTACGGCACGATCAACGACGGAACCAACAACGCCTACGACGGCGCGATGCAGATGCGCGTCAACGGGCAGTACTTCAACTGGAGTTCGTCGGGCAATCTCAGCCCCGACGGGCGCGAGGTGGAGATCGGCCCGTGGCCCGCCGGCTCGCTGCGGGTGTACCGCCGCCTGTACATCGACCCGAAGGCCGGCTACTGCCGCTGGATCGACATCTTCGAGAACGCTTCGGGCACGGCGCAGACGGTCTCGCTGCGGTACACCACCGACCTGGGCGTCTCGCCGCAGCAGATGGTCACGTCGGGCGGCAAAGGCGCCGTCGGGGCCGACGACTGGGGCCTGGTGACCGGGCGGACCTCCGGCAGCTACACCGCCACCGTGCACGTCTGGGCCACCGAGCGCGCCAAGCTCAAGCCCAAGGTCACCGCCAAGACCGGAAACGACAACGTCTACTACGACTTCACGCTGAAGGTCCCCGCCGGAAAGACCGTGGCCCTGTGCTTTTTCGAGGCGCAGCGGAACTCCTACGCCGACGCGGAGAAGTTCCTCAAGACCTTCCGCCCGGAGACGGAGCTGGGGTCCGTGCCGCCCGCGCTCCGCAAGCTGATTCTCAACATGGGCGGCGGGTCCACGCTGGTCCTGGGCAGCCTGGAGCTGCCCCGCAACGAGAAGCACGACCTTGCCGTCCTCCAGAACGACAACGAACTGCTGGGGCAGATCGTCAACGAGAGCTTCCGGGTGCGGACGTTCTACGGCACGCTGGATCTTCCGGCGGCGCGGGTGGTGGGCCTGGCGGTGCGGACCGCCGGCGACCCGCAGGTGCACGTGGCGCTGACCGACGGGCAGGTGGTGGCGGGTGAATTCGTCAATGGTCCGCTGCGGTTCCGCCTGACGACGGGCGACGTGATGTCGCTGTCGCCGGCGGACGTGCGGACGGCGGCCTTCCGACTGGACGACGCCCGCCCGGAGAAAATCGAGATCCGCTCGCCGATTCTCGAGCTGCGCGACGCCCAGCGCCTGTTCGTCCGCCCGGGCGAACTGGACCTTTCGTTCCGGACGGAGTACGGCGTGGTGAGGCTCCCGCTGGAAGGCCTGGCGGGCGTCATGCTGGACACGCCCGAGGGCGGCCTGCACAACGCCGTGTTCACCAACGGCTCGACGCTCTCGGGCCTGCTGGAGGCGGAAAAGCTGGACCTGGCGTTGCCCTCGCTGTCGGCGAAGCTCTCGGCCCCGCGCGAGATTCTCCGCGCGATCCTCCTGCCGGGCGACGAGGACGCCCTGCGCGAGGAAGGCCTGGCGGAGATAGCGCTCCGCAACGACAACCAGTTGCTGGGGCAACTGGCCGACGCGGCGCTGACCGTCCGCACGGGCGCCGGCGAGGTGACGATCACCGCGGGCGACGTGGCCGAGGTGGAGTTCATCGAGGAGGGCGCCCTGGGTCGCGTCAACGTCAAGCAGCACAGCGGCTCGACGGTCAGCGGCACGCTGTCGGGCACGGCGATCCGATTCCGGATTGCCCCGGGGCTGGAACTGCCCGTCTTCGTCGGCCACATCCGCTCGCTGACCTGCCCGCAGGCCAGGAGCGCGGCCTCCCAGCCGGATACCCAACCCGCCACGGAGGCCGCCCCGCCGGCCGGCGGAGCTACAAAAGGCCCCGTGCCTGCCGCCGTGGAGGCCAGGAGGCTCGGTAAGCTGGAAGCCGCCACCGAGATCGAGGCGAAAAAGGCGGCGGAAGAAAAGGCGGCCGAGGCGATGAAGGCGGAACTGACGGCCGAGAGATTGGCCAAGCTCAAGGA
>DNAS01000088.1:5377-5533 GCA_003485185.1 Phycisphaerales bacterium | reverse complement strand
CTCAAGGACCTGCTGGCGCAAAAGGCCGCCGTGGAAAAAGAACTCGCCGCCACCACCGACAAAAAGGCCCAGGACGAACTTCGCAAGAAGCTCGCGGAAATCGCTGCGCAAATCGCGAATCTCAAGTAGCCAGCACCCTCAAGCACACAACGCTTG
>DNAS01000088.1:4194-5177 GCA_003485185.1 Phycisphaerales bacterium | reverse complement strand
GGGTGGCACGGCTTGCTTGCAAGCCGTGTTCGTGTCGCGTCAGCCCCATTGCTGGACGATCTCGCCGGCGGCGGCGTCGAGGATGCCCAGCAGGTCCGCCAAGTCGAGGATCGTGAACCGGGCGCGGACCTCGCGGGCGCGGCGCAGGATTTCGGCCAGTGCCCGCTTGTCGCAGCCGATGTCGCTCGCTGTCGTCGCGCCGCCCGCCCGCGCGAGGCAATCCCGCACCTGCTCCGGGGGCCGAAGCATGGGGGCCAGTTCCGCCCGCAGGCGGTCCCACGCGCCGGCCTTTGCGAGCGCGCCGGCCGCCACGGCCAGGCGAGGCCGCTTCTCCGCGTAGCACGGCGCTACCGCACCGGCGAGTTTGCCCCAGAACCGCGCGTCGATGGTCGCCGGCGGCGCGCGGAATTTCGGCGACTCGACCGCCAGCACCCGCCTGTACAGCTCGCACATGAGGATCGTGCCGACGCCCACCTGTCGGCCGTGCAGGTCGTGCTCGCCCCCCGCCGCGACCGCAAGCATGTCCAGCGTGTGCGAGATCAGGTGCTCCCCGCCGCTGGCCGGCGCGGACGATTCCGCCATCGTCATCGCCACGCCCGTCCGCAGCAGCGCGTCGAACAGCGCGCCGACCGCCCGCGCATCGCCCGCGGCGACAGCCTCGGGATGCTCCAGGTACAGCGGCTCGATCTCGACGATCAGGCCCACGCTGCGGGCGCAGTAGTAGTCGCCGAACAGCAGGTGGTTCATCCGCCAGTCGGCGGAACTGGTGCACTTGGCGAGCACGTCGCCCAGGCCGGCCGTCGTCAGCTCGCGCGGCGCGGCGCACAGGATTTCCGGTGACGCCAGCACCGCGTGCGGCGGGCGGGCCCGCAGGAGCGACTTGACCCCCGCCAGCGTCGGCGCGACGTTGGCCGACGCGTATCCGTTCATGCTGGCGGCCGTCGCGAAACTCACGCACGGGATTCCCGCGTCGTGCGCCAGCC
>DNAS01000088.1:0-4083 GCA_003485185.1 Phycisphaerales bacterium | reverse complement strand
TGCCCAGGTCGCTGAGAACCCCGCTGCCGACGGAGACCACCAGGCCCGCGCCGGCGGTCTCGCCGGACAGCGAAGAGTGCGTGGCGTCGTCGCATATGGGCGATCGCCCCGGGACAGGGTCGGGCACGACGATCTCGCGGACGGTCCACCCGGCCGCACGAAGCGCCACCGCAGCCGCCGCCCCCGCCGCTTCCCGCGTGCGGGCGTCCATCAGCACGACGGCCGAACGATCCCTCGCCGCGCGGGCGCAGACGTCGGGCAGGCGGTCCAGCGCGTCGGGCGCGCAGAGCACCTCGCGCGGCTCGATGGCGTGCGTCTTTCCGCACTCGCAGGCGAACGTCCTGCCGTACAGGTCGTGGCGGGTCATGCATCCATCGTCGCCCACGGACGGCGAAATGGCAACGCCCAACCGCACGGGATCTTCAGGAGCCGATCCGCTTGTGCCAGACGTTCATGCTCTCGAAGCGTCCGCAGATGTTCGTGTTGTTCACCAGCATGCCGGCGAAGGCGTAGCCCGCCCTGGCGAACGCGATGTTCATTCCGAACGAGACGCTCCGGGCGATGGTGTAGGCCGTGACGAACTCCTGCCGCCGCATCTGGCGTTCCATCACGTCCAACAGGGCCACCGAGAGATTTTTGCCTCGCCACTGGGGGCGCACGGCGAAGTCGGTCATTTCGACGGCCCGCGCGTCGCCGTCGGTCTCGCAGGAAGACAGGCCGACCAGTTCGCCGCCGGTCCAGACGCCGAAATAGAGGATGTGCGTCTCCATGGTGCGGCGGAGGTACGCCGGGTCGTGGATGGGAAACGGGTAGGTTTCGAAGACCTGGCGGTAGAGCCCAGCCATCGCCGGGGCGTCGGCGGGCAGGCACGGACGGCAGTCCAGCCCGTCCGGAAGCGTCGCCGGCTGGGGTTCGCGTCGCAGGGCCTCGCGGAGGACGGCCTGGACTTGCCCGGCGTCGCTCACCCGGGCGCGCGCCGGGTCGAGGAACAGGCCCAGGAAGACCGCGTCCGTCTCGCCCTGGAAGAATCCCGGCACGCGCGCCTCGACGCGGTATCCGAGTTCCCGGAAGCGGTCCTCGGCCCAGGCGGGAACCTTGGCGAAGATCTTGGAGTATCCCTCCGCGCCGGCCAGCTCCGCCAGGCGTTCGGGCAGGGTTGGCAGGTCTTCCCGCGCAAGCTTCATGAGGTAGATTCGGTCGTTGAGCTTTCCGTGCTGGATACGAGAATGTCCGAACGTCTCGATGCGGTCAGTCACGTCGCCCTCCCGCCTCCACGAGCTGCCCCGCGCGGACGTGACGGATCATGTCGTCCACGCGCCCGGAGTCCAGCACCTTGCCGCCGGAAAGGTACACGCCGTCGGAGGCGAGCTTCCTCGCGAAGAGGATGTCGTGCGTGACGATCACGAAGTTGGTGACGTCCTTGAGGTCCGCCAGCCACTCGGCGAACGCGTCGGTGGTGTTGGCGTCCAGGGCGCTGGTGGGCTCGTCGAGCAGCATATACTCCGGGCGGAGCAGCAGGCCGCGGGCGATGGCGGCGCGCTGCGCCTGCCCGCCGCTGACCTGCGCGGGATAGCTGGCGGCAATGTCCGCGATGCCCAGGCGGTCCAGCATCTCCATCGCCTCGTGGCGGGCGTCGCCGGACGGGCGCGACAGGGCGTGGACCGGCGCGAGCACCATGTTCTCCAGCACCGTCAGGTGAGGGAACAGGTACAGCTTCTGGAAGACGATTCCCACCTTGCGGCGGAATTCCGCCTCCGGCAACTCGAAGACATCCTTTCCGTCGAGCGTGATCGCTCCCCGCTGGGGGCGCAGGAAGCGCCCCAGGCACATCAGCATGGTGGTCTTTCCCGAACCGCTCTCCCCGAGGACGGCCGAGATCGTCCCCGGGCGGAATTCCAGCGTCACCCCGTCGATCGCCCGCTTTCCGGAGGCATATTCGTACGAAACGTCCTCGATCCTAATCATGGGCAAACCCCTTCTGGCGGATTCTCGCTTCCAGGCGTCCGGCCAGTTTCATCAGCGGGAACGTCACCACGAAGAACATAACGGCCACCAGGAAGTAATACCGGATCGGCTCGAACGTCACGGAGATGATCGACTGCGCCTCGCGGATGACCTCGCCGACTGAGATGACGGAGATCAGCGCGGTGTCCTTGGTCAGGGCCACGACGGAGTTCATCAGGGGCGGCATGGCGATGCGGAACGCCTGCGGCCAGACGATCAGGCGGAACACCTGGAAGCGGGACAGTCCCAGGGCCCTTCCGGCGAGTTTCTGCCCGCGGTCTACGCTCATCAGCCCGCTGCGGACGACCTCGGCCATGTAGGACATGGAGTTGACGGAGAGGGTCAGGACGGCGGCCGTCAGAGGCGCCAGCCCCAGCCCGAAGTAGACGAAGAACAGCTGGATGAGCACGGGCGTGCCCCGGACGAAATCGACGACGGCCCGGACGGCCAGGTACGCCGCGCCCCGCCGGCGGTTCAAAACCAGCCCGGCGGGAATCGCCAGCACGAACCCTGCCAGCAGCGCCGCGGCGGCGACGGCCAGCGTGACCGCGAACCCCACGAGCAGCTTTTTCGCCACGACGGCTGTCTGCATGCGGGCGGTCCGGTGCTGTGCCTTCTCGCCGAACCAGGTCTCGCGAATCCCGTCCAGCGTTCCGTCCCGGCGCATCGCCAGCAGCGCCGCGTTGATCTGTTCCAGCAACTCGGCGTCGTCCTTGCGGACGGGGATGGCGATTTCCTCGCGGTAGAGCAGGTTCCCCACCGGCACGAACCCCCTTCCGGCGGCGCGAATCTGGTAGGTTCCCACGAGCTTGTCGCTGACGAACCCGGCCAGGCGGTTGCGATCCAAATCGTTGAAAATGTCCGGCGAGGACTTGTAGGTCACCACCTGAAGGTCCGGGTAGCGCGTTTCGAGGAAATGCTGGTACGTCTCGCCCAGGACCACGCCGACGCGAAGGCGCTTGCGGGCGCATTCGTCGATGCTGTAAACCTCGTGGGGGTTCTCGCGGCGGATGAACAGTTGCGCCCCCGAGACATAATAGGGGCGCGAGAACCGCACCCGCTCGGCTCGCTCGGGGGTGATGGCCATGGACCCGATGATCGCATCGTACTTTCCGGCCAGCAGCCCGGCGAGAATTCCGTCCCACTCGGTCTGGACGATCCGCGCCTCGCGACCGAGCCGGCGGGCGACCTCGCGGGAGACGTCCACGTCGAACCCGACGAGGGCTCCCGTCTCGTCCGGAAAACTGAAGGGCGGATACTTGCCGGACAGCGCGACGGACAACGTTTCCTTCGGTTCGGCGTGCGCCGCGGGCGAGAAGGCCAGCGCCGCGCACAAGGCCGCTGCCAGGATTCCAGCCGCGCGGGTCATTGCGTTTCTCCTTTGCCCGCCGGCGCCGGGGGAACGGGCGCTTCCGCGGGGGCGGCGTCTCGTTCGACCTTGGCGGCCTTCAGCGCCGGCGGCGCGGCGTCGGTCTTCCGCATTCGCCGCCGCAGGCGCGGGTTGTCCCGCGGCACGAGGGTGATCTGGCGGTCCCAGTCGCACATCAGGCGCGCCACGCCGACGGCGTCATGCTCCGGCGCGTCGTCGGTCTTGAGGCGCAGGCGGCACGCGCCGCAGTCGCGGTCGCAGAAATGCGGCTCGTACGAATCCGGCTCCTTGTAGGTGGTGATGACGCCCTCGTAGTTCCGCAGCACGACCTTGTTGGTGGACCACGAGATGAGGTAGTTGGGCATGACGGGAATCTTGCCCCCGCCGCCCGGGGCGTCGATCACGTAGGTCGGCACGGCCAGCCCCGACGTGTGCCCGATGAGGCTCTCGATGATCTCGATGCCCTTGCCCACCGGCGTGCGGAAATGCGCCAGCCCTTCCGACAGGTCGCACTGGTAGAGGTAGTACGGGCGGACGCGATTGGCCACCAGCTTGTGCACGAGCGACTTCATGATCCGCGGGCAGTCGTTCACGCCGGCCAGCAGCACCGACTGGTTGCCCAGCGGAATGCCCGCGTCGGCGAGTTTGCGCAGGGCCTCCTTCGACGCGGAGGTGAACTCGCGCGGGTGGTTGAAGTGCGTGTTGATCCA
>DNAS01000034.1 GCA_003485185.1 Phycisphaerales bacterium | reverse complement strand
AGTTTTCAGACAGAGCCTAGTTGCAGCTCCATTGACGCCAATGCTGAAAGGATTTTCCGATGCAGTTAGCGGACTGGTTGATTGTGGCCTTATCCCTGTTGGTGGTGATATACATTGGCTTTAAGACTCGACGATATGTGAAAGGGGTGTCCGATTTCCTTACGGCAGGTCGCGTGGCGGGACGATACGTCATTTCTGTGGCCAGCGGCGAAGCGGCCATGGGACTGATCAGTCTCATCGCGGCATATGAGGCCTATTACAATTCCGGATTTGCTTACAGTTTCTGGAGTACTATCTATGCGCCAATCAGCATTCTCTTGGTCTTAACCGGTTACTGTATTTATCGATTCCGCGAAACCCGCGCCATGACGATGGGGCAATTCTTGCAAATCCGTTACAGCAGGCCATTTCGTATCACAGCCGCGATTCTTCAGTCAATTTCCGGGATCATCAATTATGCCATTTTCCCTGCCGTCGGCGCTCGGTTCCTCATCTATTACTGCAACCTTCCGCTGGCGCTCTCCATTGGCGGATGGTGCGTTCCCACTTTCGCGATTCTCATGGCAGTATTCTTATCGCTGGCTGTAGTTATCGTAGCTCTGGGGGGGCAGATTACGATCATGGTGACGGACTGCGTACAGGGACTGTTGAGTTATCCGATGTATGTAGTAGTCGTGTTATTTATTTTCTGGAGGTTTTCCTGGTTCCAGGAAATGGCGCCGGCACTGTTAGATCGCCCGCCCGGCAAGAGCATGCTCAATCCCTTTGATATATCTCAATTACGGGATTTCAACCTGTTCTACGTAGTGGTGGGCATCTTCGGAAGCATCCTCAACCGCATGTCTTGGGCCGGTACGCAGGGGTACAACGCCGCAGCGGCGACCCCCCACGAGCAGAAAATGGGGGCCGTCTTAGGCGCTTGGAGAGATAAATTTGCAAACTTGATGTATGTACTTCTGGCTATTGTTGCGTTCACGTTCCTTCACCACGCCCATTATGCCACCCCGGCCCGGGCAGTACGTAATGAATTGGCCTGGAAAGCCCTCAACGACGTCGCGGGAGACGAGAAGTATCAAGATCTCCGGAGCGAGGTAGGGCATTACATTCAAACAGGTCAGATCGCTCCCGGTCTTCAAGATCGCTTGGAAGGCGTTCAGGCAAACAAGGCGGATGCTGGACACAAAGGCAGTACAAAGAATCCCGCGACAGGGGAAACTTCCGCCTCGCAGGCAGAACAGCCCGAAACGGCGTTCGTGATCGCGAAAAGAGCGTTAGAGTCAGAGGATAAAGGCAAAGCGCAGACCTTCGCGACGATCTACGGGCAGATGCGCGTACCGCTGACCCTGCGGGCCATCCTTCCGATTGGGATTACCGGCGTGTTTTGTGCTCTTGCGATATTTCTGCTGGTCAGCACCGATACGACGTATCTTCATTCGTGGGGAAGCATCCTCATCCAGGATGTGATCCTTCCCTTCCGCAAGAAACCCTTCACGCCTCGCCAACAATTGCTTCTGTTGCGATTGGCCATCTCCGGCGTGGCCGTTTTCGCGTTCTTCTTTTCATTTTTCTTTGGCCAAGTCGATTACATCAAGATGTTTTTCATCATCACCGGCGCGATTTGGCTGGGCGGCGCCGGCCCGGTCATTGTCGGCGGCCTGTACTGGAAACGAGGTACCGCAGCCGGCGCCTGGGCATCGCTGCTTAGTGGTTCCGTCCTCGCGGTCTCTGGCTTTATCCTGCAAAACACATGGGTGGAGCACGTGTATCCATGGTTGGCACAAAATGGGATGCTGGAGATCGTCAGGAGCGTGGTCGAAGGCATGTCTGACCCATTCCGTCCCTACATCAACTGGCGGGTGACAGGCGATAAATTCCCCATGAATTCAGCGGAGATATACTTCCTGACGATGATTGTATCCCTGACGTTGTATATTGGCCTGTCTTTGCTGACCTGTCGCCGCCCGTTCAACATGGATCGCATGCTGCACCGAGGCAAATACCGCTTGGAAGGCAGCGAAAAAGTCAGGGAGCCATGGAGCCTCTGGGGCGCTGTGAAGAAATTGGTTGGCATCAGTTCGGAGTATACGATTGGCGATAAAGCCTTGGCTTGGTCGGTATTCATCTGGGCGATGGGGTGGGGTGTGGGCAGTTGGGTGGTGATCCTTATCTGGAATACGGTGTGGGGCTACTGGCCGAACCATTGGTGGGCGACATGGTTTTTCATTCAACACATCATTGTGGCCGCTGCGCTAGGTTCCGTGACCACGGTATGGTTCACCATCGGCGGCACTCGGGATCTGCGGCGGTTATTCAAGCGTCTGGAGGCCAAGAAAACGGATGTTCTTGACGACGGCCGTGTTGTCGACCACGTCAGCGCTGCCGATGTCGCCTTGGTGGAAAATGTCGAGCACGTGAAAATCATGGAAGCCCACGAGGCCGAACAGGCGCTAGCCGAAGAAATGCGCAAGGAAAAAGAGGACAAGGCGGATACATAGTGCCAACTGATAGGAATGGACAAGGAGAAGCTATGAAGTGAGCCGTCCCCGGCTCGGGTAGGTTGTGGATCGTGTACGAGGTCGTCACAGGGACGCCTCAAGATCCGCTACCGCAGACAGCAGGAGACGGCTCGTGCACTATTGTGGCATCGACGTGGCTATGAAGTCCAGTTACCTCTACATCACGGACAGTGCGGGACGCATCAAGGGCAAGGGCGAACTGCCCACGACGGCGGAGGACTTCCGCCGCGCCTTGAAGCGGTTTGTGCCTGGCGGGCTGAAGGTGGCCGTGGAGGCCGGTCCACAGACGGCGTGGATTCACGACTTCCTGGTGGCCTTGGGCGCAGAAGTCCACGTGGTGAACCCCAACAAGGTGCGTCTGATCGCCGAGAGCCGTCGCAAGACCGACAAGATCGACGCCAAGGTCTTGTGCGAGCTGCTTCGCCTGGACGGCCTGCCGCACCCGGTGCATGTTCCGGACCAGGAGACGCGCAGCCTGCGAGGCCTGTTGGTGGCCCGTCGGCAGTTGGTGTCGGCGCGGACGAAGGTCTGCAACGTAGTTCGCGGGATGCTGCGTCAGGAAGGGATCCGTTTGCCGTCGCGCTTCCTGACGAGCCTGGCGGCGTGGGGTCGGTTGCTGGCAATGGAGTTTACGCATAGTCACCTTGGGCCGGTGGTGGAGGCCTATGCCGAGACGTTCAAGGCGCTGACGCGGTCGATCCAGGTGTTGGACAAGCAGTTGGCCCGGCGGGAGAAGGCCGACGACCGTGCGGCGAGACTCCAGACGATGCCGAAGGTCGGTCGGATTGCGTCGCTGACGTTCCTGGCGGCGGTGGACCAGGTGGAGCGGTTCGGTTCGTCGCGGAAGCTGGTGGGCTACAGCGGCCTGGCCCCGACGGCCCGCAGCAGCGGGGAGCGGACGGAATACGGCTCGATCAGCCGGGAAGGCCGTCGGGAGCTTCGCGCGGTCTGGGTGCAGATCGCCCAGTTGGTGGCGATGGACACCGGCAAGGCCACGGCCCCGTTACGAAAGTGGTTCAGCAAGGTGGCGTTCCCCCGGGGCAAGAAGACGGCGATTGTGGCATTGGCCAGGAAGTTGCTGACCATCGCGTACCCGTTGCTGAAACAGCAGACGGAGTACGACGCCAAGCGGTTGAGGCGAGCGGCGTAGGCGGCTCTGCTTCGCCCCTCGCCCCTTAGGCTCGCTTCGCTCGCCTGCTGGCGCGGGCGAGGGCCGAAGCGGAATGACGAGTGAAGCGTCCGGCGGCGTAGCCGGGCGAGAGACTGACTTGACAAGTAGAGACCGGGAACAAGGTCATCCGTGCCTTGGTGGACACACGGTTCCGGGCAGCCCGCATTGTGCGACTGGCCTTCGAGGCCCGAAAAGGAGAATGGGCGTCCGGAGCGAACTGGACCAGCTTAGGCTCTGTCTGAAAACACCA
>DNAS01000092.1:33596-33747 GCA_003485185.1 Phycisphaerales bacterium | reverse complement strand
GCCCGCCCGGGCCGCCACCACCCAGCCGCGGACGATCGACCTGCCCCCCATCACCCCCAAGCCCAAACCCGTCCGCGACGACGGAAAAACCATCTTCGATTTTTAACCGGAACCGGGAACTAAGGAACAAGGAACCAGGAAAACAAAAGTC
>DNAS01000092.1:25129-33438 GCA_003485185.1 Phycisphaerales bacterium | reverse complement strand
AAGGAACCAGGAAAACAAAAGTCACCGCGCGGGGAATCCATTCACCAGTCAACCAGTTAACCAATCGACCGATGGACCGAGTCCCTGGTCCCAAGTCCCGAGTCCCCTTTCCCGGGTTCCCGGTCCCTTTCCCGTCACGGGGTTGTTTTCCCCTCCGCAAATCGTTATCCTTATTGCCTGAGTGTTCGCTAGGGGCGTCCCGCGCCGGTGAGAATGCGGGACTGAGAATGACCCTTGGAACCTGATCAACAAGGCCCGTCGGGCCGAGTTGCGTAGGGAAGCGGACGGACGGAACCTTCCTTTGCTTTCCTTCGTTTCTCCGCCGGCCGCGGTGCGTTTTCGTCGAAAGGAAAGCGATGACACAGCTTCAACAGGCCCGCGCGGGGGTGATTACCGCGGAAATGCGCCGCGTCGCGGAACGGGAGCGCCAGTCGGGCGAGACCATCCGCGACGAGCTGGCGGCAGGCCGGCTGGTGATCCCCGCCAATCGCGTCCACCTCGCCGGCGCGGGCGGCGTTCGCCTGGACCCCTGCGGAATCGGGCGGGTTCTGACCACCAAGATCAACGCCAATCTCGGCGCCTCGCCGCTGAGTTCCTGCAAGGACCTGGAGCTGACCAAGCTCCGCTGGGCGGTGCAGTACGGCGCCGACGCCGTGATGGACCTGTCCACCGGCGGGAACCTCGACGAGATCCGCGAGCACCTGATCGCCCACGCGTCCGTGCCGCTGGGCACCGTGCCCATCTACTCGATGATCGTGAGCAAGCCCGTCGAGCAGCTCACCTGCGACGACATCCTGCGCACCATCGAAGCCCAGGCCGCCCAGGGCGTGGACTTCTTCACCCTCCACGCGGGCATCCGCCGGGCCCACCTGTCGCTGGCGAACCGGCGCAAGCTGGGCATCGTCTCGCGCGGCGGGAGCCTGCTGGCCAAGTGGATGACCGTCCACCGGCGCGAGAACCCGATCTACGAGATGTTCGACGAGATCAGCGCCCTCCTTCGCGAGTATGACGTGGCCTACTCGCTGGGCGACGGCCTGCGACCGGGCTGCCTGGCCGACGCGTCCGATGACGCGCAGTTCGCCGAGCTGGACACGCTGGGCGAGCTGGTGCAGCGGGCGCGCGAGGCGGGCGTGCAGGCGATGGTCGAGGGCCCGGGGCACATTCCGTTCGACCAGATTGAGATGAACATGAAACGCCAGCAGCAGGCGTGCGACGGCGCGCCGTTCTACGTGCTGGGCCCGGTGGTCACGGACATGTTCCCGGGGTACGACCACATCACGTCGGCGATCGGCGCGACGGCGGCTGCGTACTGGGGCGCGAGCTTCCTGTGCTATGTCACCCCGGCCGAACACCTCGGACTGCCCACGCCGGAAGAGGTCAAGCAGGGGTGCATCGCGTACAAGATCGCCGCGCACTCCGCCGACGTGGCGCGGCGCCTGCCGGGCGCGCGCGACCGCGACGACGCCATCTCCGACGCCCGCGCCGCGTTCGACTGGAAGAAGCAGTTCGAGCTCGCCTTCGACGGCGAGACCGCGCGGACCATCCGCCGGCGCGACCTGGCCGACGACGAGGAGTACTGCTCGATGTGCGGGCGCGAGTGGTGCGCCGTGCGGATCTCGAAGGAAGTCAAAGCCGCGGCTGAGGGCGAAAAAAAAGACGCCAGACCGGCGTAAAAGCGCCGAAAAAGCGCGGATAAGCCCCGAAAAGCGCCCCGGCCAGATGGTTTCGGCGGCGAAATCCCCTTCGTCTTGTCCTCTTCGTCCGGGCGCGCGGAACCCAAGCGCCCTCTTGAGCGCTGTCCCTCGCGCGGGTATGCTCTGACGTCAAATCCACAGGGAGACCCCCCCATGCGACGAACCACCCTCCTGCTCGCGACGATCGGAACGGTTGCTGTCCTCAGCGGCGCGGTTCGCGCCGGCGACGGCGCGCTGGGCGAGGCGCTGGCGCGATACGAGCAGAGCGCCGCGGCGCGCGGGCCGGCGGAAGCGACAGGCGCGCCGTCCGGCGCGAACACCTGGCTGTCGCTGGCGGCGACCAATGCGGACAAGGCCCCCGCCTCGGAGAAGTCCTCCGAGAAGACCTACGTCGATTGGCGCACGCGGCGCGGGCCCGCGTACCCCGGCGACTTCTGGAAGAGCCTGGGGCGTTGGGGCAAGGAAATGCCCGCCACGTTATGGGACGACACCAAGGCCGTCGCCACCAACCCCTGGTCGCTGGCGGGCATCGCAGCTGCCGGCGTCACGGGCATCGTGCTGAATGCCTCCGGCTCGGACAATCGC
The DNA here is from genome assembly GCA_003485185.1 of Phycisphaerales bacterium. Lineage (GTDB taxonomy): Bacteria > Planctomycetota > Phycisphaerae > SM23-33 > SM23-33 > UBA12270. Next base: position 31,159 of record DNAS01000092.1, on the reverse strand, counting down.
GTGGCCGACCACTACACGAAGCACGGCCACCAGCTCAACAAGTTCTGGGACAACGTCGGAGACGTCGGCGGGAACCCCGGAACGCACTTCGCCGTCGCGGGCGCGATGATGCTGTCGTCGCTGGCCGCCAACGACGCGAAAAACTACGAGAAGTCCCGCACGCTGCTGAACGCGCTGGCCATCAACGGCCTGACCACCATGGCCCTGAAGGGCATCACGCGGACGCGCAGCCCCAACGGCGACCCGCTCGGTTGGCCCAGCGGGCACACGTCCAGCAGCTTCTGCTTCGCGACGGTCATCTGGGAGGAGTACGGCCCGCTCTACGGCGCGCCGCTGATGGGTTTCGCCGCGTTCGTCGGGTACGAGCGCATCGACGCGCGCAACCACGACTTCTCCGACGTCGTCTCCGGCGCGCTGCTGGGCATGGCCATCGGACACGCCATCGCGCAGAACAACAAGCACAAGTTCCTGGGGATGGATGTCGTGCCGATGGTGAACGACGAGATGGCCGTCGGCATCGGACTGTCCAAACGCTGGTGAAACCGGCAGGCTTCAGGCTACAGGCTTCAGGAACAACAGGCGTCAGGGGGGATTCGGGGCGTTGGTTGACTGGTTAGCTGGTTGACTGGTCAATCGGTCCTGCGGTTTTCGGTCTCCGGTCTTTCAATTGTCAATCGTCAATTGTCAATTGACAATTTCTCTCCTCACTCGACGGTATGGACGACGAGGGTGTTGGTGTGTCCGGGTTTTCCGATGGGCCGGCCGGAAACCACCAAAATGCGGTCGCCGCGCCGGGCGAGGCCCTTTTCGACCGCCAGCCGGGAGGCGATCGCGAGGATCTCACGGGTGTGCTCGGGCGGGTCGGCCTGCTGGACCGCCGCCACGCCGTAGTACAGGCAGGTGCGGCGGACGACCTCGCGCGTGGGCGACAGCGCCAGAATCGGGCAGGACAGGCGGTTCTTGGCGAGCAGCCTGGCCGTGGCGCCGGTGGCGGTGAAGACGGCGACGGCTTGCAGCCCGCCCAGGGCGACGATCTCGCGCGTGGCGTGGGCCAGCGCGTCGACCGTGCGCCCGCCGGTTGTGCGGGGCGGCGCGGGGGCGTCCTGCTCGTCGTGGTAGGCCTGCATGGCCGAGACGATCCGGTTCATCATGCTCGCCGCCTCGACGGGGAATTTCCCGACGGCCGTCTCGCCCGAGAGCATCACCGCGTCGGCGTGGTCGAGGACGGCGTTGGCCACGTCGCTGACCTCGGCCCGCGTGGGCGTCTCGCAGGCGGTCATCGACTCGAGCATCTGCGTGGCGATGATGCACGGTTTGCCCGCCTGCCGGCAGAGGCGCGCGATCCGCTTCTGGGCGATGGGCACCGCGGGCAGGTCCATCTCCACGCCCAGATCGCCGCGAGCGACCATGACGGCGTCGGACGCGGCGATAACCTCGTCGATCCGCTCCAGCGCCTGCGGCTTTTCCACCTTCGCCACGATGTGCGCCCCGCAAGAGCCCGCGCGAAGCATCGCGCGCAGCTCCTGGACGTCGGCCGCGGCGCGAACGAACGACAGCGCCACGTAGTCGAACCCGTCGCCGCCGGGCACGCTCGTCTTGCAGATCCACTCTACGTCGCGCCGGTCCTTTTCCGTCAGGGCGGAGAGCTTCAACTCCGTGCGCGGCAGGTTGACGCCCTTGCTCGCCGCCAGCACGCCCCCGCGGACCACGCGGCAGCGGACCGCGCGAGGCGGGTCGGGCGCGACGACCTCCAGGCGCAGCTTTCCGTCGTCCAGCAGGATCGGCTCGCCGGGGCGAAGCGCGTCGATCATCTCGCCGAGTGTGGTGCTGATTCGCGTCGCGTCGCCCTCGACGGGCTCGCGGACGATCTCGAGTTCCTGCCCGTCGGCCAGCAGCACCGCCCCCCCGGCGATCCGCCCGACGCGGATTTTCGGCCCGCACAGGTCGGCCATCACCGCCACCGGCTCGCCCAGCGCCGCCTCGGCGGCGCGGATGTTGGACAGCAGCTCCGCGCGCTGGGCGGGGTCTCCGTGGGAGAAGTTGACGCGGAAGACGTCGCAGCCGGCCTGGATCAGCCGGCGCAGCGTCGGAACGGACCCGCTGGCGGGGCCGACGGTCGCGATGATCTTGGTTCGGATGGTCATGGGCGCGATTGTACCGCACATCGTCGTCGGAATCGCGTATCGCGGCCAAAACACAAGCCCCCGCCGTCAGGCGGGGGTGGTTTTCGATGAAAGGCAATACGCGAGACAGGACTCGAACCTGTAACCTTCGGTTCCGTAGACCGATGCTCTATCCAATTGAGCTACTCGCGCGTGGTGTGTGACAGACAGGCCAGTGTAGCAATTTGCCAGGCCGCGTCAAGGGAATCTGCCTTCGGGCGTTCAGCCAGGCGGCGCGGTCAGGGCTTGCGCCGCGCGGGCGGCTGGACCATCAGCGCCTCGCAGGCGCCCTCGACGTAGCGGTCGTTGGGTTGGCCGCCGGGCAGCTTCTTCTTCAGCAGGTACGCCTGCCTGCCGTCGCCGCCGGCTTTCCACTCGAAGGACATGTCGGGCTTGAGGTCCATATAGCCGGTGTCGTGGAGGTCCCAGTAGTCGCGCAGGCCCCGCACGGCGCAGAGCACCGTCACCGGGTCGGCCACGTGCCGGTCCTTCGCCTCGCCGCCGAAATAGCACTCGTAGGCGATCCGCACCGGGTTGTCCGGCGGGGTTTCGGCCAGTCGCCGCCCGGCCTGCAGGCCGCTGGGCACCGACCCGACCTCGCGCCCGGCGAAGAGGATGCGTCCCGGCCAGTGCGAGATCGCGTACAACGTGGCGGCGGGGTCGATCAGGAAATTGGCGTTGCCCAGCGACAGATCGTCGCGCGCGGGGCTGCCGATGAAATTGCCGCCCATGCACACCCACTGGCGGACCTTCCGGGCGACCAGGTCCAGCCCGGGCGCCGCGCCGCCCGTCGCGCCCGACCGCAGCAGGTTCGCGACGTTCGTGTGGTAGCCGATGGTCACCAGCGTGACGGAGCGGTCTTCGGCCTGGCTCAGCAGGCGGCGGTAGAGTTCGACGGCATCGTGGGCCTGCTCGGCGGAGTGGAGCGCGTGCGGGCAGCGTTCGGCGACGGCCTGCGTGTAGCGCGAAGGTCGCAGGGGGGCGTTGCCCTTGGCCGCGCCGACGGGGATTCCCGCGCGCCCGTAGTAGGTGTTGATCGCGTCGATGGTCAGGGGCGACCACGGGTTCCGCCCGCAGGTTCCGACGGCCAGGATTTCGGCCTCGCCGTTGTCGGCCAGCGCGTGCAGGACGGCCAGGGCGCCCGCGTCGTCGCAGTCGCCGTCCATGTCCGTGTCGAGGATGATTTTCACCGGCTGTGCCTGTCCCGTCGCCATGGGTCGGTTTCCTTCCGTATCGCTCTGTTGGAAACATCCGTTCACGGGATGGGTGGCACGCTTTGCTTGCAAAGCGTGTTGCTTGAATTCCCCCACAACACGGCTTGCAAGCAAGCCGTGCCACCCTCTCCGTAGAGGAATCAGAAAACAAAACGTATTTCTTCTCTGCGGCCTCTGCGGTAAATTTTTTTCCGTCCTCTCGCGCCGTCACTCCATTTCGATGCCGAAGACATCCTTGAACACGCGCAGATATTCGCGGAACTGCTCCAGCGAGCAGTCCGGCGGAATGCGGTGGTCGGGGATGGGAAGGAACCCGCCTTCCTCGACGAGCGGCTTGAGCGGCTCCAACTCGGCGCGGATCGCCCGTTCGCCGCGGGGAATGACGTGCTTGTTCACGCCGCCGAACATCCGCAGGGCGCGCCCGAACCGCCGCCGGAGCTCCACGGGGTTCGCCTTCCACGTGCCCACCTCGATGGGGAACACGATGTCGAAGCCCGACTCCAGCCAGGACGGGATCAGGGCGTCCACCTTTCCGTCGCTGTCCATCAGCGTCAACGGGACGCCCAGTTTGTGGTAGGCCTCGTTCATCCGCAGGTAGTGCTTGTGGTAGAAGCGGCGGTAGATTTCCGGCGAGATCAGCGGTCCGGTGTTGAAGCAGCAGTCCTCGTGGAAATACGCGAACTCGAACTTCTCGCTCGCCAGCAGGCGTATGTGCAGGGCGAGGTAGTTGTTCGCGATGGTCTCGATGATCTCCTCGTACAGCGCCGGGTCGTCGTAGGGCAGGCACGACCAGGCCTCCACGCCCATCCACGCGCGGGGCTTGGCGAACAGGTCGCCCGTGGGGAACGCGCGGACCGCCTGTCGGTCGTTGAAGGCGCGGGCCTGGGCGTCGAAGTCGGCGGGGAACCGCCCGGGCAGGTCCGGGTCGAGGTATTTCCGGAACCGCGCCCAGTCCTCGCGCGTGGGCTTGAGGTCCGGCTCGAGCATGTGGTCCATCGTGCTGCCGAGCTTGGACTTCTTGAACAGCCCGCCGAAGCCCGATCGCACGATGCGGTACTCGTCGGCCTCTTCCACCACTTCCGACTTGCGCGGGGCGATGGGCCCGTGCGCCAGCAGCCCGTGCGCGCCGAACAGGCCCGCCTCCCAGTCGGGGTCCATCCCGGGCACATCCGGGCCTGCGCTGGCCGACGTCACCACGCCGTCCAGGCCCTCCTGCCGCCAGCGCTCCTTCGTCTCCCGCCACGTGCCGAAGTAATACACCGGCAGGCGGTCGTACGGCTGGTACTGGAAGATCGCCACGAAACGTTCGCGATGGTTCATCAACGAGAATCCTTATTGCGAGGCGGGGATTTCCGCGTCGGCGGGGACGCCCAGTCCGACTTCCGTCTCCCAGTCGCGGATGAGTCCCAGGGAGATGTCGTGCCGCCCGCCCTCGTAGGAATTTTCCAGCCAGGCGCCGACGATGTCCAGCAGCTCGAAAATTCCGGTGATCTTTCCCCCCAGGCACAGGACGTTGGAGTCGTTGTGGCGGCGGGTCATCTTGGCCATGTAGGTGCTGGTGCACAGGGCGGCCCGGACGCCGCGGACCTTGTTGGCGATGATGGACATCCCGATTCCCGTCGAGCAGAGGAGGATTCCGCGGTCGCACTCGCCGCGGGCGACCGCGCCGGTCACCCGGCGGGCGTAGTGCGGGTAGCGGACGACGGCTTCCGAATCGCAGCCGACGTCGCGGACATCGTGCCCGGCCTCCTGCAGGAAGCGGGCGATCTCCCGCTTGGCGGCGTATCCGCCGTGGTCGTTGCCGATGAAAATCTTCATGCGCCGGTCTCCATGTTGCGAATGAGGGAAAAGTCGCCCGTCCGCGCGGCTTCCAGGATCGGGCCCATGAACTCGTCGACGGTCCCGGCCGAGAGCGGCACGGGCATGTTGCGGAGCTTGCTCTCGAGCTGGGGGTTCTTCGCGGCCTCCAGCGCCCGGCGGATGTGCGCGTCGCCGAAGCCCGGCACGTCGCCCAGGCGGGTGGGGAAGCGGATTTCGGCGCTGAGGGCGATCATGGCCTCCGCGACGGCCAGGCCCAGGTCCCTCCCCCGGAGGCAATCGACGTTCCGCTTCAGCAGGCCCGCCCGGCGGAAGATGTCCGCCACGTCGCGGAGCTGCGGTTCGACGGCCGGCGCGAAGAACACCGTGTAGTACGGGTTCAGCACCGCGCACGCCCGCCCGTGCGACAGCACGTCCACCAGCGAGAAGCTCGTCAGGTGCGCGCCGTTGGTCCCGCCGATCATGATGGCGTATCCGCCCAGGTCCGTGCCGAGCCCGAGGGCCTCGCGGGCGGACCGGTCGGACCCGTCGCGCCAGGCCCGGCGGACGTGGCCGACGATCAGCTCCACGCCCAGCGCCGCGGCCGGGCGGACGCGATCCAGCGCCGCGCCCTTCAGCCCGTACCAGACCTCCAGGCAGTGCGACAGCCCGTCCAGCGCGCCGTCGGCGGTGAAGTCGGGCGACATCGACACCGTCATCGCGTAATCGAACAGCGCGGCGGGCGGAACGATCGCGTCGTCGATGATCAGCTTCTTCTGCGCCGCCGACAGGTCGGTGATGTTGGAGTACTTGGTCAGATGGGCCGCCGAGCTGGCGGCGGTCTGAATGGCGACGTG
>DNAS01000092.1:11912-25036 GCA_003485185.1 Phycisphaerales bacterium | reverse complement strand
GTGCGCCCCCGAGCCCGACGCCAGCTGCGCCGCGACGAGGGGCGTCAGCGTCCTGCCGGTTTCCTGGAGCATGGCCGAGACCTTCCCCACGCCGAAGTAGTCCTCCAGGTCGCCGTGGACATCGGACAGGACCGACAGGGCGACGGCGCCCTTGGCGGCGTCGATGACGCTGCCCCCGCCGACGGCGACGACGACGTCGGGGCGCAGTTCGCGGATCGCCTCGGCCAGCCGGTAGACGTCCTCGCGCGGGGAATTGGGTCGCGCCCCGGGCAAAATCGGCCCGGCCAGTGAGACGCCCGCTTCCGTCAGCGATTTCTCGGCTTCGCGGCGCAGCCCCGCCGCCCACGGCTTGCCCGCGCCGCTGGCGACGACCAGCGCCCGCCGGCCCAGCGGACGGACGATTGCGCCCAGCCGGCCGAAGCAGTCCAGGCCGAAGACGTATCGCTCGCCCTTGAATTCGTTCAGCAGGTTCCGCGCCTGCGTTCGCTGTTGGGGGGTCATGCGGATTCTCCTTCGCTGTCGACAGTGGCGCGGATGTGCCGGCGCATGCGCCGTTCGGCCTCGGCGGCGTCGCGCCGCGCGACGGCCTCGAGGATCTCGCGGTGGACGGCCACGCTGGCGCGGACTTTCGCGGGCGAGACGCACGCGAACGCCCGGCAGAGTTGCACCTTCACGTCCAGGCGGCGGAGCGTCTCGTACAGGCAGCGGTTGCCGCAGCGCGCGGCGATGGCCAGGTGCAGCCGGCTGTCCGCGCGGAAGGTGTCGAGGCGGCGGTCTTCCTCGGCCGCCCGCTCGCAGCGGTCCGCCAGTTCCCGCAGCGTCTCGACGTCGCGGTCGGTCAGACGCGGCACGGCCAGGCGCAGCGCCAGGCATTCCAGTTCCTCGCGGACCTGGTTGATCTCGACCAGTTCGTGCGGGTCGGCGCCGGCGACCTCCAGGCGGGCGCGGGGGTGGACCACCACCACGCCCAGTTCGGCCAGGCGCTTGACCGCCTCGCGCACGGGCGTCCTGCTGGCGCCGAAATCGGCGGCGAGCTGCTCCTCGGTGATGCGCTGGGCGGGCTTGAGCTCGCCACGGACGATCTTCTCGAAGACATGCTCAGCCAGGCGGTCGCCCAGCGTGGGGTGTCGCGCCGCGGGGGCGGTGAACAGGGCGGCGCCTTCTTCCGTTTCGGCGCGAGTTGAACCGGCTGACGGCATCAGCGGGCTCCTTTCCTTTCGACGGCCTGTCGGGCGGCCCGGCAGAGGCTGCCGACGTCCAGACCCGCGCGGGCGAGGATTTCGCCGTACGCGCCGGACTCGCCGAAACGGTCGGGGATTCCGCAGCGAACCACCGGAACGGGCCGGCGGGCGCAGAGGGTCTCGCACACGGCGGAGCCCAGCCCGCCGAGGACACTGTGCTCCTCGACGGTGACGATGGCGCCGGTGGCGTTCGCGGCCCGGACGAGCAGGTCTTCGTCGAGCGGTTTGACCGTGTGCAGGTCGATGACGCCCGCCGAGACGCCCTCTCGCTGGAGCGCTTCGGCCGCTTCGCGGGCCAGGCGGACCATCGTGCCCGTGGCGACGAACGTCACGTCCGCCCCCTCGCGCAGGACGATCCCGCGCCCGAGACGGAACGGGTGCGTCGCGGGGTCGTAGTCCTCGCCGACGGCCTCCCGCGAGACGCGCAGGAACACCGGCCCGTCGTGGGCCACCGCGGCGCGGAGGGCCTGGCGCATCTCCACCGCGTCGCTGGGGGCGACGACGGCGAGGTTCGGGATCGCCCGCAGGACGGCAAGGTCCTCGACGCTCTGGTGGCTGGCGCCGTCGGCGTAGTCGGACAGGCCCGCGTACCCGCCGACGAGTTTGACGTTCAAGCCGGTGTAGGCCACCTGGGCCCGCACCTGCTCGCCCGCGCGGAGCGACAGGAACAGCGCGAACGTGCTGACGACGGGGACGAACCCGCAGGTGGCCAGCCCGGCCGCGGCGCTGACCATGTTCGCCTCGGCGATTCCGAAGTTGAAGAACCGCCGCGGGAACGCGCTGGCGAACAGGCGCGTCTGCGTGGAGCTGCTCACGTCGGCGTCCAGCACGACGACGCGCGGGTCGGACGCGCCGAGTTCGACGAGGGCCTCTCCGAAGACCACGCGCTGGGGTTTTCCGGCGGGCGGGGTCATTTCGCGCCCCCTTCCGCGCCGGCGAGTTCCCGCTTGGCGATGCGGTAGTCCTCGTCCGAGATGGGTTTTCCGTGCCAGGCGCTTTGCCCTTCCATGAAGGAGACGCCCTTTCCCTTGACGGTGCGGGCGACGACGGCCTGCGGACGGCCCCTCTCCCCGGCGGCGCGGAGCAGCGCTTCGTGGATCGAGCGGCAGTCGTGCCCGTCGCACTCGTGGACGGCCAGCCCGAACCGCGCCAGCCTGCCCGCCAAGTCGCCCAGCGGCATGACTTCGTCCACCGTCCCGTCGAGCTGCACGCCGTTGCGGTCCACCACGACGGTCAGGTTGTCCAGGGCGAACTTGGCGGCAGACATCAGGGCTTCCCAGTTCTGCCCCTCGTCCAGCTCGCCGTCGCCGACGAGGACGTAGACGCGGGAATCCCTCCCGGCCAGGCGGGTTCCCAGCGCCATGCCCACGCCCGCCGAGATGCCCATTCCCAGCGAGCCGGTGGACATCTCCACGCCGGGGACCTTGGTCATGTCGGGGTGTCCCTGGAGGCGCGAGCCGGCCTGCCGGAGCGTCGCCAGCTCGGCCGGATCAAAGAAGCCCTTTTCCGCCAGCACCGCGTACAGCGCCGGGGCGGCGTGCCCCTTGGACAGGATGAACCGGTCGCGGTCGGCCCAGCGCGGCTCGCGCGGGCGATGGCGGAGCACCGCGCTGTAAAGCGTCCAGAGGACCTCCACGCACGAGAGGCTGCCGCCGCTGTGCCCGGAGCGGGCGCGGTGGATCGCGTCGACGATCCGGTTGCGGATTCGCAGGCAGTCGCGGCGCATGGTTTGGTAATCGATCATGGCGATCCTCACACCGCCTTGCGGCAGTACTCGTGCAGCAGGCGGACGTACTCGCGGAAGCCCTGCACGCCGACGTCGGGCGGCGTCTGGTGGTCCGTTGAGGGAATGTATCCGCCGGTCCGCATGACCGGCAGGAGGCGTTCGAGTTCGGCGCGGACGGCGGGCTCGCCCAGGTGCGTGCGGGTCTTGTCGTACCCGCCGATCATGCGCCATTTCGGATATCGGCGGCGCAGCTCGGCGACGTCCACGCCGGCCATCCGCTCCAGCGGCAGGCAGCCTTCGATGCCCACGGACTGGAACCACGGGACGGCCTCGGTCATGTCGCCGTCGGTGTCCACCATCGTCAGGATGCCGCGTTCCTTCGCCCGCGGCACGATGCGCCGGTAGAACGGCGCGAGGAACCGGTCGAATTGCTCGCGGCTGAGCATCGGGCCGTGGTTGTACGACAGGTCCTCGGCGAAACACAGCACGTCGGGCGTCAGGACGCCGCAGACGGTTTCGAGCATCGCGAGGTTGTACTCGCACAGGGCCTCGTTGATCCGCAGCATGAGTTCCGGCTGGTCGTAAAAGGCGTAGAGGTGCGGCTCGACGCCGAAGACCTCTCGCGGGAACCAGAAAAACCCGTCCACCTGGAGCTCGACGATCACCTCTCCGGCCGCCTGGCGGGCGGCCATCCCCCGCAGCGGCTCGAGCTTGAGGCTCCTCTCGGCCAGCGCGGGCGCGACGAGGCGCTCGTAGTCGGCCTCGCTGTCGATGACGCCCTGGCTGCGCGGGCGGAGCGGCAGGCGCGGGAAACGCCAGCGCGGCGTCGACCAGAGACGCTCGTGAACGTCCAGCCCGTACCAGCGCAGGACGCCCTCGCGGTTCAGGTCCGCCGGCAGGCCCTCACCCCGCCAGCGCTCGAGGGTCTTGTCCCACCAACACAGCCACTCCATGGCCGGCAGGCGGTCGACCGGCTGGAAGTTCATCACCGCATGGAATCGCTCGCGAGGGGTCATCCGGCTGTCTCCCGATTTCCGCCGGCCAGGAACGGGCGAAGGAACTCGATGGCCTGGCGGGCGGCCGTGTCCGCGTCGGGCTTCGGCAGGATCTCCACCGACGCCCATCCGTTGTACCCGATGCGCCGCAGCGCGGAGAAGATTTCGTCGAAGTCCAGGTGCCCCTGCCCCGGGGCCAGGCGGTTGGAATCAGCCAGGTGAACGTAGGCGACGTGCCGGGCGAAGCGCTCCAGCTCGCCGCCGATCGCGCGGTCCTCGATGTTCATGTGGAACACGTCGGGCATGAGGGCGAGGTTGGCCCGGCCGGCCTCGGCGAGAAGTTCCGCCGCCTCCGAAAGCGAGTGGATGAAGTTGATCTCGTATCGGTTGACCGGTTCGAGCAGCAGCCGGACGGACCGCGCGCGGGCGTATTCGCACAACTCGCCGGCGACGTCGAGGAAGCGCCGCCGCGCGTCGCGCGGAAGCTCCCCCGGCTCGACGAAGCCCCGCGCCCTGCCGATGTTGACCATCGCGCCGAGCGGCCCGGCCAGGTCGATCAGGCCCTGGAAGACCCGCACGACCTGGCGGCGCTTGGCGGGATCGTGCGCGGTGAAGTACAGCCCGAGGCACGCGAACACCTGCCCGGTGGAGATGCAGGGGCACGACAGGCCATTGTCGCGCAACTGCCGCTGGAGCGGCGCGAGGTCCACCTCGCCGGCCTCGCGCAGGGCCAGTTCCACGCCGTCGTAGCCGAGGCGGCGGGCCTTTTCGATGGACGCCTGGAACCCTCGCCAGACGACCAGCGCGCTGGGCGGCGCGTCGTCGGAGGCGACGGCGACCGCCAGGCGGATCGCGGGGATGGGCTTGGGCGGATCCATGATTGCATACTGTATACAATCGCCGCAAACTGTCAAGCAAAAAGGGGAAAGGTCAAAGTGGAGAGTGCATCGTGGTGAGTGGTGAGGGATTTGAGATTTTTGATTCCTTGCCCTGAGCGAAGTCGAAGGGTGGATTGGCAGACCGTTGACCGATGGACCGGAGACGGAAAAGAAGGTCGAAGGTCGTAGTGCGGAGTTCGAAGTTGGAGTTCGGAGTGATCCGGCCGCGCCCCGCGACCTTCGAACTTCGAACTACGATCTTTTGCTTTCGAGCTCCGGGTTCCCTGGTTCCGTGTTCCCTGGTTCCGTGTTCCGGCTTCCCCCATTGGGCAATGGGCAATTGGAAATGGGCAATGGCTTCCTCGTCCCTTCTTCAGACGTCGATCTTCCGCAGGGCCTGTTCCAGCACGGCGGCGCAATAGTCGCAGCGGTGGCACTGCCCGCCGCACGCGCTGACGTGATCGAAGAAATCGCCCGGGATCCGCTCGTTGTCGATCACCCACGGCGCGAAGGCCGGCGAGTAGCCCGGCTCCATCAGGTCCAGCAGGTTTCCGCGGAACCGCCGCTGGGCGTACGCGCGGATCACCGCGTGCGGGCGCTGGTGCAGGCGGGTGGCGAGCTTGCCCACATCGAACAGGCCGTCGTAATGGTGCAGGTCTTCCGGGCGGACCCACGTGGCCTGGAGCACGAGCGGCCAGTTCGCCCGGTCGCGCAACAGCGTCCAGCAGGCGTAGGGCAAAAAGTCGTCCAGGTTGTCCGACCGTGCGACGGCCGTCTCGTGCGCCACGAGGTTGTCGTGGAACGTCTGGGCGGCGCAGAAGCGCAGGCAGCCGCTGTTGAGAAGGATCGAGAGCGTCTTTCCCGCGCCGTCGGCCCACTGCCTGAGCGTCCGCAGGCGGCCGAGGTCGCGGTTGTAGTCCCGCTGCACGTGGTAGGCGTCGAAGAGGTGGGCCACGTGCTTCATCGCCTCGACGGTCCCGATGCGCAGGTTCACCGACGCCCGGGTGCGGACGTTCGGGAAGTGCTTTCGCACAATGTGCGCGATGGCCGGCGAGGTCGTGGTGACGGTCTCCACGGACCCGGCGACGGCGGCTGCGCGCTCGATCGTCCCGACGACGCGCGCCTCCAGCGCCTTGGCGATTCCCTCGCCGCCGTAGCAGTTGGCGTTGAACAGCAGGTCGAGCTTCACGCCCAGTCGGCGCAGCTCGGCCAGGTCGGCCTCGAACCGTTCGACGGCCTGGGGATCGACTTCACCCTCGCGCCCGCCGATGGGCGAGCGTCCGCTGGGCTGGCCCACCCAGGCGAAGTAGACCTCCGCGACGTGCTCGCGGAATTCGCGCACGATCTCGACGAACGATTCCTCGCCCGTCTCGGCCAGTTGGTATCCGACGGAAAACTTCATGCGCTCTCCCGCGCTCGTCATTCCCTTCCGTCCTCGGGCATATCGGCGTCGCCGCCGGGGGCGTCGCGCCAGGCGCCGGGCGCGAGCTTCCACGGGGGGCGCTTGCGGAAGGGGTTCTCGAACAGGTTCTGGATCCGCCCCGTCTGTTCCAGGTGGATCATGCACGCGCGGGTGCATCCGCGCGCGCCTTCCAGCGCGGCGTTATGGTTGTACAGCGGGGGATATCCGACGACGCGGTCCAGTTCCGGCCGGCCGCAGTACTTGTCCGCATACGCCGCGGGGTCGGCCTCGCGACGCAGGAACGGGTTGTATTCCGGCAGCCCCCCGCGGTAGGCGACGGAGCACTTCGTGCAGTCCAGGCGCCCCCACTCGACGGTTCGCCCGGCGATGGTCACGCGCTCGGCGTCGGTGGCGCTGATCGCCTTTCCCGTGCACTCCGCGACGCATCGCATGCAGCGGTCGCAGATCGGCGGACCGTCGTACAGCGGGTCGGCCTCCAGCGGCGCATCGGTGAGGATGACCGCGAACCGCTGGCGCGGGCCGAACTGCGGGGTCAGCAGCAGTTTGCTCCACCCGAACTCGCCCAGTCCGGCGGCGAAGGCCGCGACGCGGTAATCCACCAGCACGTCCGGGTGCGGCAGGTCCGCACGCACCGGCCGGCTGCGGTTCGGGTCGAACGCCTGCGTCTCGAACCGCACGCTCGTGCCAGGATACGTGTTGGGCACGGGCGAGGCCTCGAACCCGTGGTCCTCGATGAAGCAGCACAGCTCCCGCAGCACGATCGGCATGTAGACCTGGTTGAGCCCGCCGTAGCCCATCGCGGGGTAGGCGGCGAAATACGTGCCTTCCTCGATGCCCCGGTAGTAGCCCCGCGGAATGCGGAAGCCCAGCACGACGCACGCCCGGGCCTCCGGGAAAATGCAGCGCGGATCCTGCTGCTTCGGCGCGCCTTCAAAGCGGTCCATCGACGCGACGCCGCACAAGTCCGCCCCGCACTGGCGGGCGACCTTTTTGACCTGACGGGATGTCAAACCGGCCATGGGTTTCTCCCAACCTCAGTCCGCTTCCTTGTGCGTCGCCGGCGGCTCGGACTTGGGCTGCTCGGCCGGCGGCTCGACGTTTCGCCAGGGGCACTTTCCGTCCGGGCGGAACGGCGAGTGGAACTTGTTGCTCAGCACGCCGCGCGCCTCCAACGAGGTCAGGCAGGCCCTGGTACAGCCGCGGGCGCCGCAAATCGCCTGTCCGGTGTTGTAGAGATTCTTGGGCTTCTTGTAGAACGGCGACCAGGGGGCGCGCTTGACCTTCTTCCCGAACATCGGATCGCAGTATTCCTCGGCCTGCTCGCCCTCGGCCATCGGCACGGCGCCGCGGAAGCAGATGTCGCAGCGCTCCATGTTCACGTCGGCCCATTCGACGTCGTGGCCGGCGAGGGTCGCCTTGACGCCCCGGTCGCGCGGGATCGCCCCGGCCGGGCAGTCGCGCACGCAGGCCATGCACCGGTTGCACAGCGGCGGGCCCGCGTAGATCGGGTCGGGCTCCAGCGCCGCCTCGGTGATGACGATGCCCAGGCGCTGGCGGGGCCCGAACTGCGGCGTGAGGAACATCTTGCTCCACCCGATCTCGCCCAGCCCGCACAGGTACGCGGCGATGCGCTGGTTGACCATCACGTCGGGGCAGGCCCGCCCGGGCTTCACGGGAAAGCTGTAATTCTTCTTCAGATCGCCGGTCTGCCCGATGGCGCGCCAGTCGCTCTGGTGGCCGTAGGGTATCGCCTCGAAGCCGTCGTCCTCGAGCGCCTTGGCGAGGTTGATGACCGTCAGGGGCATGTAGAGGTAGGTCAGCCCGCCGTAGCCCATCGCGGAGTAGTTGCTGAAGAACGTGCCCTCCTCGATTCCGCGCAGGCTGCCCCGCATCACGCGGAAGGCCATCGCGATGACCGACCGCGCGCGGGGCATGATCTGGCGCGGATCCTGCTGGATCGGCGCGCCGGCCCACCGTTCGATGTTCCCGATGCCCACTGCGTCGGCGCCTAGCGACAGGGCGCACTGCTTGACCTGCGTTGCCGTCAACATGCGTTTCTCCCGATAGTCAAAGACACTCTCTCATCCGCTCGCGGAGAGTTTTTCCGCGGCGGCAGTAACCAATTCCATCGTCAGGCGGCAGGCGTCCGGGCCGGCGCCGGCGGGGTCGTGAATCGACCCGCCCAGCGCCGCCAGCAGCTCCCCTGCCGGCGAAAACACCGGCGCCGCGACGCGATAGATCCCGTCGCCGCAGGGCGGCGCGGCATGGCCGGTCTGGCGCACGCCGGCCAGGAATCGCTCCAGGCTGTCGGCGTCCTTCCACAAATGCGCCCCGTGCTCCCAGAACGGATGCGCGCGGCGGAATTCCTCCCGCTGCTCCGCCGGCCAGTACGCCTGGAACACCAGCGACGACGCCGCGCCGTACGGATGCACCGCGCGCCCCGTCGGGCGCTCCAGCACGCCGGGGCGCTCCGGACTCATCCGCAGCGTCGCGACGACCTGCCCGCCGAGAGACTCGCAGAACACCAGCGTCGCGCACGGCAGCTTCTCGAACAGCCCGACGAGAACCTCCGCCGCCCGCGCGTGCAGGCGGTGCGAGACGCGGCGGCGGGTCAGTTCCACCAGCGCCGAGCCCAGCCGGTACCGCGTGGGATGGGAGACCTTCTGGAGATACTCGCGGGCCGCCAGCGTGCGGACGAGGTTGTGCGCGGTCGATGGCCTGAGGCCCATCCGCCCCGCCAACTCCTTGACCGTCAGCCCTTCGGGGAATTGGGCGATCAGGTCCAGGATGTCCAGACCCCGCAGGAGAGATTGTACCAGGTCGCTGCCCGCCATAATTCATCCATGATGAATGATAGTTCATCAAAGATGATAACGCGCGGGGCAAGACTGTCAATCCTTTTCATTGGGAAAAATGACGGGGGAAACGGGGCGCCACGGAATTGCGAATCGAGAATCTCGAATCGCGAAGTCGGGTGGCACGGCTTGCTTGCAAGCCGTGTTGGTCGAACGAATCGCGCAGGGCGTGGTTGCTCCGTCCCGCTGCGCGGGACTCCGCAAACCACGGCACCCGCGCCCCCCTGAAGCCTGTCGCCTGAAGCCTGTAGTGTTTTTTAATCAGGCAGGTAGGCGTCGTGCTGTTTCAGCAGGCGGCGCAATTCGCGCACGTCGACGTCGTGGACGTTGCGGTCCTTGCTGGCGGCGGCCAGTCCCGCGGCCAGGCCGGCGGCCTCGCCCGTCGTCACGCAGGCGGGCATGACGCGGATGGTTCCCTGGACCGGCCGGTCGCACGAGATGCACCGCCCGGCAACCAGGACGTTGCGAAGCCCCTTCGGCGTCAGGCAGCGATACGGGATTCCGTGCGACTCGCCGGGCCCGTAGCGCTCGAAGCGGCTGGGCTCCTTGGACCGCTGCCCGTAGACGGTCGTCGCCTCATGCCGCGCGGAGTGGACGTCGATCCAGTAGTTGTTGCGCGAGATCTCGTCGTCGAAGGTCCGCCGCGCGAGGTAGTCGTCGATGGTGAGCGTGTAATCGCCGACGATGCGCCGCGTCTCGCGGATGCCCAGGCTCGGCGCGACGGCCACCAGCACCGCCTGTCCGAACGCCTCGGGGGCGAACTCCGCCAGCGCCAGGCGGAACTCCTCGGCGACCTTGCGCCCCTCGATCAGCCCGGCCGAGACCGACGCCGGGTCCGTTCCGTCCACGTCCCAGACGTGCCCGGCGTTGAAGGAGACCACCGACGGACCGAGCAGGCCGTTGCAGCAGTGCGCGTCCTTGATCCGCGGGTAGCGCCCCGATTTCAGGATGGCGTACATGGGACTGTTGGGATTGGACGCGTGCAGGTTCGGGCCCTTCTTGTAGGCCTCGGTGTTGACGTTGGCCATCAGGAAGCAGAGCGAGGCCGGCTGCATGTCTCCGCTGGCCGGGTCGCCCTTCTCGAACGTCGCGCCGCCCCAGGCGGCGATGTCGCCGTCGCCCGTGCAATCGACGTAGACCTTGGCGGAGTAAGCCTTCAGGCCGCCCTTTCCGGCGGCGAGCACGGCCGAGACTTCGCCCTTCCCGCCCGTCTCGACGCCCGTGACCAGCACGTTGAACAGGATCGTCGCGCCCGCGTCGCGCACCATCGCGTCGTAGACGCGCTTCAACTGCTCGGGGTTGAACAGCACCCAGTCCAGCTTGTCGGCGGGGATGTGGGGCATGGCCTGCTTGGTGGCCAGCAGCAGCCGCTTGGCCAGCCCGCCGTAGAGGATGGTCCCCTTCTTGTCGGAAAACGGCGCCCAGGTGGTGACCAGTCCCTGCGTGCCCATTCCGCCCAGTCCGCCGGTGGATTCGATCAGGAGCGTCTTGGCGCCCTGGCGTGCCGCTGCCGTCGCGGCGGCGCAGCCCGCCGGGCCGCCGCCAGCCACCAGTACATCCCACGAGTCGTCCAGGGGAACCTTCTTCGACGGGATCGTCAGGCTCTTCATGATGCGCCGCTCCTTCGCGTTTTCGCGCTCGCCGGCCGGGTGACCGAATGACTTGCGACATTATGCCTCCCCCTCCCGCGAATGCAACAGCCTGGGCGGGCGTAGAGGCATGGGAGCCTGACTTGCTCCGTGGAAAAGAGCTGCAAAACCGGGTGGCACGGCTCCTCGGAATTGCGAGTCGCGAGTCGCGAATGGGGGTGGCACGGCTTGCTTGCAAGCCGTGTTCTGCGCGAATTCAGGCAACACGCTTTGCAAGCAAAGTGTGCCACCCATCCCGTGAACGGAGATTTTCCACGGAGTTCGTCCGTCAGGGCGCGGGGGCCGCGGCGCCGGCGGGCTTGATTTCAGCGGTCCAGGCCTCCGGCTGGTTGAGCAGCGACACGGCGCGGACGTGGCAGCGCAGCGATTTTCCGGCGCTGTTCGCGTCCTCGGTGAACGACGCCTGCGTCGCGCCCACGATCGGTTCGCCGTTCTTGTACCAGCGGTACTCGATCTGCGAGGCCTCGACGTTGGGCGCGCAGGTGATGGTGCGGCCCGCGCCGCGGGCGCCCGAAAGCGCCGGCCGGGCGCGGAAGCCCCGCGGCACGTCGGCCAGGTCGCGCTCCCGCTGCTGGACCTCGATCCAGTCGATCGTCATGTCATAAGTCTGCCCGGCCACGGCAGGACGCTCCTTGGCCCGCAGCGCCCAGTCGACCATGATGTACTTTTTGGTCCGCAGCCACTTCTCCGTCGGCACGCGCACCACTTCCTTGTCGTCGACGACGAGATAGCTGAAGTCGTCCTCGATCCGGAATTCCCAGACGTGGTATTGGCCGTCGTAGATGTCGATCTTCGGGTCGAAGTTGTTCTTGGGGACCAGCTCCCTGCCGTCGAGCTTGTACCGGACGTCCGGCGACTGGCGGATTTCCGGGATGTCGTACGGGATCGGCGCGGCGTGGACGTGCAGCGTGGTGTTGATCCAGGCGCCGTTCCGCCCGTCGTATTCGAAGAAATCCATCTCCACGCGGTTGCGCGTCCGCCAGAACAGGTGCTCCGTGCCGTAGCTCCAGAAGGCCGGGAAGAACCCCGGGCGCGGCGCCGCCAGGCGCGGGAACTTGCACCGGATGCGGAACCGCCCCTTGCTCCACGAGCGCCCCAGGCCTTCCTTGTTGACCGAGCTGAATGCCCCGCTCCGCCAGCGGCCGCCGACGTCCAGCATGCGCAGCGTCATCGTGCCCGAACCGCGGGGGTCGTGGACGTAACAGGACGGCTTGTCGGACTTCCGCACCGCCTGGGCGCTGACGTTGATTCCCGACAGGTGCGTCGGGCAGTACCAGATTTCGCTCGGGCCGCCCGTCAGGTCGTCCACCACGCTGTCGGCCTTGAAATCGTCGAAGAACACCACCGAGTAGTCGTTGCCCTTTCCGTCGTCCGCCGGCGGCGCGGGGTCGCCCCGGTGGGCCTTCTTGGTCTTGTTGCAGACATCGACCCACTTCGTCCACGCGTCCAGGTCGAAGGTGAACAGCTCGGGCCTGTCGTTGGCGTCCAGGCCGCGGGGCGGGGCGTTCTTGTACGGATGGTCCGCCGGCAGCAGGTCCTGGCGACCCGCGCGCCAATGCGCCCAGCCGACCAGCTTGTCGACCTGCGCGTCGTTCAGCTCGCTCTGCCCGACGATCGCGCAGTCGACGGCCACGTTCGCCGCCAGCGTCTTGACGACCTCGTTGACGCCCAGTCCGCTGAGGGAGTCGGCGTCACGGTTGGGCTCCATTCCGGTGAAGGGGACCGGCGGCTGCTTTGCGCCGTTGATCCAGGCGTGATACTGCCCGCCGCGACGGAACCCCACGACGAGGTTCCAGTCGGCGAACGATTTTCCGCAGTCCGCCTGCTGAACCGCCGGCCCGGCCGGGCTGTGCAGGAGACACTGCAACTTGCCCTCGCCGCCGGCGAAGCGGACGTACGGCTGTCTGCGCATCGAACCGCCGGCCGCGCCGTTGACCGTCATCGCCGGCACGTCCTTCGCCACGCCCGCCATGTCCGCGCGGGCGATCACGACCCACCAGCGGTTCAGCCAGAGCCCGCGATTGTCCTTCGGCCAGGAGAGGCCTTCGGTCGTCCCGGCGGAAAACAGGACGCCGCCCATCTCGGGAAGCTTCGTCGCCTTGCCCTTGGCCGTCTGGGGCTTCACGCCGCGCGACTTCCATTCCGCCACCGCGCCGTCCGGCACGTCCTCCTGCCGGAAGTCGTACACGACGATCTCCGGCACGAGGTCGGGCGTCCAGGCGTCGGCGGGCAACGCCACGCGCGCGGGAGGTTTTACCAAGACGGCCGAAGGCGCCGACGCCGTGGCGGGCTGGGCCGGGCTCGATTCCGGCGCAGCCGCGGCCGGCTGGGTGGTCTCGGGCGACGCCGCGTCGGAC
>DNAS01000092.1:8864-11824 GCA_003485185.1 Phycisphaerales bacterium | reverse complement strand
CGACGCCGCGTCGGACTTCGCGCAAAAAGGCGCCATCGGGAACACGATCACCCATGCCCACAGGAACATTGTTTTGCGTGCCGTCAGTCGATCCGTTTTCATGGCGTTCCTTTCGTTTTGCATATGCCGCCAGACCTGTCTCGCCCCGAGGTTCCTTGTCCGCGCTTACCCTATACGGAACACCCCACGGAGGCAAGAGTTCCTCCAACAGTTGCGATTTTCAATTCCCTCTGATGTAACCCGGCCGAGCGAACCCGAGGGAGAACGCGGCTTGCCAGCAAGCCGTGCCATCCTGCCGCGGGCGGGGATTTTTTTTGATCTTTTCCGCCAGGGGCTTTTCTTTTCGGTTTATGTTAGGTATACTTGCACGGCGTTTGGGGATGGAAGCAGGTTGCGTATGGACACGCAAGGCAAACTCGAATACCTCGCCGACGCGTCGCGGTTCGACCTGGCCTGCGCGTGCAGCGCCAAGACCGACGACCACCGCATCCGCGGCCCGGAAGGCAAATGGCTGTACCCCGTCTCGCTGCCGCAGGGGGGAAAGTCCATCCTGCTCAAGACGCTCCTGTCGAACGTCTGCGTCAACCGCTGCCTGTACTGCCCGTTCCGCGACAGCCGCGACGTGCCCCGCTACAGCCTGTCGCCCGAGGAGATCGTCGCGGTCTTCCTGGACTACGTGCGGCGAAAGGGAATCCACGGGCTGTTCCTCAGCTCGGGCGTCATCCGCGACGCCGATTACACGATGGGCCGGCTGCTGGCCGTCGCCGACCTGCTGCGAAACCGCTACCGCTACCGCGGGTACATCCACCTGAAGATCATCCCCGGCGCGTCGGACGCGGCCGTGCAACAGGCGCTCTCGCTGGCCAGCGCCGTGTCCCTCAACGTCGAGGCGCCGCACCGCAAGGCCTTCGAGCAGATGTCGCAGACCAAGAGTTTCGAGCGGGACATCGTCGAGCGCATCCGCCGGATCAGCGACTGGACGGCGCCCGGCGCGCCCTACGCGGGCGTCCACCAGACCACGCAGTTCATCGTGGGGGCGGCCGACGAGACCGACAGCGAGATCGTCCGCGCGACGTTCGGGCTGTACCGCCGCCTGCGCCTCAGCCGGGTGTATTTCAGCGCCTATCAGCGCGGCCTGGGCGACCCGGCGCTGCCGGGCGAGCGGCGCGTGCTGTCGGACCCCGGCGACCTGCTGACGCGTGAGCACCGGCTGTACCAGGTGGACTGGCTGCTGCGCCGGTACGGCTTTTCGGACGACGAGATTCCCTTCCAGGCGGACGGGAACCTGTCGCTCCAGGCGGACCCCAAGACGCTCTGGGCCGAGCGGAACCCCCAGTTCTTCCCGCTGGACGTCAACAAGGCGCCGAAACGCGACCTGCTGCGCGTGCCGGGCCTCGGCCCGATCGCGGTGCGCAAGCTGCTGACGCTGCGGGCCGAGGGAGGGCGCATCCGCTCGCGGCGCGAGATGCGCTGCATCGCCCCCCGGCTGCTCTGGGCCGACCGCTACCTGAAGTTCCCCCTGCGGATCGGGTAAGAGAACGGGGCAGGGATGAACGCAGATAAACGAGGATAATGAATTAAAATCCCTTATCTGTGTTCATCCGCGTTTATCCCTGCCGAGTGTTTTTCGATACCCCAAGTCTTACGGCGGCGGAGCGACGGCGAGGGCGTCGGGCCCGTAGTGGACGCAGACCATGTAGAGCCCGTCGGGCGGGGCGGTGGGCCCGGCGTCGGCGCGGTCGCGCGAGGCGAGCACGCGGTCGATCCGCTCGGCCGGCCAGTGCCCGCGACCGACCTCCAGCAGCGTGCCGACGAGGTTGCGCACCATGTTGTACAGGAACCCGCTGCCCTGGACGGTGACGTGGATCTCGTCGCCGGTTTCGGCGACGTCGCAGGCAAAGATCGTCCGCACGGAATTCTCGCGCGGATCGAGGGAGCTGGCGAACCCGCGGAAGTCGTGCGTGCCGAGGAGTCGGACGGCCGCCGCCCGCATCCGCGCGGCGTCCAGCGCGTGCCAGGGGTAGTGGTAGACCATGCGGTGGCGCTCGACGGGGCGGGTGGGCGCCACGCAGACGCGGTAGCGGTAGGTCTTGCCGACGGCCGAGCGCGACGCGTGGAACGCCTCGGGCGCCTCGGCGGCCGACAGCACCGCGATGTCCCGCGGCAGGCGGGCGTTGGTCGCCTTGCGGAGCCCCTCCAGCGGGATGGCGAAGTTCGTCGTGTAGAAGTTGGCCGACTGCCCCAGGGCGTGCACGCCCGCGTCGGTCCGCCCCGCGCCGAAGACGATCACCGGGTGGCGCACCACGCGCACCAGGGCCTCCTCCAGGCGCTGCTGGACGGTGTCGATGCCCTCGGCCTGCCTCTGCCAGCCGTGATAGGCCGCGCCGTGATACGCCACCACCAGGCGGATGTTCCGCCGAGCGGCGGGTGCGGGACAGGCGGGTTGTTCGGTCGGTTCGTTCACGGTCAGACAGGATAGCCGCTCTGGAGCGGCAAACCAAGGGGGCGCGACGCGGTCACTGTCCCTGCGCTGGTTGCGGGTTGTCGGCGGCGGGCGCTTGCGGAAGGACGAACTCGGCCTCGATGCTCACGTCGTCGAAGGCGCCGGGCGGGTTGTCCGAGCGGCGGGTGCGCAGGACCAGCCACATCTCCGCGCCGGCGAAGCCCTGGGCCTCTCGCGGACCGGCCGGCAGGTCCTTCAACGCCACGTCGTTGACCTTCCAGGAGATCGAGCCCTTGCCGTTTCCGGAAATCTCGAACCGGAAGACCTTCCCTTCCACCAGGCGGGCGTTGCGGTCGGACCACTCGTTTCCGGGGACCATCATGTAGGCCCCGCCGATGGACATCTCCAGCAAACACTCGCGGCGTTGCGGATCGACGTTCGGGCCGGAGAGCAACAGCACGGCCGAGAGCATCCGCGCGGCGCTGGCGGAGAACGCGATCTTGAACGGCTTTTTCGC
>DNAS01000092.1:1060-8711 GCA_003485185.1 Phycisphaerales bacterium | reverse complement strand
ATCTTGAACGGCTTGTCCGCGCGCCATCGGAGCTTGTTGGCGGCGCGGGAGGTGTTCCCGCGGAACATGGGGCGAGCCGCCCCGCCCCGGCAGACGAGCACGCCCTGCTTGACTTCCCAGGCGCTCTCGGAGGCGAGCCAGTCCTTGATCTGCTCGTGGGTGGAAAAATCGTACGTCGCGCGCGCCCGCCCATCGTCGAGCACCTGGAGCTTGCAGGCCAGCCCGCCGTAGGCCTCGATGAGCTTGCGGCGGAACTGGTCGGCCTCGGTGGTGCCGAGGATCTTGCGGACCTGGTGCGCGACGAGGTTGAGCTTCACCCGGTCGGCTTCGGCCGGCTTGGACGCCTCGAACGCCCGGATCATCTGGTCGGCGCATTCCGCCACGCGCCGGCGGGCGGGTTCCTCGGTCATCGCGCCGGCCAGCGACGCCAGGTCGGTGATGACGCCCAGGGCGGCGTCCTTCTTCAGGTCGGCGGGGTTGCGGAGGAAGGCGGCGGCCGCGCGGACCGTCTGCTCGTGGGGGTGCTCGGTTCCCTCGAGATACCCGGCCGCGGCGAGCAGGTCGCCGTCGTAGTCCAGGTACACCTGCCCCAGCGCGCGGCGGGCGGCGCGGATGGCCGACTTCTCGCCCAGGTCCTCGGCACGCTTGAGCTGCGCCTCGGCGGCGCGGAACTTGGTCTCGCGGACGCGGACGCGGGTGAATTCCTTGCGGATGTCGGCGAGTTCCTCGGCGAGGTCGCCGAAGGCGTAGGTCTGGACCATCCGCCCGGCCGCGGCGAGGACGGGCTCGGCCTTAGGCATCTCCTCGGCGTCGCGGACGGCCTGGCGAAGGTAGTCGATGTAGGCGATGCTCGCCTTGCGCGCCAGCGCCTGGAGCTGCGCCGCGGGCAGGCGGTCGACGCGCCCGCGGTTGAGCGCCTGCAAGGCGATGTCCAGCCGGACCTGGCTCCGCGCCAGCGGGGGCAGAGGCTCGGTGGCGTCGAGCAGGCCCAGGGCCTGTTCGGCCAGGCGCACGGCGGCGGTCGTGCCGACCGGGCGGGTCAGCTCCAGCGCCTTTCGCGCCAGGGCGGCCCGCAGGGGCGGCGGCGTGTCCTCGGCGAAGGCCGACGTCAGCAGGTCCCGCGCCAGCTCCACGTCGTCCTGATCGGTCGCGGAGGCCTTGACCGCCGCGAGGCGCTGCGCGTACGTCTCCCGGACGAGGGCGTCGTATTTCGCGGCGCCGGCAGGCTCCGACGCCGGCTGGGACTGCTGCGCAGCCGCGCCGGCGCACAGCAGGCACGCCATCACCGCCGCGACGGTCCGTCGGTTCATGCTGCACCTCCGAAGGTCTCAACGTTTCGCGGGCGCGGTTCTTGCAGCCGCCGCGCGGACTATCGTTCCTCGCCCGTGCCCGGGCGCGTGACCACCTCGCCCTCGATCACCACGTCGTCGAACGCCGTCAGCGACCGGTCGGACGATTCGGTCTGGAGGATCCACTGCACCGGTCCGCGGCGGAGCGGATTTTTCTCGGCCGTCGCCTTGCGGATGACCGTGCCGTTGATGGACCACTCGACGCCGCCTTTGCCGTCGCAGTCGATGCAGAACTTGTAGACTTCGCCCAGGGCGATCCGCCCGGCGCTGCCCGACCAGTACGATTCCCCGCCGTAGACGTAGACCGTGCCGCGATCGTAGCAGAAGTGCCACGCGTAGGAGCTGGAGTAGCTCCGCCCCACCGGAACGAGGTAGGCGCCGAGCAGGTACTTCGCGCTGCCGGAGAACGTGATCTTCAGCGGGCGGTCGCCGCGGAACTGGAGCTTGTTGATCGCCCTTCCGTAGCTGTAGGCGGCGGTCTTGCAGGCCAGCACGCCCTTTCCGACCGCCCAGGCGCCGGTTTCGGCCGACCAGTCGCGGATCTGGTCGGCCGCGGAGAAATCGTACGTCGCGCGCACCCGCGCGCCGTCCAGCACTTCCAGCTTGCACGTCAGTCCCTTGTAGGCGACGAGCAGTTGCTTTCCGAGCTTGTCTCCCTCGACGATTCCCATGACCTTGCGGAGCTGCAATTCCAGCAGGCGGACGCGGGCGACGACCACGGGCTCCGGTTTGGCGGCCTGCACCGCCTGGCACATCTGCTGGGCGCAGTCGGCGACGTTCTGCTGGGCCTGCGGCGTCTTGAGCGATTCGGCCAGGCGGATCAGCCCCTCGATGGTGTCGGGGGCGCCCTTGACGTCCAGGCGGGTCGGGTCGCGCAGGAAGGCGACGCCGCCGAGGATGGCCTTGCCTCGCGCGTCTTCGGCGCCCTCCAGGTACGTCGCGGCATGGACCAGGTCGCCGTGGTATTCCAGGTACAACTGGGCCAGCGCTCCGCGCGCGGTGCGGATGGCGGAATCCTTTCCGGATTTTTCCGCCGCCTCCAGGCGCGACCGGGCGCCCTGGAACTGCATCACCCGGACGCGGTTGCGGTTGACCTCTTTCTGGAGCGCGGCGTGGGCGGGTTTCATGTCCTCCAGGCGGGCCGAGGCGATCAATCGCCAGGCGCCCTCGAGGGCGGACGTCGCGGCGTCGATCTCGTCGGGCGACTCGGCCAGCAGGACTTCCGCGCAGGCGTGCTGGGCCCGGGCGGCGTCGCGGGTCAGCGCGGTCATCTCGGCGGGGGTCTTGTTCTGCGAGCGGGCGTAGGTCAGGGCGCCCATGGCCAGGTCGCGGGCGACCTCGGCCCGGCGGATCGGCGCCAGCGGCTCGATGCCGTCGATCATCTCCAGGGCCTTCTGGGCGGCGGCGACGGCGTCGGGCGTGCCCAGCGGGGCGGCCACCGACAGGATTTTCTGCGCCAGGGCGAGTTTCAGGCGCTTGGTCGTGCGGTCGTCGGCGGCTGCGGCCTGCATCTCCGCCACGATCGCCAGGTCGTCCAGGTCGCCCGGCGTGCGCCGCGCCTCGGCGAGGCGCTTGTCATAGGTTTCGTCGACGAGCTTGACGAAAGGGTCCGCCGCCGGTTGGGTTTCCGCGGCGGCGATCAGGCGCAAGCCCCCGCCCAGCAGCGCGGCACAGAACACAAACACCGTTTTCCACTTCCCCATGGTCGCACTCCTTGCGACGTTCAGACGCGAAACCCGGCCACGGGTTCCCGGAAGATGGAACCCCGTCCGGGCGGAAATGTCCCGGCAATTCTTTCCCCCGCGGACGTTTACCCCACCGCGGCGGTCTCGGAATCCATAACAGAAAGACCTGCCACAGAGGCCGCAGAGAAAACGGAGGAAGACATATGCTTTGTTTTTCTCAACTCTCTGCGTCCTCTGCGACCTCTGCGGTTCCGTCTTTTCTTTCAGAGCAGCTCGGCGATCTGCACGGCGTTCAGGGCGGCGCCCTTGCGGATCTGGTCGCCGCTGACGAGCATCGCGATTCCCTTTCCGTCCGGCACGGAGGGGTCCTGTCGGATGCGCCCCACCAGCACGTCGTCCTGGTCCGACGCCTCCAGCGGCATGGGGAAGTAGTTCTTCTCGCGGTCGTCGACGATCTTCACGCCCGGCGCCGCGGCCAGCAGCTCGCGAACCTGCTTCTCGCTCGTCGGACGGGAGAACTCGATGTTGATCGCCTCGGTGTGGGCGCGCATCACCGGCACGCGCACGCAGGTCGCCGTCACGCGGATCGACTCGCAGTGGAAGATCTTCCGCGTCTCGAGGACCATCTTGGTCTCTTCCTCGTTGAACCCGTCGGGGCCGATCTTGCTGTTGTGGCTGAAGAGGTTGTTGACGATCTGGTGCGGGAACTTGTTCTTTCGGATGGGCGCGCCGGAGGCGTAGGCCTTCATCTGCTCGTCCAGCTCCCAGAGCCCCCAGGCGCCCGCGCCGCTGACCGCCTGGTAGGTGCTGACCACCAGCCGCTCGATGGGGTTGGCCTGGTGCAGCGGCCAGACCGGCACGTTCATGATGATCGTCGAGCAGTTGGGGTTGGCGATGATTCCCTTGTGCCTGCGGATGTCGCCGGGGTTGACCTCGGGCACGACCAGCGGCACGTCGGGCACCATGCGGAAGGCGGAGGTGTTGTCCACCACGACCGCGCCGGCGCTGACCGCGGCCGGGGCGAACTGCTTCGAGATGCTCCCGCCCGCCGAAGCCAGCACCAGCTCCACGCCGGCGAAGCTCTTTTCCGTGAGTTCCTCGACGGCGAGGTCTTCGCCGCGGAACTTCAGCTTCTTGCCGGCCGACCGCCCCGACGCCAGCAGCTTGAGGCTCTTGAGCGGAAAGTTCCGCTGCTCGAGGATCTTCAGGAACTCCGTTCCGACGGCGCCGGTGGCGCCCATGATGGCTACGCGATAACTCATGCTCACACCTGGTTCAGGATGTCCATTCCGCCGGCTCCGCCCGGCGGGATTGGGGATGATACCAGAGCGGATTGTCTCCGTAAAGGGCTTTGGACGGACGCCCTTCACAGCCAGCCGAGTTTGTCACAACGCGGCTCCGTGCGAGTTCCGAGACAGTTTCGCTCTGTTGAAACATCTCCATAAGGGGTGGCACGGCTTGCTTGCAAGCCGTGTTCCGGGCCAATTCGGCAACACGCTTTGCGAGCAAAGCGTGCCACCCATCCCATGAACGGATGTTGTTAACAGAGCAAGATAGTTCCTTATTCGAGGAGCTTCAGGATGTCTTCCAGGCGATTGACCTGGTGGTTGCACAGCGCGGCGGTTCCGCTGGCGGGGATGTTCCCCCCCGCCATGCCGACGGCTGCGAAGCCCGCCAGGCGGATCGAGCAGATGCCCGCCCCGCTGTCCTCGACGCCCAGGACGTGGTGGCGGTCGTCGAAGCCGATGCCCAGCCCCACCCGCGCGGTCTCGGCGTACAGCCAGGGGTGCGGCTTGGGCGACAGCTCGCCCAGCGTGCCCACCTCGCCCTTGCCGATGGCGAACCCGGCCGTGACGATCGCGTCGTAAAAATCCTTCGGGTCGCCCATCTTCAGCGTGCGGAAGGCCGAGACGATCTCCGGCCAGGCCTTCTCGTACAGCCCGCTGGTCACCAGCCCGATGCGGATGTCGCGGGCCTTGAGCTCCAGCAGGAACTCCCTGAGCCCCGGCGAGGGCACGAACGCGTTGGCCCGTCCGCGCCCGGCGAGGATCTCCCGCATCTCGCGCCGCGTGTGCTCGAAGTAGTATCCGCGGGCTTCCTCGACCGTCTTGTCCGGGCAGTACTTCCGGATGCAGTACATCAGGTGCTCGCTGACGCTGTGCCCGGAGACGAAGGGAAGGTCCGCCTCCTGGAGCTCGAAGCCGTCGTCGCCGAGCAGGCTGGCGGTGGACTTCTGGATGATCCACACCCAGAACGGCTCGCTGTGGACGCTCGTGCCGTCCAGGTCCATCAGCACCGCGCGCACCGGCCGGTCCACGCGCGCCGGGTGGACGGGGTAGTACGCGGGATAGCCCATCGCCGAGTTCACCAGCGCCAGGGTGTGCGCGTCGAAGGCGACGAACTCCACCTTGCGGTCGCCGGTGGCGGTGACGGAGCGCACGCCGTCGCGCCCGGCGCGAAAGCGCCCGTCGCTGGTGGCGTCGCGGGCGATCATGCCGCTGTCGCCGCCGACGCGCCCGATGCCCGGAATGTCTGCCGGAAACGCCATTCGCACCTTGCCTTATTTTGCCGTCCGCGCGGGGACGCATTCAATACTGATGATCTTCCTGGGCCCGGCCGGCACGCGGATTTTCCCGCCGTCGATCTTCAGCGGCTGGCGGTGATCCTCGTTGAGGCTCACGGAATACGCCTCGGCCAGCGGCTCGCCGAAGGCCAGCTCCGCCTCGACCGTCCGGTCCGTCGGGTTGAAGAATCGGACGATCAGCGAGTCGCGGTCCTGGGCCTTCTTGACGGCGCTGAGCACGAGGTTCCGCCCGCCGAGGGTCAGGAAGCTGCGAGTCGTGGGCAGCGTGCCCTTCTGGGGGCCGATCTGCGCCACGCGCATCGGCGCGGCGTTGGCGACGGCGTGGCGGGGCAGCTCCGCGCCCGTCCAGTCGCCCGCGTGCGGCAGCAGCGAGTAGCGGATGGTGTGCAGGCCGAGCGACTGCGCGCTCTCGTCGCCGGGGTACTCCATCCACAGGCGGTTGTCCACGGGAATCCGCAGCGGCGAGCCGCGCAGCAGGCTGTGGGCGATGACGCCCTGGGCGGCGTCCAGGATCTCGTAGTCCCGCAGCGTGTCGTTGAGGATCGCCAGCCCGCCCTTGGCGTCGGACAGATCCATGAACAGGTGCTGCTGGCGGCGCGGGAGGTCCTGCCCGCGGTACTGCCCGTCGCGCGAGACGGCCGTCGGGTACGTGTTGACGTCGAACACGCCGCCGGCGACGGTGCGCTCGGCCGCGATCCCCGTCGGGAAGCACGCCCGCAGGAAGTGGTCCTTCGCCCGGTTGTCCACCGTGGTCTCGATGTCCACGCGGGCCGTGCCGCGCCGCACCGTGATCGTCGAGACGATCGGCAACTCCACCTCCGCCGCCGACCGCCGCTGGGCCGACTTTTCGTACTGCGCGGGAACCCGCAGCACGGTCCGCACCTCGAACCGCCCCATCAGCGGGCTGGACAGCGTCCGCGAGATTTCCGCCGGCAGGCCCGCGCTGCTGATCGTCCGGTCGAACGACGGCGGGCGGTGGAAGTACAGGTTGCCGCCCTCGCCGTTGTCCAGGAACGAGTTCAGCCCGCGGAACGTCCGGCCGGTCTCCTTGTGGTAAATCTCCAGCGTGCCGTCGTCGGCGATCGTCAGCTTGATCTGCTCGTTCTCCGCCGAGCGCGGGCCGGTGGCCACGCTCTCGTACGGCACGCGGAGCTGGTCCCAGTCCTCGTGCGGGTACGGGTAGAGCGAGCGCTCGGTCCATCGCGCGACGAAGGTCTTGTAGCCCAGGGCGGGCACGTCGGCCGCCTCGAACACCACGCGGAAGCGGGTGACGTAGAACGGCATGTTGCGGCTGCGCGGGTGATACAGGCCCGCCTTGGTCTCCTCGACGGCCAGCACGTGCGAGGGAACCTCGCGCCCCTGGTCGTCCTGGAGCGTCAGCTGGTCGACGGGGATTTCGCGCGGAACCTCGACCAGCGCCTCGACGACTTCCGTGCGGGCGAAGGCGGCGGGGTTGAACACCGTCACGAAGACCTTCCCGTCGCGGACCGAGGCGGTGTCGATCTGCGCCGCCAGGGCGTGGAGGGAGGTTTCCGTGACCGCGTCGGCGATGACGCGCGCCTGGAGCAGGCGGCTCTGGATGTCGGCGACCATCGGCGCGGGCCCGACGCCGTGGAGGGAATCGTGCGCCTGGCTGTGGAAGAGCAGCTTGGTGGCCTTGGCCACGCGCCGGGCCGGGTAGTCGGCCCCGCGCAGCCAGGCGGCGGCCGCGAACGGCTCGGCCACCCGGAACAGCGCGTTCTCCGCCTGCCCGTTGGCCCGCTTGATCTCCGCGTGCAGTGAGCAGACGTCGGTGTGGATGGCGCCGATGGGCCCGTCCTTCATCTCGCCGCGCACGCGGTCGATGGGCAGCTTCGCCAGCAGCGGCTTGAGCGCCGCGGCGTACTGCGGCAGCGTCGAATGCACGACCTCGTGCTCGCCGGCGTAGGCCTTATTGGCGGCCGCGATGATCTCCGGGATCATCGGGTGCGCCTCGGTGAAGTCCGTTCCGTCGAAGAACAGCAGGTGCTCGGGCACGGCCGTGCCCTTGACCG
>DNAS01000092.1:0-958 GCA_003485185.1 Phycisphaerales bacterium | reverse complement strand
GGGCACGGCCGTGCCCTTGACCGTCTCCAGCGTGCGGTCGAAGCCCGCTTTGACGTTCTTCGGGTGGAAGGTCGTCTCCGGGTCCGTCACGAAGTGGAACGTGCTGTACGTGCCCGGCTCGCAGAAATGGAACGTCTTGCCCAGCTCGCCCCAGACGTAGCGCCAGTCCTTGTGGAACGGATCCTTGTCGTAGACGATGGGCACCTGCCCGGCGAAGAAGAAGTTCCACCGCGCCTGCGAGCCGAGGCGCGAGGCGAAGGCCGTCGTGCCGTCCGGCGCTTCCCAGTGGAACTCGTCGTACCGCGAGCGGCGGCGGTCCATGTGCTTGTAGAAGAAGATGAAGTCGATGCCGAAGCCCGCGTAAACCTGCGGCAGCTGCGCGATCTGCCCGAACGAGAAGACGTTGTAGCCCACCTCCATCGCCCCGCCCAGCTCGCGCGAGCGGCGCAGGCCCGTCATCAGGTTGCGCACCAGCGACTCGCCGTGAATGGACGAGCTGTCCGGCAGCGAGTACCACGGCCCGAGCAGCAGCCTGCCGTCGGACGTCAGGCGGCGGATCTCGTCTTCCTTCTCCGGGCGGGCTTCCAGGTAATCGTCCACCAGCCCCACCTGCCCGTCGATGGTGTAATACCGGAACTCCGGCTTGGTGCGGAGGATCTCCAGCAGGTTGTCCATCAGGCGGATCAGCCAGCTGTGGGTCGTCTCGAAGTCGAAACGGAATTCCCGGTCCCAGTGCGTGTAGGAAACCACGTGAATCTTGGCCATCGCTGCGAATCCTTTTTGTTGCGGTTTGCCGTCGTGCCTCAGGGATCCGAAGCCCCGGGCCCGGCGAAGACGAAAAAGTCTACCATGTCGGATTTGCGGCGTCCAGTGGACTCGCGCGCCCGGGAAAATCGCCGCGGAACCGCCTCTGCGGATCGAACTGCGCGCGAGCAGGTGAAAATGTCTTCTGAAACGC
>DNAS01000091.1:9831-12368 GCA_003485185.1 Phycisphaerales bacterium | reverse complement strand
ACAGAGATGAACGCTCTGCGTTCGCATTGCCGCACTCCCCTGCGATTGGCGACGGACAGTCCGATTCGCATGAATGCCATATTCCGCGCGCCCATGACATCGATCCTTCTCTTGCGAACCGCGGATGGCCGCTGTCCAGGAACGGAAACTTCTCATTCAAAACCGACGGCGGCACGTTAATGCCGCCGCCAGAATGTCAGCGACGGCGCCGGAACAGGGCCAGCGCTCCCAGGCTCAACAAGGCCAGCGAGGCCGGCTCGGGCACGTACGTCAACGTGAAGTTCGAGAAGGTGCCCGTATCCTGATGGGCGCCGATCATGACCGCGTTGATGCTGGTCATCTGTGCGCTGGTCAGGGTAAAGCTGGAGGCCGCTTTTCCGGTGTAATAACCGAGGGTGTCCGTAATGACCACGGCCCCGGTCACGGAATTCAGCGCGATGGTAATCGTGTCCGTACCTCCCAGATTGGACGACCAGACGGAGGTATTGGTCCCCGAGCGGCTCACGACGGCGCGGCTTGTGTTCGGCTCCCAGCCCATGCCGGCAATGATCTTAGAGGAGCTATACGGGTTGCTGTCCACGTCGAAGGTTCCGCCCCAGAACGCCAAGACAAGACCATATCCCCCCGAGGCGGGCTTGGCGATCGTGGCGGAGAGGGTGTAGGTGCCGACACCGTCCAGAGTCAGCGGCAAATAGCCAGCCGCTTCCGCATAGGTCGTGCTGGATTTCGAAGCGGTGTTCGTAGCCGAACTGGTCACGATGGCGGCGGTATGCGAGGTCCAGGTTGCGCCGCCGGTGGTCGTCGGCGAGGGCGTGGAACCATTCAGGGTTCCATTACGACCGAAGGTGTCCTCATAGATCACTGCAGCTTGGCTGACGCTCGCCACCAATCCAAGACCCACGAATGCCAACAACAGATATTGGTGCAAACTACGCATGGGAACCTCCTGTTTTTGACCTGCCCGCTCCATGGGGGAAAGCCCGTGCGGAACATCCGCAGCATAAGACCCAATCCCGCCATGTCGTCGGTGTTTCCACATACCCAGAGTTTACCTCAAAGGGCAGAAAATGGGCTCAAAATTGCAATACCATTTACTGTCCCAAAGTTACCCAAAATGATCATACCCGGGTATAATGGGGACATGAATTCTCCACGATACAGCGAGTGGCTTCCCTTACGAACGGCGCTGATTTCCAGTTATCGGGGCCGGCCCGATCAACTGAATTTCCGCTATTTGCCGCCTGGAATGACCGCGTGGCTGGTTTGCCGCGGCCGGGCCGAAGTCGTGCACGGAAAAATTGCGACCGCGGCGAACGCCGGACAGTGGCTCATACCAAGACCGATCTCGCGCTTGCAGCGGTTCAGCGACGACATCGAATTGTTGTCGGTGAATTTTTTCGCGCACTGGCCCACCGGCGAACCGCTGTTTGATCTGTCCGAGGCGTTGGTTCTGGAAGCGCGCGACCACCCGCAAATGGAACAGCGGGCGATGGCGCTGGATGAGCTGATCGGGTCGCTGGTGGCAAGCCACGGATACGGCGTCTACATGCGGGAGATGCCGGTCGAGTCGTATCTCCGGGTTCAGCAGGTTTTCATGGGATTTTTTCGCGTGCTGATCGAGGCCCTGGCCTCGGTGGGGCTCACCCCCGCCCCTCCGGGCAGCACCGACGCCAGGCTGTCGTTGGCCCTGAACCTCATCGAGCGCCATCCCTACAACCAGCCGATCTCCCTGCCCCAACTGGCGCAGGCGGCAGGATTGAGCGTGGTGCATCTGAACCGCCTGGCCGTACAACACCTGGGGAAAACGCTGCGACAGTTTTGCGATCGTCGCCGAGGCGAATACGCCCGCCGCTGCCTGCTGCTGCCCGGCATCCAGATCAAGCAGGTGGCCCTGAATCTGGGGTTCTCGACGGCCGGGCATTTCTCCCGTTGGTTCTCCAAGCAATACGGCCTGTCCCCCCGACAATTCCAGAGTCAGCCGCGTCTGGTCTGAAATTCTCGAAGCGGCACCGGCACTTGCGCTCCCGACAGCGAAATCGTCTCTGTTGGGTGCGGCTTGAATTGGGCAGCTTCCCCCTTCCGTTTCGCAGGATCATGCCTGTTTTGAGCAAGAAGCGAAGTTTCGTGTTTCCGCCTTTCGCGCCTGTCTCTAATCGATTTCCGACTAGAGAGATAAATCCAGGCTCGCCTATAATGGATGAGAAGGTCGGGAAGGTGCAGCGAGCGACAGCCGTTTGCCGAACCCGCGCCGATTCATTTCGGCTTCGGGGCGAGCTTCATCTTTCCGGCCTCATTTCGAACCGAACACTGACAGGGAGCCTTGGAGATTCGAGATGAACGATCCGATTCGGAAGACATTCGATGTCCTGGGCCTCTCCCGACGGTGGCTGGGAACATTGCCCGTCTTGATTCTTGGCGCGGCGATCGGTGCTGCGCTGTACTGGGGCCTGTCGCCGGCTGACAAGGGCCCGACGACAGCCGTCCCGACAAACGGACACGACCACCAGGCCGAACCCGTCACGCGCTGGACCTGCTCG
>DNAS01000091.1:9167-9672 GCA_003485185.1 Phycisphaerales bacterium | reverse complement strand
ATGGACCTGCTCGATGCACCCCGAGATCGACCTGCCCAAGCCGGGCCTGTGCCCCAAGTGCGGCATGGAGCTGATCCCGCGGCAGGTCGCCACGCCATCCGACATGGACGGCATGCGCGTGTTCACCACCACCGAAACCGCCAAGGCCCTGATGGACCTCCAGACCGCCGTCGTGGAGCGGCGGTTCCCCACGGCCGAGGTCCGACTGGTCGGAAAGGTCGAATACGACGAAACGCGCCTGGCCTACATCACCGCCTGGGTGGGCGGGCGCCTCGACCGGCTCTTCGTGGACTACACCGGGATTGCCGTCCGCAAAGGCGATCACATGGTCTCCCTCTACAGCCCCGATCTCTACAGCGCCCAGGAGGAACTGCTCCAGGCCCTCCAGGCGGTGCAAACCCTCCAGCGCAGCGACGTGGACATCGTCCGCCGGACGGCGCAGGCGACCGTCGAGGCCGCCCGCGAGAAGCTGCGCCTCCTGGGGCTGACGGCGGAGCAGGTGGCC
>DNAS01000091.1:4066-9020 GCA_003485185.1 Phycisphaerales bacterium | reverse complement strand
GGCTGACGGCGGAGCAGGTGGCCGCCGTCGAGCAGCGAGGAAAGGCCGAGGACCACGTCACCGTCAACGCCCCCGTCAGCGGAATCGTCATCCAGAAGAACGCGCAGGAGGGCATGTACGTCCAGACCGGAACGCACATCTACGCCATCGCCGACCTGTCGCAGCTGTGGGTGAAACTCGACGCGTACGAAGCGGACCTGAGTTGGCTGCGCTACGGGCAGAAGGTGGAATTCACCAGCGTTTCCTACCCCGGCGAGACCTTCACGGGAACGATCGCCTTCATCGACCCGATCCTCAACCCGGTCACCCGGACAGTCAAAGTCCGCGTGAACGTGCCCAACCCGCGGGGTAAACTCAAGCCGGAAATGTTCGTCCACGGCGTCGTTCACTCGCGGGTGGCCGCGGGCGGGCGCGTGCTGGACGAGGCGCTGGCCGGAAAGTGGATGTGCCCGATGCACCCGGAGATCGTCAAGGACTCCGCCGGAAAGTGCGACCTCTGCGGCATGCCGCTGGTCCAGGCCGAATCGCTCGGCTACGTCAGCGCCGCGCCGACCGAGCAGGACAAACCGCTGGTCATTCCGGTCTCTGCCGCCCTGGTCACCGGAACGCGGGCGATCGTTTACGTCGAGAAACCCGGCGTCGCCCAGCCCACCTACGAGGGACGCGAGATCGTCCTGGGGCCCCGCGCGGGGAACTACTACCTGGTCCGACAGGGTCTGACCGAGGGCGAGCGCGTCGTCACGCGCGGCAACTTCAAGATCGACAGCGCCCTTCAAATCCAGGCCAAGCCCAGCATGATGTCGCCCGAAGGCGGAGGCGCCTCCGCCGGTCATTCGCACGCCCGACCGGCATCGCCCGCTCCGGAGCACAAGCATGACTGACAACTACGCGATCCCCACGCCGGAGCAGAAGTCCCTCATCGGCAGGTTGCTGCGGTTCTGCATGACCAACAAGCTGGTGGTAACCCTGCTGGTCCTGTTCACCATCGCGGCGGGAGTCTACTTCGCCCCCTTCGACTGGGAACTGGGCGGGCTGCCCCGCAACCCGGTGACCACCGACGCCATTCCGGACATCGGCGAGAACCAGCAGATCGTCTTCACCGAATGGATGGGCCGAAGCCCCCAGGACGTGGAGGACCAGGTCACCTATCCCCTGACTGTCGCCCTGCTGGGACTGCCGCAGGTCAAGACGATCCGCAGCTATTCGATGTTCGGATTCTCGACCGTCTACGTCATCTTCAAGGAGAGCGCGGAGTTCTACTGGTCCCGCAGCCGGGTGCTCGAAAAGCTCAATTCCCTTCCGGAAGGCACGCTGCCCGAAGGGGTCCAGCCGGCGCTCGGGCCCGACGCGACCGCCCTGGGCCAGATCTTCTGGTACACGCTGGAAGGGCGCAATCCCGACGGCAAGCCCGTCGGCGGGTGGGATCAGGAAGAACTTCGTACCGTTCAGGACTGGTACGTCCGCTACGGTCTTCAATCGGCCGACGGGGTC
The DNA here is from genome assembly GCA_003485185.1 of Phycisphaerales bacterium. Taxonomy (GTDB): domain Bacteria; phylum Planctomycetota; class Phycisphaerae; order SM23-33; family SM23-33; genus UBA12270. The sequence continues at coordinate 7,529 of DNAS01000091.1, read as the reverse complement.
AGCGAGGTCGCCTCGATCGGCGGATTTGTCCGCGAATACCAGATCGACGTCAACCCCGACGCGATGCGCGCTTACGGCGTGACGCTGCCGGAGGTTTACGCGGCCGTCAAGGGCTCCAACATCGACGTGGGCGCGGGCAGCATCGAGCTGAACAAGGTCGAGTACCTCATTCGCGGCATCGGATTCGTCAAGACGGTGGCGGACCTGGAAGAGAGCGTCATCAAGGCCAATGCGAACGTGCCCATCCGCCTCAAGGAGGTGGCCACGGTGACGCTGGGACCGGCGCTGCGCCGCGGCTCGCTGGACAAGCAGGGCGCCGAGGCTGTCGGAGGCGTCGTGGTCGCGCGGTACTGCGAGAACCCGTTGGCCGTCATCAAGAACGTCAAGAAGAAGATCGACGAGATTTCTCCCGGTCTGCCGTCCAAGGCGCGGATCGACCTGGCGAAGGTTTCGCCGGAGGAACTGCGAAGTTTCGCCCGGCGGAACGGATTTTCCGCTTACGACGGCGCGGAGTTGAACCAGCCCGGCTGGCAGAAGTACCTGCGCGAGACGCCGCGCGGGCAATGGCCGGCCTGGGCGACCCTCACCCAGGTGGCGATCGTCCCGTTCTACGATCGCACGGGGCTGATCTACGAGACCTTGGGCACGCTCAACGACGCCCTCGCGCAGGAAATTCTCGTCACGCTGGCGGTGGTCATCCTCATGATGGTCCACCTGCGCAGCAGCGTGCTGATCGGCGCAATGCTTCCGCTGGCGGTGCTGATGAGCTTCATCGCCATGAAGTTCTTCGGCGTGGACGCCAACATCGTGGCGCTTTCGGGCATCGCCATCGCCATCGGAATGATCGTGGACATGGGCATCGTCATCTGCGAGAACATCCTGCGCCACCTGGACGAGGCCCCGCCTGACGCGCCGCGCCTCGAGGTGGTCCACCGGGCCGCCAGTGAGGTCGGCAGCGCCGTGCTGACCGCGGTGGCCACCACCGTCGTGGGGTTCCTCCCCGTCTTCACGATGATCGGGGCCGAGGGAAAGCTCTTCCGTCCTCTGGCGTTCACCAAGACCTTCGCCCTGATCTCTTCCATCGTCATCGCCCTGACGGTCATTCCCCCGGGCGCGATGGTGCTGTTCTGCGGAAAAGTCACGCGCAAGGCATTCCGGTGGCTGCTCTACGGCGGCGTGGCGGCCGCGGGAATCCTGCTGACGGTATACGGGCTGTCCGGCGCGTCGCTGGTGATTGCCCTGTCCGGGGCGGTTCTGACTGCCTTCGGGCTCTACGGCGCCTTCCGCGACCGTCTGCCCGCCCGGGCCGTCCGATTGGCGCCATGGGTCGCCAACGCGCTGGCCGTGCTTCTCGTCGGCTTGCTCCTGACGCAGGATTGGGAGCCCCTCGGGCCCCAGCCGGGATTGATTCGCAACTTCCTCTTCGTCACCGTCCTCGTTGGGGGACTGCTGGGCTTCTTCCACTTCTTCCGCGTGGTCTATCCGCACGTGCTGCGATGGGCACTGAATCACAAGGCTGTTTTCCTGACCGTCATTGTCCTGGTGATGCTCTTCGGGTTCACCGCCTGGCTGGGCATCGAGCGGACGATGGGTTGGATTCCCAAAACCGCGGAGAAGGCGGGGATTCCCCAGGAAGTGACCCGCTCCACGACCTTCTGGGTGCGGGGCAGCGAGAAGTTCCCCGGCGTAGGCAAGGAATTCATGCCCCCGCTGGACGAGGGCTCGTTCTTGTACATGCCCACGATGATGGTCCATGCCTCCATCGGCGAGGCGGTGGAAGTGCTGAGCCAGCAGGACCGGGCGTTGACGGCCATCCCGGAGATCGAGTCCGCCGTCGGGAAGATCGGTCGCGTCGAGAGCCCGCTGGACCCGGCTCCAATTTCGATGGTCGAGACAGTCATCAACTACAAATCCGAATACGTCACCGACAAGGACGGGCGGCGGGTGAACTTCCGCCTCGCCAAGCCGGGCGATTCGTTCGTCGCGGACCAGGCGGGGACGCGCTTCGCCGCCGACGGCGCGGGCAATCCGATTGCCGACCCGGACGGCCAGCCGTTCCGCCAGTGGCGCGGGCACATTCGCACGCCCGACGACATCTGGGAGGAAATCGTCAAGGCGGCGCAGTTGCCGGGCGTCACCTCCGCACCGAAGCTCCAGCCCATCGCCGCGCGCATCGTGATGCTCCAGAGCGGAATGCGGGCGCCCATGGGCGTCAAGATCAAGGGCCCGGACCTGGCGACCATCGAGAAGGTCGGCCTCCAGATTGAGCGATACCTGAAGGAGGTTCCCAGCATCGAGCCGGCGGCGGTCGTCGCCGATCGGATCATCGGCAAGCCCTATCTCGAAATCGTCCCCGACCGCCAGGCCCTCGACCGCTACGGCGTGAATATCCGGGATTTCCAGGATGTCGTCGAAGTCGCCATCGGCGGCAAGCAGATCACCACCACCGTCGAGGGGCGCGAGCGGTTCCCCGTTCGCGTGCGATACCAGCGCGAACTCCGCGACCGGATCGACACGATGGAAAGGATCCTCGTGCCGGGCGTCATGCAGGGCCAGCCCGTGCAGGTACCGCTGGTGCAATTGATCCAGGGGCAGGACCTGCGCCTCGGGTACGTCCGAGGCCCGCAGATGATCAAGAGCGAGGACACGTTCAAGACCGGGTACGTCCTGTTCGACATGAAGCCCGGAAACGCCGAGGTGGACGTTGTCGAGCAGGCCCAGGCGTACCTGAAAAGCAAGATCGACAGCGGCGAACTCGTTCTGCCGCCGGGCGTCAGCTACACCTTTTCCGGCAGCTACGAAAATCAAATTCGTGCCCAGAAAACGCTGATGATCGTCCTGCCGCTGTCGCTGTTCGTGATCTTCCTGATCCTGTACTTCCAGTTCCGCTCGGTGGCCACCACGCTGCTGGTCTTTTTCGGAATCTTCGTCGCCTGGAGCGGGGGGTTCATCCTGATCTGGTTGTACGCGCAGGAGTGGTTCCTGAACTTCAGCGTCTTCGGCGTGGACATGCGGACGCTCTTCCAGGTGCACCCGATCAACCTGTCGGTGGCCGTGTGGGTGGGGTTCCTGGCCCTGTTCGGGATCGCCAGCGACGACGGGGTCGTCGTCTCCACGTACCTGGACCAGGTCTTCCGCGATTCCCGGACGACCAGCGTGAGGGAACTCCGCGAGGCGACGGTCGTCGCCGGAATGCGGCGCGTCCGCCCCTGCCTGATGACGACGGCCACCACCATCCTGGCGCTGATCCCGGTGCTGACTTCCCTGGGGCGCGGCAGCGACGTCATGGTCCCGATGGCCATTCCGAGCTTCGGCGGCATGATGATCGAGGTGCTCACCATGCTGACGGTCCCCGTGCTGTACTGCCTGGTCAAGGAAATCAAGCTGAAATCCGGCATGAAGGACGAACTGCTGGCTGCCGGCGGGAACGTGACGGCGGGCTCGGCCAGGCCGTAGAATGAAT
>DNAS01000091.1:0-3999 GCA_003485185.1 Phycisphaerales bacterium | reverse complement strand
TCGCGCGTTCCCTTCCTCGTCGGCGCGAAAGAAAGGATGCCCCATGAGACGACGATCCTGCTTGGCCCTGTCGCTGGCGGCCGGGCTCCTGCTGGCCGGCTGCGCGGAAGGATTCGACGAGAACGCCTACGAGCGATTCGCGGCGGAGCGAGACTACTTCGCGGACGCATCCTCCGCGTCGCGCGGCGTGACGACGGCCCCGGCGACCCAGCCCGCCGAACCGCAACTCGGTGAGACCTCGCAACTGCGCGACTACCTGGCCTACGCCGCGTTGCACAGCCCGGAGCTGGAATCCGCCTTCTCCGCGTGGAAGGCCGCCCTCGAACGCATTCCACAGGTCAAGGCGCTGCCGGATCCGCGGTTCTCCTACAAATACTACGTCGTCGAGGTGATGATGCGCGACGGCGACATGCGGCACATGCTCGCGCTTTCGCAGGAGTTCCCCTGGCCGGGCAAGCTGGAGCTGCGCGGAAAGGTCGCCGCGGCTGAGGCCCAAGGCGCGTTTCACCGCTTCGAGGCGGTCAGGCTCAAGCTGTTCCACCTCGTCCAGCGGGCCTACGCCGAGTATTACTACCTCCGCCAGGCCACGCGGATCACCGAGCAGAACATCGAACTGCTCAACCAGATCGAGTCCCTCGCGAGGCGCCGATACACCGTCGGCGCGGATTCCCACCCCGACGTCATCCGCGCGCAGGTCGAGCAGGGCAAACTCGCCGACCGCCTGCGGACGCTCCAGAAGCTCCGCGCCCCGCTCGCCGCACGCCTCAACGCCGCGCTGAACCGCCCCGCCAACGCCCCGCTGCCCTGGCCGAGGGAGCTTCCCCAGCCCCAATCGGACTTCTCCGACGAGCAACTCCTGGTTTGGGCGGCCCAGGCCAACCCCGAGGTGCGGGCGATGGATCGCGAAATCGCCGCGCGCAGGCACGGAATCGATCTGGCCGGAAAGGACTACTACCCGGACATCATGCTCGGGGTGGAATACGGCGTCATGGTCGATGCCGCCGGAATGCCCAGCCGGGACATGGAAGACCCGGTGGCCGTGATGGTCTCTATGAACATCCCGATCTGGTGGGACAAGATTTCCGCGGGAGTGCGGGAAGCGCGCTGGCGGCACCTGAAGGCCGTCAGCGACAAGGTGGCGCTGTTGAACAACCTTTCCGCCGACGTGGAAATGGCGCTGTTCGAGTTCCAGGACGCCGGGCGAAAGATCAACCTCTACCGCGACACGCTGATCCCCAAGGCCGAGCAGGCCCTCCAGGCCGCTCAGACGGCCTACGCCGCCGGAAAGGCGAATTTCCAGGACTACCTCGACGCCCAGCGTGTGCTGCTGGAATTCCAGTTGTCCTTCGAGCGTTCGCAGGCCGACCGCGCCCAGCGTCTGGCCGAACTGGAGATGCTGGTCGGAAAGGCCTTGCCGACTTCCAAGTAGTCGTTTTCCCCGGTGCGGAACGCCACGGCTGCGTCGTCACTCATTCCCGGGAAACGAAACTGTCTCTGATTTCAGCGAGCCCGGTTGAGTTGTGATCATCGTCGCAGGTACGGACCTGTTGGGAACATTGTCATCCGTCCCTTGCAGATCGCCAGTACTCCGTCATGATACGAAATGATGCCAAGACTTCCTTGTCTTCCAGCGCAGCCAGGGTTACGGCACTGCCCTAGGCACAGAATGGCGTGGTGTTGGCCCCCTTGGCCATCGTGGCTTCACCGTAACCGGTCAGGATGCTGTAATTTTCGTGCACGTGGCCATCTCGCAACCCGTCGGCCTACGTGAACCGCGTCACGAAAGGAGCGAGAAACGGGGGTCGGACACCTCAGCCGGGAACCCAGAAAGTTGTTTGGGGGGTGATTGCCGCTGGAATCCCATCCACCTCGACCGCGACACTGATGCCGATAGGATTCGGAAACGGCTGGGGCAGATTCTCGATGAACAGACGCGATCCCTCCTGTCGGAACGGCAACGGACGGTTGTTTTCAACGAGGCGCACCCCCCGAACGCGGTTGGCAATTTCCGCATAACACAGAGACGAACCGACGTGTTGCAAGATGTGCAGATATACCGTCCGGCCGCGTACGGTCACATTTCCCAACTTCGTCCAGGAAAATGGGGAACGCTCGCTGTTGGGCAGGAATTCACCATACCGCTGCAACCATGCGCCCACCTCGCGAAGAATTCGCACGGACGGTTCGGGAATGCTCCCGTCGCCATACGGGCCGACGTTCAAGAGAAGATTTCCGCCATGTCGAGCCGTTTCGGTCAGGAGCTGGACCACCGCTCTCGGGGATTTCCACGCCGAATCGCCCGCATGATAGCCCCAGGTGCTGTTCAGCGTCATGCAGGCTTCCCAGGCGATGGGTTCCTTGGGAGGACGGATGGCTTGTTCGCAATTGACGAAATCCTCCTTCTGCGGGCCGTTGCGACTGTTAATGAGAATGTCCGGCTGGAGACTCCGGACGATGGCATTCGTCTCCGCTCCGTCCAGCGGTCCGGGAATGCACCCGTCATACCACAACAGGTCGATCGGGCCGTAATGTGTCATCAATTCCGTAAGCTGTGCGCGATAGTAGGCGATAAAGCGTTGGCGGGCGGCCTCGCTCTGCCAGACTTGAGGCCAGTCGCGCGCGAAAGCGTCCGGGTAATCCGGATGGGTCCAATCCGCCACCGAATAATACAGCCCGACCTTCAGACCGCCGCGACGCACCGCGTCCACATAGGCGGCCACCAGATCACGCCGAGGACCGTGACGAACGCTGTTGAACTCGCGCGTGGCCGTGTCCCACAGGGCGAATCCATCGTGATGTCGCGCGGTCAGGACCATATATCCCATGCCCGCGTCACGCGCCAAACGCACCCAGGCGTCCGGGTCGAAATTCTCGGCATGGAAATTCTCAACGTAAAGGCGCGTGTATTCGTCCAGGGGAATGCGCTCGCGATTCATCACCCATTCGCCCCGCCCGGCGACGGAATAGGCCCCCCAGTGAATGAACATTCCCCATCGGGCCTCGTGGAACCATTGGATACGCCGGGCGCGCGCATCGGAAGTCGGGACGGGGGAAGCGGGATTCGTCATGGAAGAAACACCTCTCGGCCGCACAGGCCGCAAATCAGCTACATCTTTCTGGGGATATACGGTCCAATTTCGAGATTCTGTCGTATTCAGCGTCTTGCGTTTGAGTGGTCAGTTGCTTCTTGCCGTCCTCACGGTCGTCCACGTGGCTGAAGGGTTTCCCGGGTGACTTGATCCAACGTCAAGGCCGCGGCGCTGCTATCCACATGGGCGACATTCATGGTCGTATCGCCGGCATGCCGAAATGGCGTGGGGCCGGCATACACGCCGCCGTCCGCAGGCTCACAATTCCAATAACGGAATATGTAGACCGAGCGTGTCTGCGATACTGACCAATCCCATTGCCGGCAGACATTGGGAACGTAAGGGGTCGGGCCTCCGATCGCGGGGGGCGTCGTTCGACCGTCGAAAATCACGAACGTCGTCCCCGGAGTGTGGAAATCGGCGCGACGAATGATCGCCAGGGTTTCGTCCGGGCCCTTGTTCATGGGATCATTTTTTGGATCCGGGCTCAGCAGGTTCAGGGGATAGGCCCAGTGGCCGGTCTGCGGGTAGTCTTCGCCGGACCAGTTGGTGCCGTTCCACCGAGGGCACATGATCAGTTGCCTGCGCACCGAGCCTCCGTATTGCGACCCGTGCTGCCCCACGGTGATGCCGTTTCCCGGCAAATAGGGATCCATCTTCGCATGATGGAACCACCAGGAGCCATACACGGTGGCCATCGGTTCGAACCGCGGCGGCGGAAACCAGTCGCCGGCATCATCGGCGTAGAAGTTCATGGCGACGGAAATTTGTCGCAAATTGATGGAACAGTAGACGTCTCGAGCAATGTCCTTCGCCCTCTGAAGCGATGGCGTCAATATGCCGACCAGCAGCGAGATGATCGCAATGACCACCAGGAGTTCGATCAGGGTAAAACCGTGTAGGGGCCGGC
>DNAS01000137.1:36993-37230 GCA_003485185.1 Phycisphaerales bacterium | reverse complement strand
CACGGACACCTGCGTGATGTCCTGCCCGTCCACGAGCACCTGCCCGGCGGTCGGGTCGAGCAGGCGTGGCACATGCGAGACGAGCGTGGTCTTTCCGCACCCGTTGGGCCCGACGATGGCCACCGTCTGCCCGGCGCGGATGGTCAGGCTGACGTCGCGAACGGCGTCGTCGGCGGCGCCGGGATAGCGGAACGTGACGTTGCGGAACTCGATGTCACGGCAGTGGCGGGGGGGGGG
>DNAS01000137.1:25490-36822 GCA_003485185.1 Phycisphaerales bacterium | reverse complement strand
GACGAACTTTTCCTGCTCGCTGTCCTGGAGCTCGAAGATGCGCTTGGCGGCGGCTTCGCTCGCCTGGAACCGCATGGAAACCTTCGCCAGCTTGCGGACCGGATCGAACAGGGCGAACAACGCGACCATCCACGTCAGGAAGACCGCCTGGTCCATGCGATGGTTGAAGACGAGATACCCCGCGGCGCCCGCGGCGACCATTCCCGCGGCGATGCCCAGCGACTCGACCGTCGGTCCGGTGGCTGCGTCCAGGCGCTCCATGCGGTTCTGCTGCTTGAGCAGCGCGCGGTTGACGCGGAAGAATCGCCTGCGTTCCGCGCCTTCCATCGTGTAGCTCTTGACCACGCGGATGCCCACGAGCGTCTCGTTGAGCACGGCCAGCATGGACGACCAGCTCTCCAGCGCCCGGCGGGAGGCCTTGTGCATCTTCTTGCCCATCTTGCGGATGAGGAAGAACGCCGGCGGCCCCGCGACCATCGCCATCAGCGTCAGCTCCCATGACGCGCACAGCGCCGTCACCACCGCGCCGACCGCCTTGGCGGGTTCGACCATTGTCTTGCCCAGCAGCGTGTTCTGCCCGCGGGCCAGCTCGTTGGTGTCCTGGATGAACCGGCTGGTCGCGTCGCTGACGCCTTTTTCCGAAAAGAACGTCGTCGGCAGGTGCAGCACCACGTTGTAGTTCCGGGAGCGCAGGTCCATGATGCCGCGCCAGATCGCCGTGCCCACGAGGTATTCCTGGATGAACGTGAACACCGCGCGGATGCACGTGATGATCAGCACCACCACCAGCAGCCCGACGAACAGGGGAAACCGCCCGGGGAGGTTTCCAATGCCGGGGTTGGGAATCTTCTCTGCCAGTTCGCCCAGCAGGTGGCTGGTGAGTTCCGTCGGCCCCATGCGAACCGGCACGACGCGCGGCTGGGCGCTGGCCGAATTGGAATTGAAGACCAGCAGGCGGACGGTCTGTCCCTCGTCGGTCCGGGCAAGCCGCTCGGCGAGAATGTCGCCCCGCACCCATTCCCATTGCTCGCTGCCGTCCGGGCCCGGGATGCTGAGGCCGACGATCCAGTCGGTCTCCGACAGGCGATCCGGTCCGACGGGCTGGTGCGAGTCGGAAACGGAAACGACGTCGATCACCTTGCTCAGCTCATGCCCGTCCACTCGGCGGGGGGGCACCGATCGCTGGACGATCCCCACGCCCAGGCGATCGCGCGCGAGGGTGTTCCACGCCCAGCCATGCAGGCCTTCCTCGGAAATGAGGATCTTGGCGCCGGGCAGGGTGAGTCCCAGCCCGCCGCCCCACAGCGTGGCGATGAAGACGCAGCAAAGCAGCGCCGCGCCGATCCGCACGCGGTACGGCCAGAGGTATTTCAATGAACGGATGAAGTTCTGCATTTCGTGCCCAAGGCTCCCGGGGAATCTCCCCCTTATACGGGGTGGCGGCGCCGCGGTCAACGCCGATCGAAGAACTACACCCGCAGCGCCGTTCCGGAGGCGCAGGCGAGGACGGCGTTGTCCCAGACGATGCGCGGATTGACGTTGCGCCACAGGAGGCGCTCGCACTCGCTGAGCGACTCGATGATGCCCGCCAGCTGTTCCGGCGTGAACCGCGTGGCGAGGGAATCGAGCTGGCGGCGCTGGTCGGCGTGAATGATTTCCAACTCGGCGCCGGTCCGCAGGGCCAGCGCGTCCCGGTAGGCCGAGGCGATCAGTTCCAGCATCGTTCCGGCGGACTGTCGGGAAGCGAGCGTCTTGGCGAGGGTGGGGCCTTCGGCCTTGCGAGAGGCGGCGACGGCGGTTTCGGCCAGCTTGTCCGACCGCTCGGCCAACTGCTCCCCCAACTCCACGTCGCCCGCGGGGGGCAGGCCCGCTAGGCGGGAAAGCACCTCGCGCTTCACCTCGTACATGCCCGCGCCCGACAACGCCATGGCCCGCCCGACCGATCCCTGTGTGAAGGCCGCCCAGAACCGCGCCTCGTCGGCCGCCACGCCGGCCTCGGCGAGCTTCCCGGCCACGAATTCACGCGGCAGCAGCGAGAACCGCACCAGCGAGCAGCGGCTCAGTGTCGTGGGCAGGAGTTCCTCGGGCTTCTCGCAGATCAGGATGATCGTCACGCCGGGCGGAGGCTCCTCGAGCGTCTTGAGCAGGGCGTTCTGGGCCTCGTGGGTCATCAGTTCGGCCTCTTCGACGACAAACACCTTGCCTCGCCCGCGGGTGCTGCTTCGCCCGACGGCGTCGATCAGGAACTGCTGGATCACGCCGATGGAGAGGCTCTGCATGACGCGGTCACGGACTTCTGAATCGTCGTGGTAGGCAGCCAGTTCCTTGTAGACGGGGTGGAAGTCCGGGTGGGAGCCGGCCTCGACCATGCGGCAATCGGGGCACTTTCCGCAGGCCTGGCGAAAGGAGCGTCCAGCCGCGACGGAAACCGGTTGGGGGCACAGCAGCGTGCGGGCCAGCGCGATGGCCGTCGTGCGCCGCCCCACGCCGTCGGGCCCGGCGAAGAGATACGCATGCGGCATGCGGGACTGCGACATTGCCCGCTGGATGCGGGCCACTGCCTCATCCTGCCCCACGATGTCGGAACACTCGATCATCCATGCCACCGGTTCAGGATCTGGCGCAGGCGGGCCTGGACGTCCTCGACGCTGCCGGCTGCGTCGGCCACCGCGAAACGGTCGGGATGCTCCCGTGCCTGGTGTAGGAACAGCGCGCGGACGCGGCGGTGGAATTCGAGCCCCTTGGCCTCCATGCGATCGTGCCCGCGCGAGGCGGAAACCCGCTGGAGACCCGTCTCGGCGGGAAGATCGAGGATGATCGTCAGGTCGGGGCGGATGCCCGGAAGCGCCAGCTCGTACATCGCCAGGACGCTTTTCGGGTCGGTTCCCCCCGCGCCTTGGTACGCCACGGTGGCCGAAACCCATCGGTCGCAAAGCACGCACTGGTCCGATTCCATCGCCGGACGGATGACCTCGGCCATCAGTTGCGTCCGACTGGCCATGTAGAGAAGCACCTCGCAGCCGACGCTCATCTCCCCGTGCGCGTTGTCCAGGAGGATCGTCCGGATGCGGTCTCCGACGGCAGTGCCGCCCGGATCGCGCGTCTCCGTCACCGCAAGGCCCTGCCCGCGCAGCCAGTCCGCCAGCAGTCGAAGCTGCGTGCTCTTTCCCGCGCCGTCCGGGCCGTCGACCACGAGGAATCTTCCCGCCAGCTTTTTTGCCAGATCGCTCATGCCATCTCCCGTTGGACTGACAGTATCGTCCGACGGGCAGCCCATTGCAACCGCCGAGGATGAGCGCAATAAAGAACCCGGGCGCCCCTGCGCCCGGGTCTGGTCCGCGACCGATTCATAGTCCGGGTTGGTTGTGCGGTCAGCGAACCCGTTCAACAGCAGCGTACGATACGCCAGACCGCCGGAGCCATTTTTTCCTTTACACTCAGCCCGTTGCGAGTGTTAGATAAAGAGAGGAAAGGGTCGTAATCCATGACATTTCTGGGCAAAACGATTCTTTTTCATCCCGGTATTTGGACCCCGGGTCCGTGGGAAATTGTCCTGATCCTCGTTGTAGTCCTTCTACTGTTCGGCGGAAAGAAACTGCCCGAACTGGCGCGGGGACTGGCACGGGGCCTGCGCACCTTCCGCAATGAGCTCAAGGGCGTTCGGGACAACCTCGATCGCGAGGAAGAAACCCCCGCCCCGCACGAGACCGACAAGCACCCGGAGGAACCCGGCAGGAAATCGACGCCGGCAAGCGGCGCGCGAGGCGACTCAAGCGAGGACCAGAAGCAAGAGGCAGGCAAGGATTAAGCCGCCCGGCGACACGGATCGTTGCGCGTCCCGCGGGGCCGGAGGGCTCCGCGGGACCGTTTTTATCCGGCCTCCGCTTCTTCGAGACGTTTGCGAGTTCCCAACCTGCCGAGAAGCAATCCCAGCTCGTACAGCAGATACATCGGGATCCCCAGGGCCACCTGGCTGAACACGTCGGGCGGGGTCAACACCGCCGCGATGACCAGGATCACCACCGCCACGTGCTTCCGCACCCGCCGCAGCGTCTCCAGGGAAACCAGACCCACCCGCACCAGCAGCGAGATCGCCAGGGGCGTCTGGAAACACAGCCCGAACGCCAGCATCAGGGTCGTGAGGAACTGGATGTAATCGTCCAGCGTGATGACCATGTGGAGGCCGAAAAGCTCGTGGTTGACCCAGATGAAGAATTTCAGTGTGGGAACCGCGACGGTCAGCACGCAGAAAACCGCCCCGCCCACAAACAGCAGCGCTGCCAACGGCACGGCGCGCAGGACGTAGCGGCGTTCCCTGGGCAGCAGTCCCGCCGCCACGAACAGCCAGAGCTGGTAGAACACCCACGGGGCCGAGAGGATCAGCCCCGCGTAAAAGGCGACCCGCAGATAGATATCAAACCCGCCGCCGACCGTCGTGGTGGCAAGCAAAGCCGGCAGGCGGAAGTCCTCCATGACCCGGAGGTAAGGCCCCTTCAGCCAGGCAACCATCCGGGGCGTGAAAACCAGCGTCACGGCCATTGCAACGCCCAGGCCCAGCAGGGCGTAGATCAACCTCCGGCGAAGCTCCTCGAGGTGCTCGCCGAGGGACATCTGCGCCTGTTCTGGATCGGGGGGGGTCGTAGTCATGATCTGGTCTTGCGCGGTTTCCAACACGCCGACGCAGTATATCACAAGGCGGGGCTCGGGGGGGCAGGGGAATCCGTCGCCCGCGAACCGGGAATTCTTCGCCGTAATTCTTCAGCCAATCACCGGATACGCCGATATAGGCCGAAGCAGACCTCGCCGGGGCATGGTGCCTGGCTGGCGAAGGTCTGCATGGTCGGGCCCGTCCCATGAACGTCAGGACAATCTGCCTGGGCAAGCGGGGGGTGACGTACGTGTTCCGGTATCGTCCGGGCGACGAGGAGGACGTGGTGGGGGCGATTGCGGACCTGGTGGCCGACGCGAACAACGAGCTGGACTGGTTGGACGCGGCGATGTTGAGCTTTCAGGTTGCGCACGACGCGTCTGCCGCATGCGAGGAAGCGGCTGACGCTCCGGTAGAAGAGTCGGACATGACGGATTGACGCTCGTTTGCAAAAAAGGAGCCGCGCCGCTCGCCGCTCGCGATGGAGTCTGCTGCATGTGCCGCCGCCACGAACCCGCAAAACTGGTTCCCGTGATTTCCCGTTTCCTGGATCACCTTCGAAGGGAACGGAATTTCTCCGATCACACGCTCCGCTCGTATCAAGCTGACCTGGTGCAGTTCTGCCAGTTTCTCGCCGCCGGCGAGGACGCGCTGTCTGTCGCCGACATGACCGCCGAGAACCTGCCCCCCCCGGAGAAGATGGACTGGTCGGGTTTGGAGCGACGACTGCTCGGTCTGGCCGCCAACGAGGCGCGGAGCTACTTGGCCTTGATGCGTAACAGCGGATACGCCAAGAGCACCATCGCCCGCAAACTGGCGACCCTGCGAAGCTTCTACAAGTTTCTCGTGCGGGTGGGGCAGGTGGAGGCGTCGCCGGTGAGCGTGATCCGCACGCCCAAGCAGTCCAAGCGCTTGCCGAAATGCCTGGACGTCGAGCAGGTCAAGGCGCTGCTGGAAGCGCCGGACAGTTCGACGCTGCTGGGCGCGCGCGATCGGGCCATCCTGGAGACGCTCTACTCCGCCGGTCTGCGGATCAGCGAACTGGTGGGGCTGAACGTGGAGGATCTTGACGAATTCGGCGAGGCGCTGCGAATCCGCGGAAAAGGGAAAAAGGAGCGACTGGTTCCCTTGGGCAGCGTGGCGCTGCGGTCCATTCACGCCTATATCAACTTCCGCAAGAAAGCGTTCGGCGCGGAGAAACGGGGCCCGTTGTTCGTCAACAAGACGGGGTCGCGCCTGTCAGCCCGGTCGATCCGGCGAAAACTCGACGCCTACGTCCTCCATGCGGGCATCGCCCAGCACGTCTCCCCCCACGCCCTGCGGCACAGTTTCGCCACGCACATGCTCAATGCCGGCGCCGACCTGCGGAGCGTGCAGGAGATGCTCGGTCACGAGAGCCTGTCCACCACGCAGATCTACACGCACCTGACGACGCGCCGGCTGAAGGAAGTCTACGATCGCGCCCACCCGCTGGCCCGCGGGGGGGAAGGCGAATCTTCCCCGCCTTCGACCTCGCACGCCTGAAGACTCGATCCGTCCTGAACAGCCCCGGATTTCGGGCGGAAGGAAACCTCTTTTCGACGGGCCCTTTTTCGCTTGGAAAGCAAAGTGTCGCCAGACGCTTGCATGGGCGGTTCGGGCACGGGATAATACTGCGCGTATCTCCCCCATTACGGATAAAGGAGCCTTCCGATGAAAAGCAAATATGCTTTGGCGTTGTGGGTCGGCGCGGTGGTTTGCTGGATGCTGACCGGTTGCGACGTCCGCCCGACGCCGCCCCGGACGGCCGAGGGCGCAACCGCGAAGGTCGTCTATATCGCCCCGAACGACCAGGCGGAACTCCAGGCGGTCACGGCCGCGGAGGCCGCGAGGGTCAACTACCGTTATCGTCTGCGCGTTCTGCTGGGCTACTACCAGCGGATCGGCTCGATGGACAAGAGCACCTGGGCCCAGCGCGAGCTGGACAACCTGGACCAGACGCAGACGTTCCGCTGGGATGGCGTGGAGGTCGTTCCGCCGAAGGGCGAATCGGTCGGCGGCGCCGACGAACGCCTGCTGGTCGAATACGCGGTCGGCGCGCGGAAGGAATACCGCATGGCCGTGGCGGAACTGGCGGCGTTCTACGAGCGCAAGGGGGACAAGTTCAAGGCGTCGCTGATCCACAACGTCCAGACCCGGTTCGACCCGGTCCGCACGTACATGTATTTCATCGAGGCGGAGCTGCCCCCGGCGAACCTCAAGCCCGTCGCGGTCATCCCCGCGGCCGACGCCCTCTACGCCAAGGCGGAACGCCTCTACCACGCGGGAAAGCCCCTGCCCGGAGTGACCTTCTACGACAAGGAGCGCGAAGCGCTGCTGACGTTCCTGGAACTGGTGCGCGACTATCCGCAGTCCACCAAGATCGCGATGTCGGCGTATTTCATCGCCGAGATCTACAAGGAATATTTCAACGAGGACGTCCGGGCCGTCCACTGGTACGAGCGATCCTGGCAGTGGGATCCGAACATCACTCAGCCGGCGCGGTTCCAGGCAGCCGTGCTCTGGGACCTCCGCCTGAAGAATTACACCAAGGCGGTCGAGTGCTACCGCGCATCGCTGAAGTACGATCCCGAGCGGTTCGGAAACCGCGGCACGGCGGAACGGCGGATCGAGGAACTGACCGGGAAGAAATAGACCCAGCGTGACAATCCCTGAATGTTGCTTCCGCGAGCCGTGAACGTCCCGTTTACGGCTCGCGTTGTTTTCCGGGCGGAGCCAATAGGTAAAATTACGAAACATGCTGCCTGAAGCCGCGTTATACTTATCGTGCGGTTGGCTTTTGCGCCGGTCCCTTCAAATCCTAAGGAAGCCGGGCGTCCGATCAATACACGCAGGAAAGGATGGCCGCCATGCCTTTGACTTCTCGAAACGCGATCGTCGGCGCCTTGACGGGTGCGATGTTGCTGTCGCTGGTCGTACCGGCGGTGGCGGACTTCGACAACCCCAAGGCGCACAAGCCCCCCGAGGCCAAGCCCCAGCGCCGGACCGCAGCCGAGGGCATCCCGCCGCTGCCGCTGCCCGCCACGCCGCTGCGCCGCTCGGAGAAGAAACGCCAACCTGCGCCGCCGGCGCTGGTGGGGATGATCAACTTCTCGCAGTCGCAGTTCCGCGTCGTGGACGGACAACGCGTGGCGGCGCCGATCTTTCCGACCACGCAGATCGACATCGAACGCCTGATCAAGTTCGCCAATCATCGCCTGAAGATTCAGTACCGCTATGTTCCGACTTCGCTGGAAACGTTCTCGTGGGACCCCACGGAGCTTCCCTTGCTGTATCTCACCGGTTGGACGCCCTTGCCGGAACTGCCCGAGGCAACGATGGAAAAACTCCGGCGATACCTGTATGACGGCGGGACGCTCGTCCTGCACGCCCAATGCGGGCGAAAGGAGTTCCGCGACAGCGCCGTGACGATGATCGGAAAGCTCCTTCCCAATCGCCCGCTGGCCGAAGAACGGGCCGATTCGCCCCTCTTCAACGCCTATTTTCCCGTCAAAACGATGCGTTTTCGCATCGATGACAAACCATTTCAGCAGACCGAACCGAAGCTTTACACCGTTTACCTGGGCTGCCGCCCGGCGATCATCTATTCCCCGATCGACCTGAATTGCGGGTGGGACGTGGCCAACCACCCGATCCCCGGCGGCGTGCTGTACCACCAGGACGACGCCCTGCAACTGGGGATCAACATCATCACTTCCACGCTGGCGAACTTCCAGTACGCCCGTTCGTGGGGCACCGAGAAAGTCTACCCGCAGCAGGACGACCGCACGCGCGACCAGCTCGTCATTGCCCAGGTCCGCCACGGCGGCGACTGGGACCCCACGCCCCACGCGCTGCCCAATCTGATGAAATACCTTCAAGGCAACACCACGCTCAACGTGCAGTTCAAGCGGGAAGAAGTGGATCTCGCCGACGTGGACGTATTCCGGCATCCGGTGCTTTACCTGACCGGGCTGCGGGACTTCAAGCTCAACGACGCCGAGGTGGCGCGCCTCCGCAAGTATCTGACCAGCGGGGGTGTGCTGATCGCCGACGCGGCCGCCGGCAGGATGGAATTCGACGCCGCCTTCCGTCGCGAGATCGCGCGCGTGCTGCCCAAGCAGGAGATGAAGGTTCTTCCGCTCGATTCGCCCATCTACCAGATGCCCTTCAAGGTGCGCACCGTGGACTACAGCAGCATCGTCAAGGAACAGAATCCCTCGCTGAACGCCCCGAGGCTGGAAGGGATCGCCATCGATGGACAGGTGGCGGTCATCTACTCACCGTTGAGTCTGGCCAACGGGTGGGAACAACTGGGCTTCGCGTACAATCGAGGTTATGGCGATGCTGACTCGTTGCGGATCGGGGTGAATCTGCTGGCCTACGCGATGACGCATTGATTTCCTTGGGGATAGAAACGTACAGCCCCCGGCTGTCATCGACAACCGGGGGCTGTTTTTGCGCAAAAAATTGGTCGGTCCGGGAAAGGAGGAGAAAAACCCGTACCGACCAGAGGGGCTGGGGGGAGAGCCCCTCTATTCGCTCGCTCATTTACTATATCGAATTTCTGAGGGAAAATATTCGCCAAAATTCCCATATTTCCAATTTTTTTGCATTCCTTATAAAACCTTTATTGGAAATAGGATACGATTACCATGCGATTTAACGTTCAAATAAAAACCTGATTTTTGCCTCCAGAATACTCTCGGGTTTCAGTACCGGGAATCTTGCTCCGGTCTTGTTGAACGAATCGACTGGCTCGGGGACGTTTCGCGATATTTGTGGTTTCCGCTTTTCGACAGGGGAAGAATGAAAGGACGAGACTCGCGGCAGGTCCGAATGCGAAACAAGTTTTGGGGGAGAGTGACAGTATGAAGGCGGTTGCGATATTGGGACATGGGGAATTGGATCGGCTGGAGTTGAGGGAAATGCCCGCTCCCAGCCCTGCACAAGGCGGGGTGGTGATTGAGGTCCATGCCGCAGCGCTGAACCATCTGGACCTCTGGGTCCGCAAGGGTGCCAGGGATTTCGGATTGACGTTTCCCCACATCCTGGGCTCCGATGCCGCCGGCGTGGTGGTCCAAGTCGGCGAAGCCGTTGAAGAGGTCCGAGTCGGCGACGAAGTGGTGCTGGACGGCTGGCTGTGCCTGAGCGACGACGAGTTTGTGCACGCGGGAGAGCACAGCCTTTGTGTTTCGTCCGACATCGTGGGCATCCGGCATGCGGGGACATATGCCGAACGTGTCGCTGTGCCGGCGCGAAACGTGCTTCCGCGTCCGGCGCATCTGACGTGGGAGGAAGCGGCCGCGCTGACGTTGTCACACCTGACCGCTTGGCGGATGCTGATGACCCGTGCCGCTCTCCGCGCGGGGGAGACGGTATTGATCCACGGCATCGGCGGGGGAGTGGCGCTGGCGGGGCTGCAACTGGCGAAACTCGCGGGCGCGGAAGTGATCGTGACTTCCTCGTCGGACGAGAAGCTCGTCCGCGCGCTGGGGCTCGGCGCCGACCACACGATCAATTACCGCGCCACGCACGATGTGGCGGGCGAAGTCCGCCAGATCACAGCCGGCCGGGGCGTGGACGTCGTGTTCGATACCGTCGGCGCCGCGACGCTTCCGATCAGCCTGGCCGCGGCACGCCGGGGCGGGCGGATCGTCGTCTGCGGCGTCACCGGCGGGGCAGAGGCGACGCTGAACCTCCACGGACTCTACTGGAACCAGCTCAGCCTGTTGGGCTCGACGATGGGCAACCTGAGTGAGTTCCGTCAGATGCTCCGGGCGGTGTCGGTGAACCGAATCCGGCCGGTGATCGACTCGGCATATCCAATCGAGGAAGTCCGCGAAGCGACTGCGCGAATGGAGGCGGGCAGGCAGTTCGGCAAAATCGTGCTCCGGGTCCGTTCCTGACGGGCGGCGCGGTTCCGTGCGGCTGGCGGCTACAGGCGCGGATCGTCGAAGCCCATCGCCTGCTTCTTCTGGAGGATTTTGCGGATTTCGGCCTCGCCCAGAGGCTTGGCGCCGCCGAGCCGGTCGGCCAGCAGGAGGGTCTGGCAGTAGAGGTCCAGTTTTTCCAGGCGGAAATATGCCTCATCGAGTGTCCGCCCCCACGTCACCGGTCCGTGGTGCGCCAGCAGGACGGCGTAGATGCCTTTGCGCAGATGGGGGCGGAGCCCCTCGCTGACCCCCGGCGAACCGGGAATCGCGTAGGGCGCGAGCGGCACCGGTCCGACGACCACCTCCATCTCGGGCATGACGTTGGCGGGTACTTCGCGTCCCGTGATCGCGTAGGCGGTCGCGTGCGGCGAGTGGGCGTGAACCACCGCGTTGGCGTCCGGGCAGTGGCGGAAAACCGTCAGATGCATGCGGATTTCACTGGTGATTTCGCACGCGCCTTCCAGCCGGCGGGCGTCGTCGTCGATGACGCAGAGCATCTTCGGCGTCATGAAGCCCTTGCTCACGCCGGTGGGAGTGCAGAGATACCGCCCCGGTCCCAGGCGGACGGAAATGTTTCCGTCGTTGCCGGCCACGAATCCGCGCTGCCACATCCGCTGCCCGATCCGGCAGATTTCCTCCCGAATTGTCGTCTCGTTGGCGGGTGTTGTTTTTTTCATGGCGGGATTCAAATCTGCGAGACGCGCTGGGCGATTTCCACGTAGCGCATGCG
>DNAS01000137.1:14826-25388 GCA_003485185.1 Phycisphaerales bacterium | reverse complement strand
TTTCCACGTAGCGCATGCGGCACTGGTAGATCACTTCGTCGAGGAGTTTCTTCTCCTCGTCGGTGAGGTTGCCGCGGGTCTTGTCCTCGAGCACGGCGAGGGTGTCGATGTGGAACTTAGCCAGTTCCAGGTCCACATAGCGCCGGTGAGTTTGGGGGTCTTCCATGCCGCCCATGGCGAACATTGCCTGCGTCGCCAGCGAGCTGACCAGCGCGGTGAAGCTGGGCGGAGGAAGCTCGCGGCGCTGCCCCGCGCGCTGGCGGGTCGCGTCGACGGGTTTTCCGCCCGTGGCGGCAGGCTCGCCAGACGGAGGGGTTTTCTGCTCGGCCTGCTCGGCGAGCTTTTCCTTCTCCGCCTGGGCCTGGGCCTTCCAGTCGTCGTCCACGATGATCTTGGGCTTCTCTTCGGCCATGTTGAGCACCTCTTTACTTTGCGCAGGTGATTGCCTTTCCGCTCAGGCGCCCGCGATGCGCGGCATGCGCATGGGCTCGCTCTGGAGCGTCGCCTGCATGAATTCGTGGAGCAGACGGCACTTGATTTCAGCCGCTGCCGGGTCGTGCCAGAGATTGCGCACCTCGTCCGGGTCGTCCACCAGGTCGAACAGCTCGCCGTCCTGCCCGTCGCGATAGACGGTAATCTTGTAGCGCTGGTTGACGTAGCTGCGGAAATGGAAGTGCCGCGTGCCGTGGTGGTTCTCGGTGACGGACCACGCCCGCGCCGGTTCGCTCCCCTGCCAGGTGCCCAGTTGGCTGACGCCGGTCATCGCGCCAGGCACTTCTTTTCCCGTGGCTGTCAGGAAGGTCGGGGCGAGGTCCACCAGGTTCTGGATCGATTCGGACACGGCGTTCGCCGGAACCTTGCCTGGCCAGCGGACCAGGAACGGAATGCGAAGCAGGTCCTCGTAATGGTGAATCGCCTTGGCGATCAGTCCGTGCTGGCCGAGGAAGTGTCCGTGATCGGTGGTGAAGACCACGATCGTGTTGTCCGCCAGGCCCAGACGGTCCAGCGAGTCCAGGATCCGTCCGATCTCCCGGTCCATCAGGCTGGTCATGCCGTAATAGATGGCCATGCTCTTGCGGAGTTCCTTTTCGGTGTGCAGGTGACAGTGTCCGCCATGAATGGCCTCTCCGCGACGGGCTTCCTTCCACCACTCGTCGTCCTTCTCCTGCGTCTTGCGGAAGTGAATGGGGTTGCCCTCGTGCTCCTCGTCGATGAGCCGGCCGGGCTCCATTTCGTCCGGGTCGTACATGCTCGCCCAGGGTTCGGGCACGATATACGGCGGGTGCGGGTCGTGGAAGCTGGACCAGAGGAAGAACGGCCGGCTCTCCGCCGCGGCGCGTTCGATCTGCGCGATGGAGCGTTCCGCCGTCCAGCAGGAGTAGTGGAGTTCCTCGGGCAGGCTCCACGCGATGCCGCTGCGTTGGTAGTAATTCGGGCGCCCGGTTTTCTGCGGAGGCCAGGGGAAGAAATAGTCCTGCCAGTTCTTCAGGCCCTTTTCTTCCATCCAGATGGCGTAGTGCTGTCCGGCGTGCGATTCGTCGCCGTGCATGCGAGCTGTCTCGACGTGCTCGAACCCGTACCAGGGCCCGTGGAACTTCCGCCAGAAGTCCAGGTCGCGCAGAATGGGCTGGCATTCGATGGACTCCATTCCGGGCCGGCTCGCCAGCGGCTGAAAGTGCGCCTTTCCGATCAGCGAGGTGAAGTATCCCGCCTCGCCGAGCATCTGTCCGAGGGTGGGGACGTCTTCGAAAAGCTTGGTGCCCAGCGACCAAGCGCCGTGCTGCGAGGGATACATCCCGGTGATGATGCTCGCGCGGGTCGGCGTGCAGGTGGGGTTGGGGCAGTAGGCCCGGTCGAAACGCGTCCCTTCGTCGCACAGGCGGTCCAGCGCGGGCGTGTGGATTCTCGGATTGACCTTTCCGAGGGTGCTGTGGTGCTGCTGGTCGGACGTGATCAGCAGGATGTTAGGTTTTCCTGAAGCCATCGTATCGTGGTGCCTCGCTGAAGTCGCGTTGCGGTTCCCGGCGGCATGCTGCCGGCCGACACAGGGCCGTATGATACTCCTCTTTCGTTGGCAATCCAAGGGGGCCGGTCCCTTTGGCGTTGCAGGGGATGGCTTGGCGTGGATAATGACGCCCTTGGAACGGCTGCGAGACGTCCCTTGTCCGTGAGGCGAGTTTTTCCCATGAAGTTCAAGGCCCAAATTGCCGCCGCGACCATCCGCCTTCTCGTCGGATCGCTGCGGTTCCGGTTCGTCGTCGACGACCCTGACACCGCGCCTCAGCGGATGGCCGGGCCGGGGCTGTATATCTTCTGGCACGAGATGCTCCTGCTGCCCGCCTACACGCACAGCCGGGAAATCACCCCGCTGATCTCCGCCAGCCGCGACGGCGATCTCATGGACGCCGTCGTCCGCAGCTTCGGCGGGAGCATCATTCGCGGCTCGACCGATCACGGAAAGACCGACCGCGGCGGGCGGCGGGCCCTGCGCGAAATGCTGCGCCAGGGAAAGACGCGCCACCTGGCGATCCCCGTGGACGGTCCCATTGGCCCATCCCGCAAGGTCTCGCCGGGGGCGGTGTTCCTCGCCAGCCGCTCCGGTATGCCGATCGTCCCGGTAGGCCTCGCGCCGCGATGGTTCGTCTCGTTCGGGCCCGAGGGGCGGAAGGTCAATTTCCCCGCGCCGCTCTGCCGGGCGTGGATTGTCCTGGGCAAGCCGATCCGGATTCGGCCGGAACTGCCCAAATCCGAACTCCGCGCCGCGGTGGAAAGTATTCAGGCCGCCATGGACGAAGTGCAGTCCCGCGCCGAAAAATATGTGCGCACCGACTGGTGCGGAAGCAAGCCCATGACCCTCGGGGAATTCCGTACCCTCTGACGGCCGGCGGAGAACGGCGGGGCGTGACCTGATCGCGAACGCGCGGCAAATTATCGCTTCAACGCGGCGGCGACGAGTCCGACGAACATCGGCTGGGGGCGCAGCGGACGGCTGGTCAGTTCCGGGTGGAACTGGGCAGCCACGAAGTACGGATGCGCCTCACGCGGCAGCTCCAGAATCTGCATGATCGGATGGACCGGGTGCTTGCCCGAGAAAACCAGCCCGGCCTGTTCCAGCGCGGCGATGTATTGCGGATCGACCTCGAAGCGATGGCGGAACCGCTGGCGGATTTTCTTCGCGCCGCCGAACAGTTCCGCCGCCCGCGTGCCGGGGCGGATCTCCACGTCCTGTCCGCCCAGGCGCATGTTCCCTCCGAGACCCTCGATCTTCTTCTGCTCCGGCAGGATGCTGATGACGGGCGTCTTGCAGTCGGGGCTGATCTCGGTGCTGTCGGCGTCGGGCAGCTTGCAGACGTTCCGCGCGTATTCGATGACGGCCATCTGGAACCCCAGGCAGATACCTAGGTAGGGCAGCTTGTTTTCGCGGGCGTAACGGATGCACTCGATCTTTCCGCCCGTGCCGCGCGAGCCGAACCCGCCGGGCACGATGATGCCGTCCACGTCCCGCAGCGCCTCGGCCACGTTCTCGGCGGTGAGGTCCGTCGTGTCGATCCACCGGACGTTGACCTTGGCGTCGTTGGCGACGCTCGCGTGCTCCAGCGCCTTGATGATGCTGGCGTAGCTGTCGCGCAGGGCGGTGTATTTTCCGGTGATCCCGAGGGTGACCTCGCGCGACTGGGCGCCGATTTTGGAGGCGAAGCGTTCCCACTCGACGGCCGCCCGCGCGTCGGCGGCGGAGTTGACCTTGCGGGCGAGGTTGAGCATCTGCACGACCTCGCTGTCCAGGCCCGCCTCGCGCATCTGCTGGGGCAGCAGGTAGATGCTCGGCAGGTCGTGCATGCTGAACACGCGGGGCATCGGCACGTTGGTGTAGATGGAGATCTTCTGGCGAACCTTCTCGGTGACGGGGTTTTCGCACCGGCAGGCGATCAGGTCCGGGTGGATGCCGAACTCCATGAGGCGCTTGATGCCGAGCTGGGCGGCCTTGGACTTTTGCTCGCCCAGCGCCGACGGGCTCAGCACGTACGTCAGCGCCACGAACAGCACCGACCCCTCGCCCTCCTCGTAGGAAAGCTCGCGCAGGGCCTCGATGTAGAAGGCGTTCTCGATGTCGCCGACGGTCCCGCCGACCTCGACGAAGACCACGTCGGCCCGCGTCTTGAGGGCCAGGCTCCGCAGGCGCATCTTCACCTCGCCCGTGACGTGCGGGATCATCTGCACGTCGTGGCCGAGATAGCTGCCGGCACGCTCCTTGTCCAGCACGCTCTTGTAGATCTGCCCGCTGGTGGCGAAATTGTCGCGCGTCAGGTCCTGGTCGAGCATCCGCTCATAGGTGCCCAGGTCCATGTCGGTTTCCATCCCGTCGTCGAGGACGAACACCTCGCCGTGGCGGAAGGGGTTCAGCGTGCCGGAATCGAGATTCAGGTAGCCCTCGAGCTTGATGGGGGAGACCCGCAAGCCCTTGTCCTTCAGCAGCTTGGCCAGCGAGGAGGAGAAAATCCCCTTGCCCAGCCCGCTCATCACCGTGCCGAACACGGCGACATACTTGGTGGCGCCCAGGCGGTAGCCTTCGGGCAGGGGAGTGTAAAATTCCGTCTCGTCGGTGCGATCCTTGACCGACCGCAGCAGATCCATGGCGTCGCTCATGGAACCCCACTGTAACGGGCCGAATCTTTCCGGGCAAGCGCAGGGCTCTTATTTGCGGGTGAAGCGAAGCTAATAAGGCTAGCCGACAAACAGCTCCTTGCTGGCGAAGTTCGGATCGCTGGTGAGATTGACGCCCAGGCGGCGCAGGCCGGTCTCGTCGCCCGGGGCAGGCATGTGCGTCAGGTGCACTTCGCACCCGGCAAGCTGCTTGAGGGCGTCCATTGCCAGCCGGGCCGCGGGGTTCGTCGTGGAGGCGATGCTCAGCGTGATGAGCGTTTCTTCCAGGTCCAGGCTGACCGAGTTGCGGTCGAGGATGTCCTTCTTGAGGTAGGCGATGGACTCGATGATGTTGGGCGACAGCAGGTGCAGGTGGGGGGGAATCCCGGCCAGTTGCTTGATGGTGTTGAGGACAAGGCTGCTGGCGGCGTGCATGAGGGGGCTGTTGTTTCCGCGGACGATCGCGCCGTCGGGCAGCTCGATGGCGGCGCCGCAGTAGATGCCCTTGTTTCCCTTTCCGGCGTCGCTGCGGGCGTCTTGGGCGGCCTGCCGGGCGGGCGCGACCACCGGACGGTCGGTCGGAGAAAGGTCGAACTCCTTCATCAGCACGTCGAGTCGGTCGGTGACGGTCCGGTCGGCCATGCCCATCGCGTACTCGCACGCGCAGCGGAAGTGCCGGCGGATGATCTCCTGCTTGGCGGCGTCCTGGACGGCCTGGTCATCGGTGATGGCGAACCCGGCGCGGTTCACGCCCATGTCGGTGGGCGATTTGTAGATCGACTCGCCGGTGATCCGCTCCAGGATGGTCCGCAGCACGGGGAAGCTCTCCACGTCGCGGTTGTAGTTGACCGCGCGGATGTTGTGCGCTTCCAGGTGGAACGGGTCGAACATGTTGATGTCGTGGAGGTCGGCCGTCGCGGCTTCGTAGGCGACGTTCACCGGATGCTTCAGCGGCAGGTTCCAGATGGGGAAAGTCTCGAACTTCGCATAACCCGCGTGGATGCCGCGATGGTTGTCGTGATAGACCTGCGAGAGGCACGTCGCGAGCTTTCCGCTGCCGGGGCCCGGCGCGGTCACCACCACCAGCGGGTGGCGCGTCTCGATGTAATCGTTGGCGCCGTAGCCTTCCGGGCTGACGATCAGGTCCACGTTGGCCGGGTAGCCCCGGATGGCGCGGTGGGTGTAAACCCGCACGCCGCGCCGTTCGAGCTTGTTCTTGAACGCGACGGCCGCCGGCTGGTCGTCGAACCTCGTGATGACCACCGCCAGCACGTCCAGATCCAACTGGCGCAGGTCGTCGATGAGCTTGAACGCGTCGGAATCGTACGTGATGCCGAAATCCGCGCGGACTTTCTTGCGTTCGATGTCGCCCGCATGGATGCAAAGGATGATGTCCGCCTGGTCGCGGAGCTTGCGGAGCAGGCGAATCTTGACGTTCGGGTCGAACCCCGGCAGGACGCGCGCCGCGTGGTAATCGAACAGCAGCTTGCCCCCGAATTCCAGGTAAAGCTTGTTGTCAAAACGGGCCACGCGTTCGAGAATGGCCTGGCTTTGTTCGGCAAGATACCGGTCGTTGTCGAAACCGATCCGTCTGGGCATGGGCGCGCTCCTGTTCCCTGGGCGGCAGCGTATTCGCGGCTGGGTCCGCGATGATTCCGGAAAACTGTACCCGCCGACCGCCCGTCCGGCAAGGGCGGCGGGGCGAGAAACAGGGAGAAGGATCATGAAAATTGTCGTCTTGGACGGGTATACGCTGAATCCCGGCGATTTAAGTTGGGATGCCCTCCGCACGCTGGGCCCCTGCGAGATTCATGATCGCACTCTGCCCCAGGAGACGATCGCCCGGGCGGCCGGCGCGGAAATTGTGCTGACCAACAAGACCCTCCTGGGTTGCCAGGAGATCGACAAGCTGCCGCAGCTGCGGTACGTGGGCGTACTGGCCACCGGATACAACGTGGTGGACCTGGGGGCGACGGAGGCGCGGGGCATCGTCGTGACCAACGTGCCCACCTACGGCACGCAATCGGTGGCGCAGATGGTCTTCGCCCACCTGTTGAACCTCGTCCAGCACGTTGGCGAGCACGCGATGGGCGTTCACCGGGGCAAGTGGACGCGCAGCGAGGACTTCTGCTACTGGAAGTTTCCGCTGGTGGAACTGGAAGGCCTGACGATGGGCCTGGTGGGCCTGGGGCGCATCGGGCGCGAGGTCGCGAAGCTGGCGCGGGCGTTCGGGATGGAAGTGCTCGCGTTCGATCCGCAGGCGGCCGAAACGCCCGACGGCGTGCAGCGGGTGGAACTGGACGCGCTGTTGGCGCGCAGCGATGTCGTGAGCCTGCACTGTCCCCTGACCGAGGAGACCCGCGGCCTGATCAACGCCGAACGCCTGGCGCGCATGAAGTCCACGGCGATGCTCATCAACACCAGCCGCGGGCCGCTGGTGGACGAATCGGCCCTGGCCAAAGCCCTTAACGCCGGTCGCCTTGCGGGCGCCGGGCTGGACGTGCTGTCGGCCGAGCCTCCCGTAGCCAGCAACCCGCTGCTCATCGCGAGGAACTGCTACATCACGCCGCACATCGCGTGGGCGACGCGCGCCGCCCGGGCCCGCCTGTTGAAAACCGCCGTCGAGAACGTGCAGGCGTTCCTGGCTGGCCGGCCGCAGAACGTCGTCCACTGAGGAAAGGCGCGGAACTCCGCGCCGCACGGTGAACCATGAAGAGCATTCGCGGGAAAAAGGCCCTTGTGACCGGCGCCGCTTCCGGCATCGGAAGGGAAATCGCGCTGACGCTTGCCGGGCAGGGGGCGGATTTGTTTCTGCTGGACATCGACGAGGAAGGGCTGTCGCGGGTCGTCGCTTCCGCCGAGGCGCTGGGCGTTTCCGCACGCGTGCGACGATGCGACCTCGCCGACAGCGGGCAGATCTCGGCCGCTGTGCAGGCCGTCCGGGACTGCTGGGGACGGGTGGACATCCTCGTCAACAACGCCGGCGTGGCGTACTACGGGCCTACTGACCGCATGACGCCCGAACTCTGGCAGTGGCTTCTGGGCGTGAACCTCTTGGCGCCGATCCAGTTGATCCGCGAACTACTTCCGACGTTCCTGGCGCAAGGGGAGGCGCACGTGCTGAATGTTTCGAGCGTTGGCGGGCTGGTGGCACAGACCCGGATGGCCGCCTACC
Source organism: Phycisphaerales bacterium (assembly GCA_003485185.1). Lineage (GTDB taxonomy): Bacteria > Planctomycetota > Phycisphaerae > SM23-33 > SM23-33 > UBA12270. The sequence goes on along the minus strand of DNAS01000137.1, from coordinate 17,572 downwards.
ACGCGAGCAAGTTCGCGCTGGTGGGGCTGACCGAATCGTTGCGCGCGGAGTACAGCCACCGGGGAATCGGGTTCACGTGCCTTTGCCCGGGGCTTGCCGACACGAACATCTTCCACAACACGGTGAGTGGCCGGGGGGGCAAGCCCATCAAGGTTCCGCCGCGATGGCTGCTGGTCAGCCCCCGTCGTGTGGCGCGGAAAGCCGTCGCTGGAATCCGCCACAACCGCGGACTGGTGCTGGTTTCCCCGATGGCGCACGCGCTGTGGGGGTTCAAACGTCTCTCGCCGTGGCTGATGGATTTCATCAACCGCTTCCGGCGTTCAAAGCGCAAACCTTCTCCGCCCGATTCCCAGCCGCAGCAGAAGAGCTGACAGTTCTTACGACTCGGCCATGAGATGGGAAAGAGTCTCACGGAGGTTCCCGGTCGCATACCGCTCCGCGGTCTCGATCTTTCCGCCAGCCAATCCGGCCAAGCGGTCCGTCTGGTCTTCCGGCGACATCACCGGGAATCACAGTTTCAGCGTCAGGGGTTTCTGGGACGAGCACACACCGCAGCGGAAGTCGGAGATCGGCATGCGGGCCTTCTTGGGCATGCGTTCGGGCAAGGTGAGGCGGAGGGACAAATCAGGGACAACGTCCGTGCCTCAAAACACAAGACCCCGCCAGCGCCCATTTCACAGACGCTTACAGGGCCTCGCTCTTTGGCAACGGAGAGGCCGGGATTCGAACCCGGGATACGGGCATGACCCCGTATAACGGTTTAGCAAACCGTCGCTTTCAGCCACTCAGCCACCTCTCCGGGGCTTCCGCGAAACTTCCAATATACGGAGAGGCGCACGCCAGTCAAGGCCAAAGGCGGACAGGCGGAAATTCCATCCTGTTTTCGTCAGGCCGCCCCGAGTGTTCCGGATGCGGGATTCAGCAGCGCGCACGCGACCGCGCGTAGTTCGTCGACGTCGAATGGCTTGTAAATCACCGGCACTGCCATCTGCCCGGCGCGATGGATCGTCTCGGCGTGGTAGCGGTCGCCCGTGAGAAGAATCGTGTGCGGAAGCAGTTCCGGCTGAACGTCCCGCACGAACATCAGGATCCGCCAGCCATCCGTTTCCGGCATCTTGACGTCCAGCAGCAGCAGATCGAACTCGTCCACCTGCACGCGGACCATCGCCTGCTGCCCGGAGTTGACCGTCACCACCTCCGCGCCACAGGCCCGAAGAATCTCTCGAATCAGCGAAGTGATCTGCGTCGAATCGTCCACCACCAGGATCCTCCGGCCTCGCAAGGCGTCATATTGGTCGTCCATGGTTTTTCCCTTTACGAAAGGTACGGAATTGGGAATTCGCTCAGTAGATCAGGCCCTGGGAGGCCGCCAGACGCTGGAGTTTCCCGAGAATGCTCTTGTGCCGCAGGCAGACCGCCGATTCGCTGATATCCAGCACCGACGCGATTTCGCGGAACGTCATCTCGTCGGTGTAGTACATCAGCATCAGGCGACGATCGTCGCCTTCCAGCGACTTCAGGAGCGACGCGCACAGCTCGCGCGCCTCAAGCCGGTGGCACGACTGGTCCGACGAGGCATCCGGCAAGTCCTCGGCCACCGGTCCGTTTGAAATGCCGGGGCGGGAGTCGCCCACGCGACGAAGCAGTCCGTCCTTGCGCATTTCGTCAATGGCAAGGTATTGCCCCTTGAACGAGGCGAACTTCGCAAAGTCGATCCCGCGCAACGGATCATAATGACGCTCCGCCAGGCGAACCCCCAGATAGGCGTAGCTGTCCAGATCGTCACGGTCCACCCAGCGATATCGCCTCGTAAGACGGGCCGCCACCAGCCTGGCAATACGAAGACGGTCCTCGTCGCCCTGCTCCGACAAATACTGCTCATTCCCGGACACCATGGCCCACCGCCTTTCCTAGTTGCACTGCCCACAAATCGAACTGACGCCCCGTTTCAACAATTACATCTTCGGAATCGAAGCGATATCCTTCAATGTGGGACAATCCTCAAAAGAATAGGAATACTCGGCACAACAAGAATAAAAGTACATGATTTTGGCTTATATAAATTTGGGCAATTTGTCAGATAATTATTGATTATACCGCCAGCTGTATCCGTTCTTGGTCATAGCCCCACTTATGGTGTGCCTGACGCGTACCGAGTTGATTTCCGCCTTGCGATCTACAGCAAAGGATGGACAACGACTGGGTATTTCCACCTATCGAGCTGTGGGGAAAAAAGTCCCTTATCGCCCGATTTTTCGGGACTTGGATTCAAGGTAGTGGTGGCGAAAAGGCGGCAGAGATGGTGGAGTTCCGAACAAACAACGGGAAGAGGAAAAACGTTTCCGTGCGATAGCGATTGTTCTCTTTACGATTTCGTTTTCAGATCGACACAAGCCCCTTCTGCACCGCATACCGCATCAAGCCGGGCAGACTGGTGACTTCGCACTTGCGGTAAATGTTGTAGCGATGATTCTCGACCGTCTTTCCGCTGATGTGAAGCCGACGGCCAATCTCCTTGCTGCTGATCCCCTCGCACATCAGTTGGACGATCTCCACCTCGCGGTGGCTCAGTTCCGTATTCGGCAGATGAGCGCCGCCGACCAGATCGATGGCGGCGGAAACATCATCGACCAGAAGTTCCGCCGCATCCGGCGCCAGATACACCCGCCCCTGCGATGCCAGGCGAACCGCCCGGCGAAGATCCTCCGGCTCGGCATCAAGGTCCACGTAAGCCTTGGCCCCGATG
>DNAS01000137.1:13862-14692 GCA_003485185.1 Phycisphaerales bacterium | reverse complement strand
CCGATGCGGAGGGCGGCGTAGATCTGCCCCCGGCTGGCGTCTTCCGAAAGCACGACCAAACGGATCGCGCCGCCGCCTTTTGCCAGAACGTCCCGGATTGCGTGGATCGCCGAGAAAGTTCGCAGCCCTGTCAGGATCAACACCGCCGCGTCCCAGGACGCCGCTTCGCTCGCAGCCAAGTGGTCGGCGAATTCGGCCGGTGTTTCAAATTCGATCTCCGTCGCGATCCCACCCGCCCCGAGCAACCGGGAGATTCCGGCCCGGAGAATCCGCTTGCTGCCCACCAGGCAGACCCGGAACAAAGCGGCCGTTTTCACCGGGAACTGCGCCTCGGCCGGCGAATATCCCGTCTGCGTTTCCCTGTCGCTTGTCTTGGCCATGGCTGGCTCCTGTTTTGAGGAACCTCTCGCAGCCATCCGATGGCCTGATTACCCCGGAACTCCCTTTCTGGGCCGTAAGAAATGTATGCATCCGCCCAACGCCGGAACCACAAAGAATTGAGCGAAGTTCCGACTTGAAACCCAGTCACCAAGCGGGCCTCTGCTGCTGCCGTCTATACGTCAGCCCAACCCGCGAACGATAAGTTATCCAATAATTCAGAGTATTACAAGAATAAAATCCGGGCGTTGAGAAGATTTCTTCCGGCCGTTTTCCACCCTCTTTTGCGCTTCTCTCCTTTCTCCTTATCTCCGGCTCTGGAGGGGACTGGATTTCCCGTTGCCAGAAATCTGGTTGCCTCCTGCCTGGGCGCGTTGCGCCTTTCGGGTTGACACATCCCGCTCACGCCGATACAGTACGAAATCTGACTTACGGGCCGTTAGCTCAGTTGG
>DNAS01000137.1:11910-13740 GCA_003485185.1 Phycisphaerales bacterium | reverse complement strand
TAGCTCAGTTGGCTAGAGCGCCTGCTCGACACGCAGGAGGTCACTGGTTCAAGTCCAGTACGGCCCAGTCAACACAGAGCCGTGATCCGCGAAGGATTATGGCTCTTTTTGTTTGTGGTGGGGCAGCAAACAAGGCGACCTGCCTTTCTCGGCCACACGAGGACCACACTTGGACCTCATGCTTGTCCCTCCGTTGCCTCCGGCACAACCATCGCCCGGGGAATCGCCGCGACGAACGGCAGGATTGCATTTCCGGTGACGACTCAAGGTCCATGAATTTCCGTGCCGGGGGCAAGATTCTCGCTTCAGCTTCTATCCCTGATCGAGGATCCAGTTCCGCCTCCTCCGGCAGCGTAAATCCGCCGCTTATTTCCTCCGTCATGACGTTCCGATGGTTGGCCGTCAATGTCCACACTAGCTAGCTTTGCACACATATTCGAACAAAAGAATAGCGCAGGAGAACACCCGCGATTCTTCAATGGATAATCCTATCAATAAAAGTGGATTATAAGGAGATTTCTGTCATTTTGTCAGTTTTGGTATCTTTTATTTTTCGTGGTCGTGTAGCGAGCACAAAGGGATTCTCGAAAACTTTGTTGACTAAATTTGCAATCTGGCGTATATTGTACACCACATGAGACAAACTGCGACACAATCATTGGCGGTGCCAGCCGGAAAGCGAGCCGTGGAGCTCTTGCGGAACATGATCCGCCAGGGCAAATGGAATAAGGGCGAAAAACTGCCGACGGAGCAGTTTCTCGTTACCAAACTCAGTGTTTCCCGCGGGACCGTGCGGAAGGCGTTAAGGATATTGGAGGATCAGGGCGTCATCGGTGAACTTCGCGGGGACATGGGCAAGACTCGTGCAAGGTATGTGGTGGATCCAAAGGCGGGGAGCAGCTTTCTGGATCGCTCGATTGTTTTACTCACCAACGTCGAGGCCGTACTCGATGATCCTGCGGCTTCTTTCGGCGGTCACGGCGTGCATGCCGTAGGTGCCGCCATCGTTCGGGCCGCCCGCAAGAACGGGTATCACTTTATCCACGTGAACTCCGCGATGGTGGATGCCGGCGACGTGGAAGAGTTGGTTGCCTGCATGTCCGCGGGTGTCCTCGCGGAGCAGACGGCGATTCTGCCCGAGATGGGCGCGATGATTGTCGATCGCATGGTCGAAACGGGCGTCCCGGCGGTGGTCGAGGGCAGCGATCCCCGCTTTGCGAAGTGCGACAGGGTGGACTCGGACCACCAGGCCGGCGGCTACGAGCTGACGAAGTGGCTGATCGGTCGCGGATGCAGACGGATTGTGCAGGCAGGTTGCTGTCCCGAGGAGACGTGCTGGGTCAAGTTGCGGTCGGCCGGCTACCGGAAGGCTCTGCAGGAAGCCGGCTTGCCCGTGTTGCCTCGAGTCCATTTGAAGATCGACAGGGTCAAGAACAGCCAGGCCGAATATCTCAACGTGGTCCGACATGTCATGGGTTTCCTCTTCGAGCATCTGACGGGCCCGAATCGCGTCGACGCCATCATGGCACAAAACGATTGCGACGCCCTTTTGATTCTTTCGGCGATCCGTCTGGCGGGTCTTCGGCCGAACGTGGATATCGCTGTCGTCGGTTACGACAACATGGCGCTCGACATGACGTGCCCCTGGGAAGACCTGCGTCCCATCGCCACCGTGGACAAGAAAAACATCGCGGTCGGCGAGGAGATGATGACGCTGTTCCAGGATCGCATCGAAGGCAGGCTCTCCGGCCCGCCGGTTGTCCGGCTGATCCAGCCCGAATTGGTCGTCTTGCCGCAGAAAGCATGATGCGGGGGCATGCAGGATCGTAT
>DNAS01000137.1:0-11758 GCA_003485185.1 Phycisphaerales bacterium | reverse complement strand
ATGCAGGATCGTATGTCCAGAATCTTTCGAAGGAGACAGAAAAAAGGGAGAGAGTGCGAATGCCTTGCTGTTGTCGATGGATTTTCGTGTCGTTCAATTGCATTCGTGGAGAAAGAAGTAAAGGAGCATTTTTCGCAAGGTGGTCTTGCGGAGTTCGATTCCGGTCTGAATACCTGATTTGAGGAGGTTTCAACAATGATGCGCAAGATTTACATTGCCCCGTTGGCGTTGGTGGTCGTCCTGGCCGTCGTTGCCGACACGAGTTCGGCGAATGTTCTTGTCCAGACGGACTTCAATAGCGCAACTGTGAAGAACTACGCCAACAACGAACTCATCGGCGGTTCGACAGATTCCGACCTGACAGCCCGCGTGGCCAGCGGCTACACAAGCACGCAGATCGTCAGTGTTGTTGATCTCGGCGGCGGCAACCACGCACTACAGTTTACTGATGGCAGCACAGATGCCAACGGCCCGAAAGCGCTCAAGACGATCACCGCTGGCGATGTCACTACGGGCGCCACGGGCAACAACCACGTCAACATCGTATTCGACCTGACGCTCCTGTCGTTGACTGGCACACGGCCGACGTTCCAGTTCCTGCTCAATTCGGGCACGCAGGAAAGCAGCGGTGGCACTGTCAGTGCGGTCCAGTTTAGGGTCACCGGCGCTGCAATAGTCAAGTACAATAACGGCACAACGGAGATCACGGGACCAACGCTGACAGTCGGAACGACCTATAGGTTCACAGCCACTGCCGACCTCAGCAGCGACACGCAGGATACGTGGTCTCTCAATGTCGCGCCTGTGACCGATCTTAATAACCCCGTAGTGAACGCCAGCGGTCTCGGCACGCGAGCTGCCAACGTTACCCCCGGCATCATTGTGTTCAACGGAGGCGTAGACGGCGGTACGCTTAACACCAGCCCTTACGTGCAACTGGACAACATCAGCATCAGTGCCGTTCCCGAGCCGGCAACGCTCGGTGCGTTGACGCTGGGCGGAATCCTGCTTTCCGCGGCGCGGCGGAGGCGTCGGTCGGCTTAACCGAGATCCGCGCGGTCTTGTTGTCCTGAATAAGGGCAATAAGGCCTTACCATCGCGTATGGCAGATGATGCGCAAGAACAATGAGGAGTAGTTCCATGCAACAGCCTGTCAAACGAGGTTTCACCTTGATAGAGCTGCTTGTGGTGATCGCCATCATCAGCCTGCTGGTGTCGATCCTGTTGCCCAGCCTCCAGCAGGCGAGAGACCTGGCCCGCAGCACGTACTGCACCAGCAACCTGCATCATGTCGGCATTGCGGCGGAGACCTATGCCACCGAGTTCAACGGGTATCATCCGCCGGCCGCGATCTGCCGCCTTTGGGGCGAGCCTGCGAGTTGGGACCAGATGCGCGCCAATGTCTGGGGATGGGACATGCTGTTGCGGCAATACCTCGGAAGAGACTCGGGCGACAACGCCACGGATCCGCTTGCGATGCTTCAGTGTCCGTTTGACGTCGGCGAGATGTCGGGTACCCAATACTCCGGATTCCTGTCCTACTGCATGAACGACGGCCAAGGACTGATGGGATCCATCGGCGGCACAGCGTATAATCTGGGTTTCCTGGTGCCTCGTAAGATAGATAATATCCGCGTGGCCGGCAGCAGTGGGGCCATGGATTTCCGCGACGCGCCCTCGGATCTCATAAACATACTGGACAGTCATTGGTGGTTTCGCCAAGGATATAATTGGGCCTCTCGCTACAGCCAGCACTACAACGACGGCGTGAATTATCACAGCTACCACGACGACGGGACGACAGCCAACGCCTTGTTTTTCGATGCCCACGTGGCAAAGCAGATGCGTGTCGTTGATCTGGCGACCAAGAGCGGGCGCGTATTCTACACGTTCACGGGGCCGTTACCGTGGTGATGAAGATTGTTTCCCCGCGTGCCGGAAAGATTCCCGCTTAAGATTGTCTCTTCCGGACTTGCTCTCCATTGCATGGAGTTTCCCATGATGAATGCCGTTTCAGGAATTCTCCGCCGTTTCCTGCTTCCGAGTTTGCTCTGGGGCGCGTTTGTCGCGGTTTCGCAGGCCGGCGCCGCGGACGCGACCGAGCAGGACATGGTGACCCAGGAGGTCGTCCTGTGGACGTTCGCCGACAAGGAGCATTGGATCGTCCATTGGCCGGAGAGTTCGGGACCGGCTCGTCACACCGTGCAACTGGGCAAGGATTCCTCCGCCCTGGTCGTCCAGCCGTCCGACAAGGAGCGCATCCTGTCGTTCTACAGCGGGCGGATGAAGTCCAACCCCCGGATTGAGGGCATGGCGGAACTCCGCCTGGAGGTGGAATTGGTCAGCGGCGAAGGCGTCAAGATCAATCCCTTCCTCATGGACGCCCACGACGAGGGGCTGATGTACAAGTCGCAGACGCTGCGCAAGGGTCGGGCCGTCTACACTTGGAACGTGGCGAAGGACGTGGTGCACTCCTGGGGACGGCAGACGAACCGCAAGCCCGACGGAGACCTGCGCTTGTGGTCGCTGAACCTCACGGTTCCGGCGAACAGCGCGGCGGAGGTCCGCTTCCACGAGGCCCAGGCGCTGCAGCGGCGGCATCGCCTGGATTACGTCAACGCAGCCGTCGAGACGGGGCATCCGCTGTTCCTGGTCATCCCGGGGCAGGACTACAAGCCGAAGCTGGTGCTGAAAAATACGCGGAACGCGCCCCTCGGTTTCAAGGTGCGTCTTGAGGTGGAACGGTACGACGGCGCGAAACGGAACGCGGAAGTTCCCGTCGAGTTGAAGGCCGGGGGCGACGCGGCGCTTCCCATCCCGGACGACCTGAAGGATTTCGGCATCCGATGGGTTCATTATCAGCTTGAGGACGAGAACGGCTACGCGGTCAAAGGCAAGAGTTCCTACGCATGCCTGAAACCGGCAGGGCCCACCGTCGGAAAGGCGAAGGGGTTCCTGTTCAGCATGTGCCAGCACAGCAACAGGTATTCCGACGACATTCGCGAATTGGAGATTCGGGCGGCCGCCCTTTGCGGGGCGAAAGTGATTCGCGAATTTTCGTCCTGGGGGACGCTCAATCCCAAGAAGGACGTGTGGAGGTGGCAATCCGCCGACGAGATCGTCGCCTTGGCGGAGAAGTATCATGTCGAATTGCAGGCGTCCCTCGGGCTCTGCGCACAATGGGATGCGCCGGAAAAGGGGCTGAGCGAAGGGGGGTGGCAATTCCTGTTTTACCCGCCGAAAAACCTGGAGAACTACGCGGAGTTCGCCGGTCGCTGCGCCGAACGATACAAGGGCAAGATTCGTTTCTGGGAAATCTGGAACGAGCCGGACCTGTCGCACTTCTGGCGGGGCACGACCGACCAATACATCGAGATGCTCCGGCTGAGCTACCAGGCCATCAAGAAAGCCGATCCGGACGCGATGGTCCTGAACGGCGGATTCGCCTGCCTGGGAACGGATCATCCGGGCACCAAGCTGAATCCGGACATGCATGAACGAGTGCTCCGCGACGGTCAGCAGTGGTTCGACATCTATACGGTGCATCAGCATGGCCTGTTTGACGTGTTTCACAGGAATATCCACCAGCACTTGGGCAGATACCGCGGCCTGTTGAAGACCGACAAGCCCCTGTATTTCAATGAAACCGCCATGCACAGCGTCGGTCTGAGCGAGCAGACGCAGGCCGAGACGCTTTTCAAGAAGTTGCTCTACGCATGGTCGGTCGGCGCGATGGGATACACCTGGTATGACCTGCGGAATGACGGGGAGCAGCCTCGCAATCCCGAGCACAATTACGGGATGCTCACGCACGATTTTCATCCCAAGGCCGTCTATTGCATGTACAACACGTTGGCCAGACTGTTGTCGGACAAAACCTATGTCGCGCCCGTTTCCGCTTCCGAAGGCGCTTTCGTGTATCTCTTCAAGGGCGAGGGCGCCCACGTCGCAGCCGGCTGGGTGGAAGACCCGACGGTTCCGGAGCAGATGCTGACGTTCGCGGTGGGCAAGAACGCCCGGGCGGTTTCCGTCGATCCGATGGGCAACGAGACGCCCGTGGCCGTGAGCGACGGGGTGGTCTGTCACAAGTTCGGCGCCGAGCCGTCCTTTCTCGTCGTCCGCAACAGCGATCGGTGCGAGCCGATCCAGGGCATTGTCGGCCTGCCGAAGCAGTTGACGGCCCGGCCCGGCGAGATCATGGAACTGCCGCTTAGCCTGAATAATCCGTTTGACCGTCCTCTGGACGTCAAGTTGCGCCTGGGGTTGCCGGCAGCGCTGAAACTGACGGACAACCAGACCGGCGAGTTCACGGTCAACGTGCCAGCCGGCGGCAGCAAGACATTGAAGATCCGCTTGCTGCCGGATCAGAGGCCTAACGACGCCGCCCTGGACAAACCCATTCCGATGAAACTGGAATACGCAACCGGCAACGGCCTGTTGCAGGCGCAACTCGACGTGCCGGTCCAGTGGATTCTCGTGGTGGATGCGAAATCGTTGGACAATCCGTCGCCGCTGTTCTGGCTTCACACGCAGCAGCAGGTCGTCAGCATCGGCGCGCACGATCCGTCGGTGACCCACTTGGCGTGGAAAGGCCCGGAAGACCTGAGCGCCCGCATCTGGCTGGGAAAGGCCGGGGACGCCGTGGTGCTCAAGATCATCGTGCAGGACGACGTCCAGCAACAGCCTTACACGGGGGCGGAGATCTGGAAGGGCGACTCCGTGCAGTTCGGGCTTCAGGTTCCCGGACAGGAGGGATATTGGGAACTGGGCCTGGCCCGCGACAAGGACGGAAAGCCCGTGGTCCACACCGCGATCCGTCCCACGGCGCTTGCCGATCCGTCGGAGAGTGTCGATTTGCAGGTCGCGCGGACCGGAACGCAGACGACCTACGTTGCGAAGCTTCCCTACGCGGCCTTCGGGATCAGCGACGAGTCGCTGGCGCGGAAGGGAGTGAAATTCAACCTGATCGTCAACGACAGCGACGAGAACGTGCGGGAAGGCTGGATCCAGCTGGGCCCCGGAATCGGCGAGGCCAAGAATCCCGAGAAATTCGTCGAAATCTTTTTCCGGGAATGAATGACGGCCTAGCCATGGCGTTTCGCGGGGGGTAAAACGACTGCTTGAGAGTCGACAGGGCCTTTCCGGCCAACATCGGATCTCTCCCCCAGACGGGTCCGAGTTGAGGGAGAGTCTCAGCCGGCTAGGTTGTTTTGATCTCTCGCGGAGTCGCCATGTCCGCGCCAACGGCGTTGCCCAAGATCGTCCGCTTCGAGACCAACCCGATCATCACCCCGGCGATGCTCGGCTCGGCCGGTCGCGCCAACATCAACGGCCCGTCGCTGATCCGCGTGCCGGACTGGATCGACAGGCCGCTGGGCAAGTACTACCTTTACTTCGCCGCCCACGGCGGCCGGCGCATCGAACTGGCCCACGCCGACCGGCTGGAGGGCCCATGGACGGTGCGATCGGAGGGTACGCTTCGGCTGGAGCAGGCCCGCGCCTGCTCGGGCCATATCGCCAGCCCGGACGTCCTCGTCGAGGAGGAGGCCAGGCGGATTCGCATGTATTTCCATGGTCAGGCTCAGGCCGGACAGAAAACATTTGTCGCGCTCTCGCATGACGGCCTGGCGTTCGAGGCCGACGACACGCCGCTGGCCAACTTCTACCTTCGCGCGTGGCGGTGGGGCGGCATGTGGTACGGCCTGGCCAAGGGTGGTGAGCTGTTCCGCTCCCGCGACGGCCTGATGCCCTTCGAGAAGGGCCCGATGGTTCTTCCAGGTTCGTTCGACCCGGCCTGGCAATTCAACCGCGACGCCCCGCGCCACGTCGCGGTCGACCTGTGCGGCGACGAGTTGTGGGTCTACTGGTCTACCATCGGCGACAGGCCCGAGCATATCCTCCGCGGGCGGATGCGGCTGGCGGGCGACTGGACGCAGTGGAAGGCCGCCGACGTCCAAAGCGTCCTGAAGCCCGAAACGGATTACGAGGGGGCGCTCCTGCCGCTGACCGTTTCGCGGGCCGGCGAGTCGCGCGGACCCGAACACGCCCTCCGCGATCCGGCCATCTTCCGCGAAGCCGGCAGAACCTGCCTGCTGTACTCCGTGTCCGGCGAAAACGGCCTCGCCATCGCCGAGATCGTCGAGAAGTAATATAGCAGCCCCCGGGGGCGAAGGCCTCTTCGGCCGGGCTGCTCCCCAATCCCCCCTGACATGCTTTTCTCGCCGGTTGTTAAAGCACCCCCCTCGGCCAGTCGATGGTCCATCTGGGTCGGGATAGCGCAGCCTGCCGCCTCAGGGGGTAGCAGGCTCACATGAAGGAGCGTCCATGATACGTTCCCGACCATGTGTTCCTTTCCTATACTTCTCGTATCCCAAAATTCTCCTGATCGCCCTCGGTTTCGCGTTGCTGCTTCCAGCCGGCGTTCGCGCCGAGCTGGACCCGGCCGACCCGACTGCGGTGGACCTGCCGGAACCAGAAGCCGCCAAACAACTTCCGTCCGGCGCCTGGTTCGACAACTGGAAGAAGTTCAAGGCCGAAATGGCCAAGATGACCGGCACGGAAGTCTGCCTTTGCGCCGACAACGCCACCCAGGTCATCCTGAACGGTCCGGGGGAAGGACACTCCCGCAACCTGTTCTGGTGGAACATGACGGTGACCCAGAAGCTCTGGACCGATGCCAAACTGGTTGCGCGCGTTCGAGGCAGTTCCGACACGAGAAACGATCCCCCGCACGGCGTCTATCCGCTCATCCGTCCGACATTGAATATGGACTGGAGATGGGCGGAGACCGAGTGGCTGTATCTGGCCAACCTTTACATCGAGCAGAAATTGCTGGACGGAAAACTGCTGCTCGTCGTCGGAAAAATCAATTCCCCGCTGTTATTTGACACGAACGAGGTCGCCGGGTGGGACTTCCTGTCCCATTCCCTGGCGAGAAACCATGCGTTTCCGCACAAGTATCACACCATCGGCGCGGTGGTCCGGTACGACGTGATGGATTGGTTGTACGTGCAGGCTGGCTTGATCGACGCGCAGGGCGTCCGCTCGGAAACAGGCACAAACACCGCTTTTCACGGTAACGCCTGGTTCCAGTCGATGTACGAGGTCGGATTTAAGACCGCCATCGCCGGAAGGAAGGGGAACTACCGGTTTAACCTTTGGCATGATCCGACTCCGCGCAACACCTACGAGGGCGACGCCGTCAAGCGCGATACGGTGGGTTTCGGCATCAGCTTCGACCAGATGATCACGGACAAGCTGGGCATGTTCCTTCGATACGGATTCAACGAGCGCGACACGCGTACGTTCTCTCACTGCTGGTCCGCAGGCGCGACCTACACAGGCCTGCTGCCGGGACGAGAACAGGATGTCCTGGGCGTCGGTTTCGTCCAGGGCGTCACCGGGGACGACTACCGCAGGAGCACCCACGCCCAATCCTCGGAATCGCTGTTCGAAACCTATTACAAGATCCGGGTGACCGAGTGGTTGAGCATCTTGCCGGACCTGCAGGTTCTGCTCAACCCCGGAACAAGGGACGAGGATGTGTCCGTGGTCGCCGGGTTGCGAGTCAAAATCGACCTGTAACCATGAGCGCCCACAAGCCCCATCCAAGGCAACGCACAGGGTCGTGGAGGTGAAACAGGCATGACTTCAAGGAAAATCACGATTGGAATGGTCGTCTCCGCAGTCTTCGTCCTGATCCTTGTCGGAGGAACCGTGGTTTCCTTCCGCGTGAACGTCCCCGCCGCGCTGAGGGACGCTCCGCAGGATCGCACGGAGACGCAATCCGTTGTCCCCAACCGAAAGTTCAAGGTATTGCACGTCATGAGCTTTCACACTCCCTGGGAGTGGACCGAGAGCCAATTCAACGGCTTCAAGGATTCCCTGTCGAGCCTGAACGTGGAATACAAAATCTACGAGATGGACGGAAAGCGGAGAAGCTCGCCGGAGTGGCTCGAACAGGCCGGACGCGAAGCCATGCAATTGATCGAAGAATGGAAACCCGACCTGGTCTTCACGAGCGACGATGCCGCGCAGAAGTATGTGACGGTCCCCTGCCTCGGCCGCGAGATCCCGTTCGTGTTCTGCGGCGTCAACGCCAACCCGGAAGATTACGGGTATACCCGCGCGGACAACGTGGCGGGCGTGCTGGAACGGGAGCACTTCGTGGAATCGCTGCGCCTCCTGAAGCAGATCGTCCCGAGCGTCCGAAAGGTCGCCATCATTACCGACACCGCCCCCATGTGGAAGCGCGTCATTGACCGCATGAAGCAGAGCCATGACGACCTGGGGGAGGTGGAAATCGTCCGCTACGACGTCATTGAGTCGTTCGAGGAATACCAGCGGGTCGTCAAGGGCTATGAAGGCAAGGTGGACGCCATTGGGTTCCTCGGAATCTTCGAGTTCAAGGGAAACGACGGCAAGAATGTCCCTTACCAGACCGTCTGCCGCTGGACGGCGGGAAACAGCAACCTGCCGGACTTCTCGTACTGGGTCGATCGAGTGGACTACGGCACTTTGTGTGCGGTGACTGTCTCGGGGTTCTCCCAGGGACAAGAGGCGGGGAAATTTGCTCTGGAAATCCTGGTGAACGGGCAGGCGCCCTCCAGTCTTCCGATGGCGCCGACTGTCAAGGGTGAACCTGTGATCAGTCTCGCACGGGCCCGCCGGTTAGGCCTGATCCCGAGTTCCGACATTCTGCTGACGGCAAGGGTCATCTCCAAATTCCAGTGGGAATAAACGCTGATGCTGGGCATACGCGGGAAAATCCTGCTCATCTCGGTATCTCTTGTGGTGCTGGGGATCGGCATCAGCATATTCCTCAACACCCGGGCTTTCCGGCAAGAGCATTCCCTCAGTCTCCAGGCAAAGGTCATGGTGGTTTCCCACACCCTGCGGGCGCAATTGGACCGCATTCGAACCCTGGGATTGGACGCGGAAAGCATCAAGGGCTTCGAAATTCAATGCCGGGACGCGGTGCGCGAGCATCCGAACCTGAGCTACGCCATGATTGTTCGAAAAGACGGGACCGTCCTCTTCCACAGCAACCCGTCCCTGCACGGAACCATCTTGAAACAACTGACGTGGCTTTCCACGGCCGATCCGTTCAAAGAAGCGGTCTACTTGTCTCAAGATGAAAACGGTGAATATTTCTACAACGCGGTCGCCCCCTCACTGCCCGGAAAACACGGAAACGTTTTTGTCGTCGTGGGCTTCCCCTCGGAATTGATCGACGCGGAAGTACGAACCCTCGCTTTCAAATCGGCGATCTTCGGCGTAGGCGCAACGCTTTTTTCCGCCCTCCTTCTGATGGTCATCATCACAATATCCGTGACCAAGCCCTTGTCCGTGCTCGTCGGAACCATACGCCAGATTCGATCCAGCGGCGACTTGAGCAAAAAAGTGGCCATCAGGTCAAGGGACGAAATCGGCGTCCTCAGCTTGAATTTTAACGAAATGGTCGACTCGCTGCGGAAGGCGCAGGAGGAGTTGGAGGACCGGGTGCGGGACCGAACGGCGGAATTGACCAAGGTCAATCAGGAGCTTCAGCGGGAAATTGATCGACGGGAGCAAACCGAGCAGGCGCTGCGCGAGTCGCACCAGTTTCTGGAACAGCGAGTGACGGAGCGGACAAAAGACCTCGTGCAGGCCAACGAGCAGATCCGCAAGGCGCAGATCGACCTCGTGCAGTCGGAAAAGATGAGCATGCTCGGGCATCTCGTCGCGGGCGTGGCGCACGAGATCAACACTCCCACCAGCGCGATCCTGAACGTCATGACCGATCTGGACGAGCACATCCGCGGACTCTGGAATGTGACCACGCGGACCTCCGAGTTTCCGCCGGAGACGAGCCAATGGCTTGCCTCGGTGATCGCGCGCCAGCTTGCCCAGCCGCTGGCCGAGCACAGCGAGGCAGGCGGGCGGGCGTTGCGGCGGTCCGTCGAGGAGGAACTCCGCCGCCAGGGGTGCGAAAACGCCAGGCAGGTGGCGGCGGTGATCGTGAAATGTTTCGGCGAAGGCTGGCGGAACGAGGAAAACCTCCTCGATCGCGTCCAATCCGCGCCGGTCCTGGAAATCCTGGAACACGTGCAGGCGCTGCGGAACGCCTCGGAAATCTCCCTGGGCAGCGCGCGGAAGATCGCCCGCATCGTCAAGGCCCTCCGATATTACAGCCACGCCGGGCGGGAAGAGATGATGGACCTCAATGTCAACGAAAGCATCGACAACACGCTGGTGATCCTCCAGAACCGCATCAAGCACATCGCGGAGGTCCGGCTGGATTTCGCGGACAACCTTCCTTTCGTGCGGACCGGCCCGGACATCTCCCAGGTGTGGACCAACCTTCTTAACAACGCTTGCGACGCGATCGAGGAGAATCGCCCCGAGGGACAGTTGGGGAAAATCGAGATCGTCACGCGACGGGAAGGCGACGAGGTCGTTGTCGAAGTGTCCGACGATGGTCCACAGATTCCGGAGTCGGTGATGCCCAGCATTTTCGATCCGTTCTTCACCACCAAGGAGGTGGGGCAGGGCACCGGCCTGGGGCTCGCGGTTGCCTACCGGATCGTGGAGGGCCACGGGGGCCGGATCGAGGTGGAGAGTCTGTCCCCCCGGGGTTGCCGCTTCCGGGTGGTGTTGCCGGAAGGAGGTTCCCCGTGATGCCCCGGCCCGCTCCCCGCATCCTGGTGGTGGACGACGACGACACCATCCAGCGCCTCTTTGCAAGCGCCTTGGGCAGGAACGGGTACGAGGTGGTATCCGTCGGTTCCGGGAGTGCCGCGCTCCAGGTTTTCAAGGAGTCCAGTGTCGAGGTGGTGCTTCTGGATATCGGACTGCCGGACATCTCGGGCATCGAGGTCATGCGCCAGATGGTCAAGACCTCTTCCGTCATCGTGATTCTCATCACGGGCGACGACACCAGCTACTCCCATGAAATGGTCGTGCAGCAGGGCGCGGCGGACTTCATTGTCAAGCCTGTCCGGATCGCCGAGCTGCTCCTGCGGATCCGCCAGGCCTGCGAGGCGCGGCGCCTGGCGCAAGCCAAGGAGCGCCTCGTGGTGGAGCTGGAGCGGATGGCGATCCGGGACGAGTTGACCGGGCTTTACAACTACCGGCACTTCCGGAACCAGCTCAGGCTGGAGGTCCAGCGCAGGCTCCGCTACGAGCGTCCGCTCTCGCTGATCATCTTCGACGTGGATTACTTCAAGCGGGTCAATGACACGCTGGGCCACACCGAGGGCGACCGGGTGCTGGCCAATATCGCCATGGCCGTGGGCAGGGCGGTCCGCAACATTGACATTGTGTTCCGCTACGGGGGCGAGGAGTTCGCGGTCCTGCTGCCGGAGACCCATGCCGAACAGGCGATCGCGGTCGCGGAACGGGCCCGGCAGGCGGTGGAGCGCACGGTCGTGGTGAACAACGAGAGCGTCACGATCAGCGCAGGCATCGCGGAGCACCAGCCCCAGGAGAGCGGGGAGGAACTGGTCCGACGTGCCGATCAGGCGCTTTACGCGGCCAAGCGCGCCGGCCGGAATCGTGTCGAGACGGCATGATGCAGGGAGAAGAACGGGAATGCACGAAAGGAGTTGCGGCATGAAGCGGGCGATGCTGGTTCTGGCGGGGTTGGCGATGCTGGTTGCGGGGGTGGCGCGGGCGGAACAGGATGGCTTCAAGACCGCCTTGAGCCTGGGCGCCTCGTTGACGGATGGCAACAGCGAGAACACGTTGGTGAATGCCTCGCTGCTTACCGAGGGGACGA
>DNAS01000133.1:18871-22752 GCA_003485185.1 Phycisphaerales bacterium | reverse complement strand
GCAAAGCGTGTTGCCGAATTCGCAGGAACACGGCTTGCAAGCAAGCCGTGCCACCCCCTTCCCAGAACCCGGCTCGTTGATTCCCTTCGGCCGGGGCGGTACAGTGCGCCCATGCGAATCGTGGTGACGGGACAGGTCGGACTGGACAAGAAATCGTTCCTGCGGCGCGTCGTGGAGCTGGCGGTCGCCGACGGACGCGAGCTGACGCTGCTGAACGTCGGCGACATGATGTACGCCGAGGCGCCCGACGTGGCGCCGGGGCGGATTCTCGACCTCCCGCTGAGCCGCCTGACGAGCCTCCGCCGCAGCGTGTTCAAGGACGTCCTGAGCGTCTGCCGCCAGAAGGCCAACGTGCTGGTGAACACGCACGCGACGTTCCGCTGGCGGCACGGGCTGTTCTACGCGTTCGACTACGACCACATGAAGGCGCTGGACGCGGACCTGTACGTGGCCGTGGTGGACAACATCGACCGGGTGCATCGGCGGCTGACGCGTGACGGCCACTCCGACCACACGCTCAAGGACCTGATGGTCTGGCGCGAGGAGGAGATGCTGGCGACGGAGCTGCTGGCGCAGATCGTGCGGGGGCACGGGCGGTTCTACGTCTGGGCGCGCGGGCAGGACGACTCGACGGCGGCAGCCTTCGCCACGCTCGCCCTGCACCCCCGCCGGACCAAGGCGTACCTGAGCTTCCCCATGAGCCACGTGGCCGGCCAGCCCGACCTGCTGACCGAGATCGAGGTCTTCCGACGGGAGATGAAGCGGCACTTCCTCTGCTTCGACCCGGGCGACATGGAGGAAAAATACCTGGGTAAGCTGGCGATCGAGGCGGCCGAGCAGGGCCGGCGCACCGTCGAGACGGGCCCGCCCGGCGAGCAGGCGGTCATGGAAACGGCGCAGATCCTCGACATCATCGCCGACATCGACGGGCAGATTTACGCGCGCGACTTCAAGCTGATCGACCAGTCGGACATGATCGTCTCGCTGATTCCGGAGATCGAGGGCGGCCGGCCCGGGCTGTCCAGCGGGGTGGAGCGCGAGCTCCAGCACGCCCACGAGGCCACCAAGAACGTCTTCGTGATCTGGCGTCCGGCGGCGGACCCGTCGCCTTTCGTCACCGAGACGGCCACGCGAGTCTTCCGCAGCCTCACCGAGGCGCTGCAATTCTTCCACGCCGAGGGATTCATCCCCCGTAACCCCGCCGGAACCCTCTTCGGTTGACCCGGATGCGACGGAATTGCCCATTGCGGGTGCCACCCTCAAGCGTTGTGTGCTTGAGGGTGTCTTCCGCACGGCCAAGAAAACGGCGCTTGGCCGTGGCACCCATCTGAAGCCTGAGGTCTGTAGCCTGAAGCCTTTTGCCTGAAGTCTGTCGCCTATTGTCCATGACTTTTTGTCTTCTTCGGGTAGAATACCCCCTTTCCCGAGTTCCCGGAGCAGGAGTTCGATGACCGCACGCGAACGACTTTTCGCCGCCCTGCGGGGCGAGCCGACCGACAAGGTTCCGATCTGGCTGCTGTTCCCTTACCACCGCCTGGGCTGCTACGTGGACGTGCGGACGCTGCCTGCCTACCGCCCCATCGTGGAGCTGGCCGAGAAGTACGCCATCACGCTCAACCGCCGGCATCTCGGCGCCCCCTTCTACAAGCCCGAGGTCAAGCAGTGGCGTGAGGAGACGTTCGAGAACGGCTGGAAGATCGTCCGCGATTTCACCGAGTACAAGGGGCGCCGCCTGGTGTCCGAGGCGCGCTACGGGACCGGATCGTCGTCCATCCGGCGGCTTCTCAACGACGAGAGCGACCTGGAGCTGTTCTGCTCGCTTCCGGTCGAGACGGACCGCGCCCGCCTGGAGGCCACCCTCGATGCCAACCTGCCCGCCTACCGCCGCGAGGTCGAGGAGTTCCCGGCCCACCTGGGCGCGATGATGTTCGACCTGGGCGAGCCCATCGGGCCGCTCTACTCGGCGTCCAACATCGAGGAATACGCCATCTGGTCGCTCACGCACGACGAGCCGGTGCGATCCTTCCTCGACCAGGCGATGCAGCGGATGCGAATCATCTACGACTACTGCCTGCGGCGCGAGCTGGCCGACGTGTATTTCCTGGTCGGCAGCGAGCTGGCCTCCCCGCCGCTCGTCAGCCGGCAGACCTTCCGCCGCTGGATCGTGCCCTACGCGGCCGAACTCATCGACAGAATCCGACGCGCGGGAAAGTTCGCCATCCAGCACTACCACGGGCAGATTCGCGAGATCCTGCCGGACTTCGTGGAAATGGCGCCGCACGGGCTGCACACCATCGAGGCCCCGCCGACGGGCAACTGCACGTTCACGCAGGCATATGAGGCCGTCGGCGACCGGATCACGCTGATCGGGAACATCCAGTACGACGAGTTCCGCCGCCTGACGGACGAGCAGATGGCGCAGGCCGTCCGCGACGTGCTGGACGAGTGCCGCGGGAAGCGCCTGATCCTCTCGCCGTCGGCGGGACCGTTCGACGCGGACCTGTCCGAGCGGACCGCCCGCAATTACCTGGCCTTTCTGGAGACGGCCTGGCGGTACGATTGGGCGTGACGGAATCGCGAATGGACAACGGAACGAACAAACCCCCGCCCCAACGGGGCAAGCTGACGCGGGGGGCTTGTAAGAAACCGGCGTTGCCGTCAGGAAAACCGAAATGAAGAACGAGACGCGCGAGGTGGACTTCTGCGTGGTGGGTGGCGGGCTGGCGGGCCTGTGCGCGGCGGTGGCCGCGGCGCGCCACGGCGCGAAGGTCGCGCTCGTCCAGGACCGGCCGGTCCTGGGCGGGAATGCCTCGTCGGAAATCCGCATGCACGTCTGCGGCGCGCACGGGAAGGACAACCGCGAGACGGGCATCGTCGAGGAAATCGAGCTGGAGAACATGCGCCGTAACCCGGCCGCCAGCTATTCCCTCTGGGACAGCGTGCTGTACGGACTGGCGAGGTACCAGCCGAACCTCACGCTGCTGCTGAACTGCTCGGTGAATGCGGCCGAGATGGACCGCGGGCGCATCCGCTCCGTGACGGGCTGGCAGCTCACCACCGAGACGTGGCAGACGGTGCGGGCGAGGCTTTTCTCCGATTGCTCGGGCGACAGCATCCTGGCGCCGCTGAGCGGCGCGGAGTTCCGCATCGGGCGCGAGGCGCGCGGGGAGTACGACGAGGACATCGAGCCTCCGACGGCCGACCGCAGGACCATGGGCATGAGCTGCCTGATCCAGGCGCGCGAGACGGACCGCCCGCAGGAGTTCATTCCGCCGGTCTGGGCGAACCGCTACCCCACGTGCGAATCGCTGCCGAAGCGCCACCACGACGTCCGCCGCACCAACTTCTGGTGGATCGAGCTGGGCGGCGAGGACGATTCCATCCACGACACGGAGCGCCTGCGCGACGAGCTGCTCAAGGCGGCGTTCGGCGTGTGGGACCACGTCAAGAACCACTGCCCGCGCCAGGACATGCGCAACTGGACGCTCGAATGGGTGGGCTTCCTGCCGGGCAAGCGCGAGAGCCGCCGCTACGTCGGCGACCACGTGCTGACGCAGAACGACGTGCGCGCGGAGGGGCGATTCGACGACCTGGTGGCCTACGGCGGCTGGAGCATGGACGACCACCACCCCGCCGGGATGCGCCACCCCGGCGAGCCGACGATCTTCCACCCCGCGCCGTCGCCGTACGGGATTCCGTATCGCTGCCTGTATTCGCGGAACGTGGCGAATCTGCTGTTCGCGGGGCGGAACATCAGCGCGACGCACGCTGCGATGAGCTCGACGCGCGTGATGTCCACCTGCGCCACGCTGGGGCAGGCGGTGGGCACGGCCGCCGCCATCGCCGTGCGCGACGGGCTCGATCCGCGCGGCGTGTATGAG
>DNAS01000133.1:18408-18749 GCA_003485185.1 Phycisphaerales bacterium | reverse complement strand
TCCGCGCGGCGTGTATGAGAAGCGCGTCGACGAGTTGCAGCAGACGCTGATGGACGACGACTGCTATTTGCCCTTCCTCCAGCGGCGCATGCCGGCGTCGACGGCGCGGGCGAAACTCAGCGCGTCGCGCGGCGACGCTGAGGCGCTGCGCAACGGCATGGACCGGCCCGTCGGCGGCAGCGACAACGCGTGGACGGCCGCCGCAGGCGACTGGGTGCAATACGAACTGGCCGCGCCCGCAACGCTGCGAGAGGCGCGGATCGCATTCGACAGCAACCTCAACCGCGAATGGCGGGGCGAGAACACCGCCGGATTCAAGAACCTTCCGTTCTGCTATCCGC
>DNAS01000133.1:17440-18320 GCA_003485185.1 Phycisphaerales bacterium | reverse complement strand
CCGTTCTGCTATCCGCGCAGCCTGCCGGCGCTGCGCCCGCCGGCGACGCTGGTGCGCGCGTTCCACCTGGAGGCGCGCGAGCCGGACGGCACGTGGCGCGTCGTGCAGCGCTGCGAGGACAATTTCCAGCGCTTCGTGCGCGTGCCGCTGGAGGTGACGACCTCGGCCGTGAGGCTGACCGTCGAGTCCACCTGGGGCGCCGAGACCGCGCGGGTGTTCCGGTTCGACGTCAGGTAATGACCCTGCCGCCGGAGGCGGATCGGGGTGGAAATTTCGCATTTTTCCCAAGAGATTCGGCGCCATTTCGGGCGCTTTCGCGGGCTTTCCGGCGCTTTTCCCCCCTCGGCCGGGCGCTTTTTCGGGCCTTTTTCAGACGTTAAAACTGCTCCCGCATCCGCACGCGCGCCGGGCGTTGGGGTTGCGGAACACGAACCCGCCGGCCGCCCACTGCTCGTCGAAGTCGATCTCCGTTCCGTCGAGATACGGCGCGGTGCGCGGATCGGCGGCCAGCCGCACGCCGCGGCTCTCGAACACCTCGTCGCCGTCGTGGGGCGCGTCGGTCGCGTCGAGCGTGTAGCTCAGTCCCGCGCACCCGCCGCCGCGCACGCCCACGCGCAGGCACGCGCCTGGCGGCAGCTTGTGCGCGGCGAAGAGCTTCGCGATCTTCCCCGCCGCCCGCTCGGTCAGTGTGATGCGCATGCGCCGCCTCCCGGCGTCACGCCTTTGCGTTCTTCTTCTTCCAGTCGGCGATGGCGCTGGCGATGGCGTCCTCGGCCAGCACGCTGCAATGCACTTTCGGCGCGGGCAGCTCCAGCTCGTGGGCGATGTCCTTGTTGCGGATGGCCTCGGCCTCGGCGAGGGTCTTGCCCTTGAGCCACTC
>DNAS01000133.1:16008-17374 GCA_003485185.1 Phycisphaerales bacterium | reverse complement strand
ACCGGCGGCAGGGCCAGTTCCTCGGCGATGGCCGAGTTCTTGATGGTCATGGCCTGGTCCAGGGTCTTGCCCTTGAGCCACTCGGTCGCCAGCGAGGCCGACGCGACGGCCGCCCCGCACCCGAACGTCTTGAACTTCGCGTCCGCGATCCGCCCGCTTTCGTCGATGAGAATCTGGAGCTTCATCACGTCGCCGCAGGCGGGCGAGCCCACCACGCCCGTCCCGACAGCCGGCGAAGACTCATCCAGCGTGCCGACGTTCCGCGGGTTCGTGAACAGGTCGATGACTTTCTCGCTGTATTGCACCGTCAGATTCCTTACTAAACAGCAGGCTTCAGGCTTCAGTCCTCAGTTCTCAGTCCTACTATTCACTCTCCACTGTCTTCAGGATGCCCATGCTGCCACTGGACCTTGCTGAAGTCCACGCCGGCCTTGGCCATGTCGTACAGCGGGCTCAGTTCGCGCATGCGGGCGACGGCTTGCGCGACCTGCTCGACGGCGTAGTCCACTTCTTCCTGCGTGGTGAACCGCCCCAGGCTGAACCGCAGCGACGAATGGCTGATCTCCTCGGGCACGTCCATCGCCAGCAGCACGTGGCTGGCCTGGAGCGAGGCGCTGGTGCAGGCCGACCCGCTGGAGACGGCCACGTCGGGCATGCGCAGCATGAGGCTCTCGCCCTCGACGTACGCGAACGAGAGGTTCGTGGTGTTGGGCACGCGATATTCGATGTTGCCGTTGACGCTGGACAGTTCGACTCGCCGCAGGACGTCCTGCTCGAGCCGGTCGCGCAGGGCGGCCAGCCGGGGGGCTTCCTGCGGCATCTCGCGGACGGCGATCTCGCAGGCGGCGCCGAAGCCCACCACGCCCGGCACATTCAGCGTTCCGCTGCGCATCCCGCGCTCGTGCCCGCCGCCGTGCATCTGGCAGGCCACCCGCACGCCCTTGCGAACGTACAGCGCCCCGACGCCTTTGGGCCCGTACACCTTGTGGGCCGACAGGCTCGCCAGGTCGATCTTCATCTTCTCGAAGTCCAGCGGAATCTTGCCGACCGCCTGCGTGGCGTCGCAGTGGAAGACGATTCCCCGCCGCCGCGCCAGCTCGCCGATGTCCGCCACGGGGTGCAGCGTGCCCACTTCGTTGTTGGCGGCCATCAGCGTGATCAGCACCGTGCCGTCGGTGATCGCCTCTTCCACCTGCCGCGCCGAGACGCGCCCCGTGCGGTCGGGCTTGAGATACGTCACGCGCCAGCCGCGCTTCTCCAGGTACTTGCACGTGTCCAGCACGGCCTTGTGCTCGGCCTGGCAGGTGATGATGTGGTTGCCCTTGCCCGCGGCCGCCTCCGCGACGCCCTTGATGGCCAGGTTGTC
>DNAS01000133.1:15446-15706 GCA_003485185.1 Phycisphaerales bacterium | reverse complement strand
GCGGCGTGGTGGCGTTGTAGTCCATGTAAATCGGCAGTTTCAAAGCCATCGCCAACTTCCTTCAAACCAGGAACAACCGACATCACCGCAGAGGCCGCAGAGAGGAATACATTTCATCTCTTCTCCGCGATCTCCGCGGTTCCTCTGTCCGTTTTTTCGTTCGTTTCCGCCGGGGCGCCGGGCTCGGAAATTTCCGCCAGCGTCACCTGCCGGAGAAAGTCGCTCAGCTTCCGCTGCACGCGGTGGACGGGGTCGGCGAT
>DNAS01000133.1:14692-15285 GCA_003485185.1 Phycisphaerales bacterium | reverse complement strand
CGCGATCGGGCAGCGGTCCATCAGGCTGCACACGGCGTCGTCGGGCAGGCCGCCCTGCTCCGCGACGCACTCGGCCAGGCGGATCGGGCCTTCCAGCACCTCCACCAGGTCCGCCAGATTGATCGACTCCGGCGGGCGCGCCAAGCGGTACCCGCCCCGCGCCCCGCGCACCGACTCGACCAGCCCCGCGCCCGACAGTTCCTTCAGCACGTTGCCCAGCAGGCTCGCCGGCACGCCGAACCGCTCGGCGATCTCCCGCGCGCTGGCCGGCGCGTCGCCCTCGACGCGCGCCAGGTACGTCATGGCGATCAATCCGTAGCCGGTCTTTTTCGTCAGCGACAACATGCCCTACGCTCCCGTCTGTAGCAGCCATAACAATATAGCACCGAAATGGTACGAATTGCAAATAAATCCGGACCGTTTTGGTGCTATTTGACAACCACTTTACTAATAAGTGGTTATGGACATGCGCAAAGGAACTGGGAACTGAGGAACAAGGAACCGGGAAGATAGGGACTGGGGACCAGGCACTCGGGACTGGGGAAGAAGGCAATCGCGAATTGTGCCTCAGGCTCTTACGGAGCCACGACCGT
>DNAS01000133.1:10948-14530 GCA_003485185.1 Phycisphaerales bacterium | reverse complement strand
GAGCCACGACCGTAAGGGAGTGGTCACCGGGACGTTCGCAAAAAGGAAATCCCCATACCGCGCCGTGGCCGTCAACGAGCGGTCGTCGGAATGTGCGGGAGAGAGACCACCACGCCGAACCGCAAGCCGTTCGAAAGAGTATCCGCTTTGCGACCGCGCCGTTTCGGAAATAGCAAACACGCAGAGCGTGACGGAATCCCTTCGAGCCTCGACCTACGAACTTCGAACTTCTTCTCCGTCCTCGATCTTTCAATTGCCAATCGACAATTGACATTTCCTCCACTCTCCACTTCTTCCAACAGTGTGTTCTGGCACCGTCTGGCCCGTAGAATGAAAAGCAGGCATCGCGACCTATCCGAGAGGAGTCCATCATGGCCGTCGAAGTGCAATGGATCGGGCACGCGAGTTTCCGCATCGCCGGCGCGGGGACGGTGATCTACGTGGACCCGTGGAAGCTGCGGGGCGAACCGCACGACGCGGACATCGTCTTCATCTCGCACGGGCATCACGACCACTGCTCGGTCGCCGACATCGCCAAGGTCAGCAAGTCCGACACGTCGCTGATCGCCCCGCCGGACGTCGTGGAGAAGCTCCATGCCGCCAATGCCGTCGGTCCCGGCGAAAACCTCACCCTCAAGGAGGTCTCCATCGAGACGGTGGCGGCCTACAACACCGACAAGCCCTACCACCCGCGCGCCAACGAGTGGTGCGGCGCGGTGTTCACGCTGGCCGGCAAGCGGATCTACTACGCGGGGGACACCGACCTGGTGAAAGAGATGCGCGGGCTGAAGGACGTGGACCTGGCGCTGCTCCCGGTGGGCGGAACCTACACGTTGGACGCGGTCCAGGCGGCCAGGGCGTGCGAGGTGATCGCCCCCAAGGCGGCAGTGCCCTACCACTGGGGCGACGTCGTCGGCAGCCGGGCCGACGCCGACGCGTTCGCCCAGGCCGCGCCCTGCAAGGTGCACGTCCTGACGCCGGGAAAGACCCTGCGGCTCTGAGACCTGCAGCGGGGGATTCGCGGGAAATCAGGCCTGGCCGTTGAGGACGTCGGCCAGCGTCACCGTCGCGAGGCGCTCGCGGAGCATCTTCTGGATCTCGGTCCAGACGGGGCGGACGGGGCATTCCTCCCGGTCGCAGCGCGGCGGGTCGGACTGGCAGAAGTTCATGGCGATGGGGCCTTCGATGGCCTCGATGACGTCCAGCAGCGAGATGGTCCGCGGCTCGCGCCCCAGGACGTACCCCCCGTGCTTTCCGCGGATAGGCGTGACGATGCCCGCCCGCGCCAGCGTGCCGAAAATCTTCGTCAGGTACTGCTTGGACAGGTCGCGCAGGGCGCAGACGGTGTCGAGGGTGACCGGGCCCTGGCCGTATCTCTCGGCCAGGACGACCACGCCCCGAACGGCGAACTCCGCAGCTGGCGACAGCTTCATCCCGTGGCTCCCATGCAAGACGGTCAAACCACTGTAGCCGGGTTGGGGGCGCAATTCAATTCGCCCGGAGGAGAAATCGCGACTGCTTCCATTTCGGATTGCGGAATTCGGATTGAAGAGCCCGAGGCATGCGCCGAAGCGGCATCCGTATTCCAATCCGAAATCCGCAATCCAAAATCCGAAATGCTTTCGCTCAGGCCTGCCAGGCGGCCCGCCCGAGGCTCGGCAGGAAATACTCCTGCACGACGTGCTCCCAGCTCATCCGCTGGGCGAGGTCGAATCCGCGCTCGATCCGCCGGGCGCGGGCGGACTCGTCCCGCGGGAGGAGGCGGAAGATTTCCGCCGCGAGGCGGCGGGCCTCGCCCGTCTCGATCTCGTCGCGCGTGGACAGGGGCATGTTCAGCAACTGCTCGACGGACATCTCGCCCGGAAGCACCAGGAAGTCGCCCTCGACGATGTTCTCGGAAATCTCGACGCCCGCGTCGCGGACCTTCCGCGCGAAGCCCATGCACCCGCAGACGTTCGACGGCACGCAGATCGCCCCGCAGCACAGCGGCTCGAACTGGCTGATGCCGAACGGCTCATAGACGCTCAGCCCAAACTCGACGTCGGTGCCGCGACGGACGTCGGCGAAGACCATCTCCACGGGCATGCGCTGCCCGCAGACCTGCGCGTTCCAGTCCCACTGGTTGACCAGCACGGCGCGGATCGCGCGGTGATCCTTGTTGAACCCGTCCACGCAGACGCCCAGCGCCTCCTCCCCGCCGCACAGGTCGGGGTATCCGCGCTCGTGGCGCACGGGCCAGCCGTACACCTTCTCCATCTGCCGGACGTCCTGCGGGCGGCGCTGCCCGGCCAGCGTGCCGAGCATGAAATACACCGCCGTCTCGCCGCGCTCGGCCAGCAGCGGCTCCATCTCGTGCAGGACGCGCAGGTCCCGCCAGATCGCCTTGCTCACCACCGGGCGGCAGACGTGCGTGAAAATCCAGTCGGGCTTCTCGCCGAAGAGGTTCCCGGCGTACTGCTGCATCCGCGCCCGGCTGAGCTGCTTGTCCCGCGGCGTGGTGGCGACGGCGGGAATCCCGTTGTAGACCAGGTCGATGTGGCTGCGCTGGAAGTGCGGGTCGAGGAAGCGCAGCTCGCGCTCGATGTAGTCGCCCACGGCGAAGACGTGGTCGCAGTATCGGGCCGCCTTGACCAGCGGGTGCTTGAAGTTCGCGAAGACGGACGGGAAGAGGTCCTCGACGGTCCTGCCCTCGCCCGCGGCGGGCTCGATGACGTTGTAGAACATCGTGTCGTGCCCGGGCATGTCCTCGACGATCGGGCGGACCGACGCCACCTCGTGGGCGTAGAAGACCGTCCGCGTGTTGGGCGAACCGGCGAGGATCGTCTTCAGCGCCGTCGGCATGCCCATGTATTCGTGCGCCAGCAGCACCACCCGCTGCTGCTGCCCGCCGTTGGCGCCGATCGCCTTGAGCGCCTCGTAGCCCGGCTCGGCCAGGCGGACGTACTGCTCGTATTCCCAGATCTTCTCGAACCGGTCCGAGGGCACGCCGAACTTCTTGAACAGCTCGCTCTTGAACAGGTTCAGTCGGTCGGGATTGGCGTGGAAGACATCGAGCACCAGCACCTCCACCTCCACGGTGCGCCCCCCGCACGGCTCGGAGACGTTCCGCGTTCCGTAGATGATGCCGACGTCGTAGGTCTTCTCGATGGGGTGGAACTTCTCCCGCCAGGGCGGAGGGGTGATCGCGTCCAGCGAGCTGTAGATGATCTTTCCGCCGTCGCCCAGGCGGCGGTTGACCGGCGAGTCGGTCTTCAGCAACGGACCCAGGAGGATGGTGCGGGAGACGGTCTTGTCGTAGGTGTCGGTGGTGACCAGACCCGCGATAACCGCTCCGATTCCGCCGATCTTCTCCACCGCTTCGTGCGTCACGTGAACAACGATCATGTCTGGGCCTTTACTGATTCGTCCGATTACCGAGGTATTCTATCATCGGCCGAAGACGTTTGTGAAATCAGATTATTCCCCCCGCCGCCGAGGAGCAAGTTGCGCCGGAAACGCGGGTTTCGCTTGATTTTGCCGCCGCCGAAGACTTCACTGGTTCGATTCGGACCGCGATATAATGTACGGGAGGCGAACATGAAG
>DNAS01000133.1:10565-10735 GCA_003485185.1 Phycisphaerales bacterium | reverse complement strand
GCCTGCGCCGCGCTGGCGCCGGCGGGCAAGCGCGTGCTGGCCGTCATTCCCGACCATACCCGGTCGTGCCCCCTGCCGCAGATCGCCCGCCTGCTTCACGCGGGAATCGCGCCCAAGGCGGCGAAATTCGACTTCCTCGTCGCCCTCGGAACCCACCCGCCCATGACCGA
>DNAS01000133.1:0-10372 GCA_003485185.1 Phycisphaerales bacterium | reverse complement strand
CCCATGACCGAGCCGATGATCGACAAGCTCCTGGGCGTCGAACCGGGCCGGCGCGGCGAGGCGCTGCCCGGCAGCCGCGTCTTCAACCACCAGTGGAACAACCCCGACGCCCTGACGAAGGTCGGAACCCTGACGGCCGCGAAGGTCCGCGACATCACCGGCGGGCTGTTCGCCATGGACATCGACGTCACCCTCAACCGCCTGGTCTTCGACTACGACATCGTGCTCATCTGCGGGCCGGTTTTCCCCCACGAGGTCGTGGGCTTCTCCGGCGGAGCGAAGTACTTCTTCCCCGGAATCTGCGGCGAGGCGCTGCTGAACTTCTTCCACTGGCTCGGCGCGGTCATCACCTGCCCGAAGATCATCGGAAACAAGCTCACGCCCGTCCGCGCCTGCCTGCATGCCGCGCTGGACATGGTGCAGGGCGTCCGCACGCACGCCCTGTGCATGGTCGTGCACGGGCACGACCTGTGCGGACTGTACTTCGGCGACGTGAAGGATTCGTGGTCGGCCGCCGCCGACCTGTCCAGCCAGGTGCACGTGAAGTGGCTCGACCGCCCCTACCGCAGCATCCTCTCTCGCGCGCCGGAGATGTACGACGAGCTGTGGGTGGGCGCCAAGTGCATGTACAAGATGGAGCCCGCCGTCGCCGACGGCGGCGAACTCATCATCTACGCCCCGCACATCCGCGAGATTTCCGTCACGCACGGCCGGCTCATCCGCGAGATCGGCTACCACACACGCGACTACTTCCTCGCCCAGTGGGACAAGTTCAAGCATTACCCCTGGGGCGTGCTGGCCCACAGCACCCACGTGCGGGGAATCGGCACGTACGCCGACGGCGTGGAGAAGCCGCGAATCCAGGTCACCCTCGCCACGGGCATTCCCGAGGACGTCTGCCGGCAGATCAACCTGGGCTACCGCGACCCGGCCTCGATCGACGCCAAAGACTGGCAGGGACGCGACGACCGCCTGTACGTCCCCAAGGCCGGCGAGATGCTCTACAAGCTCAAGAACGCCCCCGCCTGGCAGCGCGCGGAGTAGAAGACAGCTCGATCCCGGTTCCTTTTTCCCGGTCCCGAGTCCCTGGTCCCAAGTCCCTTCTTCCGGGGTTATTTCTTCTTCCGGTCCCAGCGGCGGATGGCTTCGTGCATGCGGCGCTTCACCACGGCGTAGGCGAGTTTCGGCCGGCGGTTCTCGTCCACGGTGCCCTTGTTGTTCATGGTGCGGGGCCGGCCGTACCACTTCGTGGGCGACACGCGGATGTCGCAGAACTGCCAGATGGCAGCGCCCACCACGGCCGGGTGGTTCAGGTAGACGCCGAGCATCTCGTCGAGCACCTCGGCCTGGTATTCCTCCGTCCACTTGGCGTGGTGCGGGGCGCGGTATCCGGGAATCGCCCCCGCGCCGAACTCGCTCAGAAGGACCGGTTTTCCCGCGCCCTTGCCCGCCGGAGAGCCCAGCCACTTGAGCAGGCGCGCCAGCATCGGGCCGGAACTGTCGATCGCCCCGCCGTACCATCCGTCGTAGCGGTTCCACGAGACGATGTCCACCAGGTCCATGCACAGGTCCTTCTCGCCCTTGTTGGACGCGAACGTCACCGGGCGCGACGCGTCCAGCGAGCGGATCTGCCCGATGACCTCGGCGTGCACCTTGCGCCCCGCCGGCGTGTCCGAGTCGCACTCGTTCAGGCAGCCCCAGATCACGATGCTCGGGCGGTTGTAGTGCCACTCGATCATCTCGCGCGTCGAGCAGGCGATCTGCTCGCGGAATTTCGGATGCGCGAAGCTCACGTCCCGCGCGTGCGATTCCTCCCAGACGCACACGCCCAGCTCGTCGCACAGGTCGAGGAACCGCATGTCGTTGGGGTAGTGGCAGGTGCGGATGAAGTTGCACCCCAGGTCGCGCAGGATTTCCAAATCGTTCGTCATCGCCGCCGCCGGCAGCGCGCAGCCGAACTGCGGATGGTCCTCGTGGCGGTTGTAGCCTCGCAGGCGGATCGACTCGCCGTTGAGCAGGAGCTTCCGCCCGCGGACCTTCACCTCGCGGAATCCCACGCGGTCGATCAGGTCGTCGGACAGCTCGCGGTCGTCCACGAGCAGCAGCGCGGCCACGTCGTACAGCGCGGGGTTCGCCGGGCTCCAGGGCTCGACGTCCAGCCCGTTCACGCGCGTGGAGACCTCCGCCGTGGCGCCCGGCGGCACGACGGCCTCGCCCGCTTCCACCACCTCCTGCCCGACCAGCAGCACCACCCGCCGCGACGCCGCCTTGCGCCCCCAGTTCGCCAGGCGCACGCGGACGTCCAGACCCCACCGCCCGCCTTTGCGAACCGGCAGCGCGAAGAGCTTGTCCACGTACACCGGCGGAACGAGCTGAAGCTCCACCGGGCGCGTGATTCCGCCGTAGGTGTAGTAGTCGTTCTCGATGTGCAGCGCAGAGTGCGGCCCGAAGCTGTTGTCCACCTCCACCACCAGTTCGTGCTCGCCGGCGGACAGGCCGGGCACGACCACGTCGAACGGGGTGAACGCATCGTAATGATGCCCGACGCGCCGCCCGTCCACGAACACGTCGGCCGTGTGGCTCACCCCGCCGAACACCAGGCGGACGGCCAGCCCGCTGCACGCGGTGAACGTCGTGCGGTACCACGCCTTTCCGCGGTAGGCCTCCAGCCCGGGCAACTGCTCCCAGCAGCCGGGAACCTGAATCGTGCGGTCGTAGCGCCGGGGAAGACGCGTCCTGCTGGCGTGCTGTTGCGCGGTGACGAAGTCCCATCGCCCGTCCAGCGATTCGACGCGGCGGGTCTCGTGCTCTGCGAAGGTCCGAAGCATGGTCGCTCCTTGGGGGTTCGAGTTGAGCAGGACAGTACGAAATCCGCCCCCGCGCCGCAAGACCGTGAGACCGAGAACCGGCGGAGGAGGAACCCCTTGGCGCACGCGGGACCGCGGCGTATAACGCTTGGCAAACCGCCCGGCGGCGCATCATCCGGGAAACTCGGCGCCTGTCCCTGGAACCCGCCCAACGGAGGAGAAGTCCATGCCGTCGCCCGCCATTTTGTTCATGCCGCACGGGAATCTACAGTACTCGCAGTTGCCGCCGGAGAAACGCGGCTGGGTGGCGGAGCAGTCGTACGAGGCGATCTTCCGGACGGTTCGGGAGTTGGGCGCGAAGATCGCCTTCGAGGCTTCCGGAGAGACGTTGGAGATCATGTCGGCCCGGCGCCCGGAAAGCATCGCGATGCTGCGGGGGCTGATCGACGACGGGCTGATCGAGCCGGTCGCCTCGCCGCACACGCACCTGATGCTCTCGAACGTCGATCCGCGCCTCGGGCTCGACACGCTGATCAACGGGCGCGACGCCTGGGAGACGCACGTCGGCGTCCGTCCGGTCGTCGGCTGGAATCCCGAGTGCGGCTGGGCGTCGCACGTGCCGGAAATTTTCCGCGAGGCGGGCTTCGAGACGCTCATCGCCGACGCCGACTCGTACCTTCTGTCGGCCGTCGACGGCCTGCGCGAGACGACCGGCTTGCGCTACGACGTCCGCGGACACTCCAACAAGAACGCCCTGTTCGCCATCGAGGACGCCATCGCCGCTCGCCCCGACGTGCTGCGGAAGCTCTTCCGCCCGCACCGGCTGGACAACGGCCTGAAGGTCATCCTGCGCTCGGACATGATGTGCAACGTGCTGCTGTGGTATCTCATGGGCACGCCCGAGGACGCCGCCCGCGAACCGATCAGCCATGACGAGATGTCCGGCATGCTCGCCCGCTGGCGCGACCGGATTCCCGCCGACGGCGGGTTCGTCATGCCCTACGCCGAGGACGCCGAGTACGTCGGCACGACGGCGTACTTCTATGTCAAGCAGTTCGGCCAGGCGCGGTTTTTCGAGCCGGCGCCGGAGAGCGTCGGGCGCTTCGGCGACATCCTGGCGACGGCCCTCGAGCTGGGCTTCGAGCCGATCACGCCGAGCCAGGCCGTCGCGCGGTTCGAGGCGATCCCCGGCGAGGGATTCGAGCGGATCGAGAACGGCTGCGCCTGGCACGGCGGAACGGCCAAGGCCTGGGCCAACACGACCCACGCCCGCATCCTCGACCCCGTCTGTCGGATGTGCCTCGACGGCCTGCGGACCATCGCAGCCGCCGCAGGCATCGGCGAGCTTCGCGAGCACCCCACGGCGAAGTCCGTGCTGCGGGACATCGCGACGGCGCAGGTCAGCGACGCCCGTTGGCCGCCGCCGCCGACGTCGCCGGGCCGGTTCAACGTCGTCGAGGCCCTCGACGCGCTGGACCGCGCCCATGCCGGATTGTGCCGGCTGATGACCGAGACGCGCCTGGCCGGCCAGAACGGCCTGTATTCCCCGGGCATCATGGCTTCGCAACTCGCGGGCATCCGCGAGGAACTGATGGCGAGGGAGTATTTCGGCGAGTAGCGGCCGGATGGTCGCGCCGAGACCCGCCTCGGATTTCTGTCTTCCCCGGTTCCTTGTTCCTGAGTTCCGGGTTCTTTTCCCGGCGCGGCGCTGTATGGGGATTTCCTTTTTAGGAGCGTCCCGGCGACCACTCCCTTACGGTCGTGGCTCTGTAAGAGCCCGAGGCACGATTCGCGTTTGCCTTCATCCCCAGTCCCGAGTCCCGCTCTTGCCGGGTTCCTTTCCGGGCGATGCTCCCGGCGACCGCTCGTGTTGTCCCGCCCTATTGCCAATTGCTTACTGCCTAATTCCTTCCGTCTTTTGCTTGACGGGGCGGATGTTAACGATCACAATGGCCGTATCAGGCCGAAAATCGGTCAAATTCAGGTTCCCTTTCCAAAGGACACATACACATGACCAGGCGGATTTTCGCAACGGCGGCGTTCTGCGTATGGGCGGTTTCGACGGCGGCCGCAGCCGCACCGAACCTTCTGACCAACGGCGACTTTGCCAAGGCCGACGGCGGAAAGCCCGCCGGCTGGACCCTCCGCGGCAAGCAGACCGTCAGCGTGGATTCGCAAAACGCCCCGGCGGGCGCCGCGCAGAGCCTGAAGGTCGAGATCGTCGCCGACGGCGGAAAGAACCTCGGCGAGATCCTCCAAGCCGTTCGCGTCAAGCCCGACACCCGATACCGCCTCCGCGGGCAGATCAAGGCCTCCGAGCCGGGCCTCGGTCTGCTCCAGATCAAGCGCATCAAGGACGGCAAGGAGATCGGCCGCCTCGCCACCGGCTGGAACAAGGACGGATGGAGCGCTCTCGAGACGACCTTCGACAGCGCCGACGCCGACAGCGTGCAGGTGATCTGCCGCTACCGCCAGCGGGCCGAGGACGTGGGGCGCACGGCACATTTCGCCGCCCTGTCGCTGGAGGAACTGGGCGAGCTGCTCTACGAAGGCCCGGAGACGCCTCC
This sequence comes from Phycisphaerales bacterium, assembly GCA_003485185.1. Classification (GTDB taxonomy): domain Bacteria; phylum Planctomycetota; class Phycisphaerae; order SM23-33; family SM23-33; genus UBA12270. The sequence continues at coordinate 4,998 of DNAS01000133.1, read as the reverse complement.
GTCGGCCGTGCCCACCTTCCACAGCGTGGGCCTGTATTGGAAAGCCCCCGGCGGAGGCCCGGCCAGGCCCTGCACGGTGCGCTACCGCCCCGCCGGACAAGACCGGTGGCGCGAGGCGATGGACCTGTGGTTCGACCCCTACGACCACGGGGCGCTCGAGCAGCGCAGCCTGGAGTACCGCGGCAGCATCGTGAATCTCTCGCCCGGAACGCGGTACGAGGTGGAGTTGTCCATCGCCCAGGCCGGCCTCAAACGCACGCTGAGCTTCGAGACGTGGAGCGAGAACTTCAAGATCGCCCGGCGCGTGGACCTGCCCGTCCGGCAGCCGGACGGCGACTACGTCATCAAGGACGGCGGGGACGCCCAGAACGGATACGTGCTGTACTGCCCGCCCGACGGGGCGAAGTCCGACTGGGACGCCGCGGGCAAGTGCCGCAGCAACCTCCGCGTCGAGGCGTCGTACGTCATCCTCCGCGGCCTGACGCTGCGCGGCGCCCAGGTTCACGGAATTGAGTTGGGCGACGTGCAGAACGTGGTCATCGAGAATTGCGACATCAGCGGATGGGGCCGCGTCCGCGAAAGCGACGGATACGGGGAGAACCTGGACTCAGCCGTGTATTCCGCCTCCAAGGCGCTGGAGACGATCGTGATCCAGCGCTGCCGGCTGCACCATCCCCGCAGCGACGCCAACAGCTGGAAGGAGAAGCGCGTGGGCGGGACGTTCCATCCCGGCGGGCCGCAGGGCGTCAGCTTCCGCGGCGGGCGCGGGCGCTACGTCATCCGATATAACCGCATCGACTCGGACATCGACCACATGTTCAACGACAGCATGGGCGAGTTCAAGAACTTCAGCTACGCCGGGTTCCCCAACCGGGACAGCGACATTTACGGAAACTACGTCTCCCACTGCTGGGACGACGGGCTGGAGATCGAGGGCGCGAACATGAACGTCCGCGTCTGGGGCAACTACATCACCATGACCTACGGGGGCATCGGCGCGGCCTCGACCTCGCTGGGTCCGGCGTACTACTTCCGCAACGTCTACGCCGTCAGCCGCAAGGCCCAGACCACCGACGAGAACTCCTTCCGCGGGCACTTTCTCATCAAGCTCGGTTCCGAACCCAAGAGCGCCGAGTTCTCCCGCGGGCGGAAGTATTTCTTCCACAACACGACCCTCCAGCCGCCGACGGTGGGCGGGCCGGACCCGGCCAGCGGGGCGCAGTCCGGACTGGTGCTGACCTCGGCGACCAAACGGGAGCTGAACATCGTCTCGCGGAACAACATCCTCCACCTGCGAAGGCAGAGCGACCTGGCGATCCGCGATCCGCAACTGTCCAAGGCCAATGACTTCGACTACGACCTGTATACCGGGCGCGTGCAGGCAGCGGAGGGCGCCGAAGCCCACGGCATCGTGGCGATTCCCGTCTACGACCGCGCGCCCGACGGGCGGCTGTGGCTGCGACCCGGCACGCCCGGTCACGACGCCGCGCAGCGGATCCCCAACTTCAATGACGACTTTGTCGGCGCCGGACCCGACATGGGCGCCGTGGAAACCGGAACCGCCGAGCCCAAGCCCGCCCTCTGGCCGGAATTCCCCACGCAGGCGCCGACCTCCCAGCCGGCGCGACAACCCGCCAGCGCCAACGCGACGCAGGAATCGAAGACCGGGAACTGAAGGCCGGAAGACCGAAAAAGGATCCAGGAACTGAGGAACAAGGAACCAGGCAAGAGGCGCTGGATCGCGCCGAAACTCCGGGTTCCCGGTTCCCTGGTTCCGGATTCCCGGGTTCCGGGTTCCCCTCTTCAGCCCTTCCGCCCCGCGTGGGCGAGTTTTTCCTGCGCGGCGTGCATGTCCTGGGCCGTCGGGGCCGAACCGCTCTCCATCATGCTGCGGAAGCAGTCGAACAGGTACGTCGCGTCATGCGGGCCGGGGCTCGCTTCCGGGTGGTACTGCACGCTGAACAACGCCTTGTCGGGGTGGGTGAAGCCCTCGACGGTGTGGTCGTTGAGGTTCACGTGGGTCACGGCCGCCCCGGTCGCCCGCAGCGAGTCGGCGTCCACGGCGAACCCGTGGTTCTGCGAGGTGATCTCCACCTTTCCGGTGGCCTCGTTGCGGACGGGCTGGTTGCAGCCGCGATGCCCGAACTTCAGCTTGTACGTCGTCGCGCCCAGCGCCAACCCGAGCATCTGGTGCCCCAGGCAGATTCCGAACGTCGGAACCTTTCCCACGAGCCCGCGGAGCGTCTCGATGGTGTAGGTGACGGCCGCCGGATCGCCCGGGCCGTTGGACACGAACACGCCGTCGGGCTTGCGGGCGAGGATTTCCGCCGCGCTCGCCGTCGCGGGCACGACGTGCACGCGACAGCCCGCCTCCACGAGGTTGCGCAGGATGTTGACCTTCGCGCCGCAGTCGATGGCGACGACGTCGAAGACCCGGCTGCCGTGGTCGCGGTGCGCCTGGGCGAACGCGCTGTTGTATCCCTCGGGCCAGTCGTAGGCCTTCTCCGGGCGGACCACCCGCACGAGGTCCATGCCGTTCATGCTCGGTAAGGCCTTGGCGCGGCGGACCAGCTCGGCGTCGTCGCGCACCTCGGTGCTCATCACGCCGTTCATAGCCCCGGCCACGCGGATGTGCCGCGTCAGCGCGCGGGTGTCGATCCCGGCCAGGCCCATCACGCCGAACTCGCGCAGGTACTCGTGGAGCGACTTGCTCGCGCGGAAATTGCTCACCACCGGCGAGAGCTCCTTGACGACGAACCCCGCCACCTGCACGCGCCGGGTGAACGCCTCGATGTCCTCGACGTTCACGCCGTAGTTGCCGATTTCCGTGTAGGTCATCGTCACGATCTGCCCCGCGTAGGACGGATCGGTGAGCACTTCCTGGTATCCGGTCATGCCCGTGTTGAACACGACCTCGCCGGAGGAGTCGCCCTCGGCGCCGAAACTCACGCCGGTGAACACCAGCCCGTCTTCCAACGCCAGCTTGCAGGGTTTTCCATTCATCGCGGAATCTTTCTTCTGCCCTTCGGCCTTTGCTTCTATCCCTTCTTCGCCCCGCAGCACTTCTTGTACTTCTTTCCGCTGCCGCAGGGGCAGGGGTCGTTGCGCCCGGGGGCGCCCGAGGCCTTGATCGGCTCGACCTTCTCGGTCTTCTCGATCAGTTCCTGCTCGGCCTCGACGTCTTCACGCTTACGGGCGCGCTTCGAGAGGTCATCGAGCTGGTGCTGCTTTTCCCGCTTGGCAAACCGCTGTTCGATCGGATCCTGCGCCATGACAATCGCTCCCGAAACTAAGTTGCGCTCCCTACTGTCCCTTCCCGCAGCACTTCTTGAATTTCTTCCCGCTGCCGCACGGGCAGGGGTCGTTGCGGCCGGGCTCGGCTTCCTTGCGGATCGGCGCGATCGGGGCGATGCCGCGGTCGAGCCAGAACTCGCGCAGGTCGTAGAGCGACCAGATCGCCTGCGCGACGTGCGCTTCGCGGCTGAGCTTCTTCTCCTCCGGCGTCCATTCGGCTTCGGGGGCGACCAGCGTGTAGAAAGGGTCGAGACAGGCGTCGACGAACTGCTCGTCCTTGCTCTCCGCAGGCAGCGCCCAGTCGTCTTCCCAGTGTTCAACCACCTCCAGCACGCCGGTGGCCCACAGTTCGCCGTAGCCGGGGATCCCCTCGGCGCGCAGCGCGGCGGCCTCGGCTTTCGGCATGTCGGCGAGGATCGCGTCCCAGTCGAGGATCAGCGGCGCCAGGGCACGGGGGTCGGCAAGGTTCTCCACCGGGGCGGTGAGTGCGCGCTCGAGTTCGGCGCGGCGGCGCTCGAAACAGTCGACGAAGCGCGTGCGCTCGGCGTCGTCGCGCAGGGTGTCGAGGCCGCCTTCGCCCAGCAGCACCGGGAAATAGTCCTCGGGCGCAAGCCGGCGCGGCCCGACCAGCAGCGCGGCGGTGAAGCCGTCGACGCCTTCGACCGAGAGATCGCGGTCGACGCGCGCGCCGACTTCCTGCAGCAGGTCGTCGTAGGCGGCGATTTCGTCGTCGGAAAGGGGTTTGCGGAAGGGGGCGGGCATGGCGGCATCGCGTAAAATTCGGCCATGAATTCTACCGCGATGGGCCTGACCGCGACGGTCCTGCCCGATTCCTACCTCGTCATCGGCTGGCTCGGCCTCGCCTTCTTGGGCTGGCGCTGGCTGATGTCGGGCGACTGGCGGCGGCTCGCCGACCCCGCGCGGCTCAACCTGCTGCTCGGCGCCACCGTCGCGGTGCTCGCGCTGTGGCAGATCCGTACCGGCATCCGTCCCGGCCTCGGCTTCCACCTCTACGGCATGGCGGCGCTCACGCTCATGTTCGGCTTCTGGCGCGCGAGCTTCGCCGGCGTGCTCATCCTCGCCGCCAACGCCGTGTTCGGCCACGGCAGCTGGCGCGCGCTCGGCATCGACGCGCTGCTGATGGCGGTGCTGCCGGCGGCGGTGAGCTGGAATGTCTACCGCGCACTGGAACGCTGGCTGCCGAAGCATTTCTTCGTCTACGTGCTGGGCAACGGCTTCTTCGGCGCCGCGCTGTCGGTCGCCGCGATCGGGCTGGCGGTGACGGTGGTGATGGCGCAGTCCGGCACCTACACGCTCGACTACCTGCTCGCCCACTACACGCCCTACGCCACGCTCATGATCAGCTGGGCCGAGGCGTTCTCCACCGGCATGGCGGTCACCGTGATGGCGGTGTACAAGCCGGCCTGGCTCGAAACCTTCGATGACGTCAAATACCTCCAGAACAAGTAGTCCCCTGCGCATCGACTATCCCGACCTGCCGGTTTCCAGCCGCCGTGACGACATCCTCGCCGCGCTGGCGAAGCACCGCGTGCTGATCCTGTGCGGCGAAACCGGCTCGGGCAAGACCACGCAGATTCCCAAGATGTGCCTGGAGGCCGGTGTCCGTCCGGGCAAGCTGATCGGCTGCACCCAGCCGCGCCGCATCGCGGCGCGCTCGGTGGCGGCGCGCATCGCGCAGGAGCT
>DNAS01000029.1:3289-13845 GCA_003485185.1 Phycisphaerales bacterium | reverse complement strand
ACGGTTTTACCTTGATCGAACTGTTGGTGGTCGTCGCTATCATGTCGCTTCTGGTCAGCATCTTGCTGCCCTCATTGAGTGCCGCGAAGAGCCTCGCACGTGCCACGGACTGCATGTGCAATGCCAAGTCTCTCGGCCTGGCAGTGCAGATGTATACCAACGAGTGGGACTTCTATCCTCCGGCGTGGGTTGTCGACAACCCCATTTCCATTGCCTGGTGCGGCGGATACTACAAGCAAGACGGCGTCGGTCACATGGACATCACCCTCTCGCCCCTCTGGCCGTATCTCCAGGAAAAGAAGATGCTCTGGTGCAAGGAATTCACCCCCTCCCAGGTGAAATACGCCGGATCGGGCCAGATATCAGGCTATGGCATCAACTGTCAGTACGTCGCCGGCGACCCGGTCGTGAATCCCAATGACGGGCAGGCCGGCATGAGCAATTGGGCCAAGCCCGCCCGGGTAGACCAGGTCGTCCAGCCTGCAGAGACCATCCTCTTCGCAGACTGTGCGCGTGTGAAGCAGGGTGCGCACAATGAGGAGATATTCGTCTACCCCCTCTACAAGTACAACAGCACTACTCGCAACTATGCCACCTTCCACTTCCGTCACCGCAGCAAAGCCAACGCTGCGTTTTGCGACGGACATGTGGACAGCATCTCGCCCCTCGAACTGGACTCGGCCGGCGATGGCCAGTGCGGCTGGATGGCCAATGAATTGATGGACCGCGAATAACAGCTTGCCGTCAGCTGGGAAGACAGCCACATCCTGAATGAAGGACGATCCTCATCCTGGCGGGAGGAACTGTCAGCCTTGCATTGACCAGGCGAACTACGTGGTGTGTGGAACATCGCACACAATGAAGAGGCTACGATGTCGCCATCGGCGGAAGAACGTTTCTCGCGACAAAGGCAATCGCACCGGAACACAGCCACACCACGGCCGTCACAATCTCCCCTGGGGCCATTCGACTCAATGGCCATCAGGGCGACCACTTGTGACTCGAGTAGCGTGATGCCTCAGAGATGCAGCCAGAGGTTTCAAGTCGCAAGGGAATCTTTAAGACGGCTGGATGCTATCGGTCTTCGAGGTTCCATCGGGCCTGCCCCCTTGCCCCAGACGCTCACCCCCCAGGCCTTGATGCGCAACACGCAGAAGCCGGATTCGTCGTTGTGGAACGTGACACGCTCGACGAGGCCGTCGATCTGGCCGGGTTGGGTTGGTGTCGCATGTTGTGGCTGTTGGGAGGTCATTGCGGGAAGCGATTGTAACAGAGGGGCCGTATGGCGGACACCAGCATCGCCCCAGCGCCGTCGGCCGCCAATCGGGTGCGCCGTGTCCACATGCTACTGCAATGCGCTCTATCTTGTCGTTAAAACCATATCCGCTTCCTGACGGCAGCTTCCGCAGCACAGGCGTCTGCCAATACACGTTGGCTTGCCAGTCTCGCATTCCTGACTGTTCGCCATGACCTCAAATCGTCTTCGAGGAACTTGCCCACCGCAGGCTCCCCATTGCAGCGAACACGGGGAGAGGCCCACTGACGGAGCCCCGCGGATCTCGCGCGTGGATCATTTGATCGTGATCGTCGTCGAGGGAAGCTCGGCCTCGACGGGCAGGCTGCCGGCCGCGACGGCCTTGTATTCGCCGGACATGCCCTGGGGAATGATCCAACGCCGACTTTTGATCGATGAAACGCGCTTCCCAGAAGCATCGAACAAATCTATCTGCAGATCATTCAAATCATTCGGATATCTGACCTCGGCTCCGTTGACGTCTTTCCATTTCAGTGAAATATCCATTTCCCGCCCTTCCTGTTGCATTGTCAATACGCCGTTGAGGGGAGAGCCAATCCGCTTTCCCGTGGTTCGTCCCTCATGAATTTGGACTGTTTGCCCAGGATTCCAGCGAAGAGAGAGTCGTTCATTCTTCCGCGTCAAGTCCTTGAGTTCCCTGTAGTCAAGGATGCGGTAGGTATCCGCCGGCACATCCACCGGCTCATTTTTGCCGTCAAGTCGCAGGATATGCTTGTTGCCGATCAACAGGCAGGTCCAGAGGGGTTTGTCGATGTGCAGCTTGCCAGTCGGGCCGGTGAATGGTTCCACGACGGCGGAAGCGCCGTCAGCGGATACGTTCACAACATACAGCTTGTCGTCCACCTGGATCGGATGCCCGCAAAACCCCCGGCTTCCGGCACGTTTCCACTGCCATACGCTGTTTGCATAAGGCCCACCGATTTCTCGAAGATCCTCGGCCGGCCGGCCGGTTTCAACATAGACCGTGTCTCCCCGATACAGCTCCCGCCACTCCTCTTCCCAAGGCGACAACGTATCACTTGTCTGATTCCACAAAGGCATGACTCGGTCACCGAGTTTCAAGTTTCCATCTTCGTTCACGATCACCACCCGATACATCTTCTTGCCGAAATGGCAGATTGCCTGTGCGGAATAACTTGCTCTAATCATCAACTTCCGCTGCTGATCTCCCACAATTTCATCCACCATCACCGCAGCTGGATACTCCACGATACCGGTTTTGAGGGTAACCAGGCCCGCGTAATGTCTATTGATGGCCGTTGATGAAATGAAATTGGTCGCATTTATAAACGACAGCCGTATGGCGTTCCGGAAATTCCCTTGCCCAGTCAAGTCCAGCAGAACTACGTTGGGAATGGTGTCTTCTGCCGTCGCGTAATCCAGACCGATAGAGGCTTTCATGCCGCTCTCGTTAATAGTTACGATCTGCGCCTTCGGGCTCATCACGCCGTCGCTTTCTTTGTAGCTCTCATAGCGATCCATACCAGAAGCTGCATAATATGTAGATGACCTGGAAAATCCTGCGTAATAGTGAAGTCGCCCCACGGGACTGGAGAGAGGCAACGGATCATGCGGGCGTCGCCCCTTGATGGACTCGGCGTACTGTTTGAAATCAGGCAGGGAGAGAGCCTTGGTCAATTCTTTTTTACCCCCCGGCGGCCATAGGTCCGCCCCGCGCATTATGAACGGCCCCAGTCCCGGATGCGGATACGAACGATATTCAGGGCTGTGCATGTAGGCAGCAATACAGCCCCATTTCGCGCTGAACGACACAGAAGGAGTGTCAAGCCACAATCCGCACATGGGAGGCGAGACTTCCCATGTGTCTTCACCGACTTCTCTAGCGATGCACGCCATTACTCCGTAATAATTATCATCACATAACCCACTTCTGCCGTAGAAGCGCGACGATAGGAATACACAGGGACGTCCATCGATGCTTATGGCTGAAATAGTAGGGGAAAACATATATGGCAAGACTAGGACTTGGGGATTCCCCCATTGTTTTGCGTCTTGGCTGACAAAACGATATACAAGAGTTTTAACATAATATCCCCCTTGGGAATGATCCGTATCGCTCCCGCTCTTCTGATAGATTACGTTCTGGCCACTCGAAATAACCACCGCGGGGCCGCCTATTTTTCTCTCTTCTTTGCGGAGTATCCTCGCTGCGGCCACGAGAAGAACATAAGATCCGTCATCTTGCTGGTACAGAAAGCTGAAAGGAGTCGTTTTGTCCGTTTCAATGGAGTATGGCAATAGCACAGAACTAAGCCAACCCCAGCGTAGCCCGTCGTCACTGGAATACACAGGGATCTTCCGACCAGATGGTTCTCCGGCAATGAGCAATCGACCTCGGTTGTCCGGGAGAAGATTGCTATTAGTCCCTCGCACAGATTCACCTACTTCATTCTTGATGAGCGCAGGGGCGCTCCAATGGATAAAGTCGCGGGACCATGTCGCATAGCACAGAGACCAATGGCGTACCCCCCGATCCGAATAGAACAGCAGGACATGGCGGCCGGTCTCGTCACGGCATAAATTCGGGAACGACTCGTCCCAGCCGGAGGATACGGGCAGATCCAATTTGCGGGCCGGCGTGAATGATTTTCCGTCGCGGCTGTACGACGACCAGAGGTCGCCGCCGTCGCTCCAGACCAGGAATATTCCTTCCGCATCCGCCCATACCGTCGTCCGCTGAAGATCCAAGGCCAAACCCCGATTATCAGCCAAGCCCGCCTTGGTGGAAATCAACTGTGTAGTCCACGGAATCCCGTCTTTCCAAGGCAGCCGGCCGACTACGGGAGCGACCTTGTCCGCCTCCACCACCACCTTGGTGGACCAACTCTCGTGCAGTTCATCGCCAGGTACCGGGGAGAAGGTCAGGACATGCTCCCCCGGCGTCAGTGGTCCGACCAGGCCTGGCCCATATCGCGTCGGGACGCCGTCGACCGCCAGGAGGTAATCGGGATAATCGCTTGCCCACACATCTAAGGCGCCGTGAGCGCCAACCGCCTCGAGCTCAGCGACCACGCGGACGCCTTGGATTTCAACAGGCTTGCTTTCCTGATGATCATTTACCACAAGTGCCCAATTCACCCGCAAATAGGCTGTGCGTGGCAGTGCGTCAAAAAGAACCCCCCCTTTGATTGCCTCAGGAAGGGAACCGGAATGGGGACCGATGAGTTTCCAAGCATCGTCCTCTTCCCCACTTGTGTTTCTCAGATTCTGCCCCAAATCCGCTTGACTGAGCGAGATCGTGATTGTTGCGTCTTCCCCCTTCGCAACGGGATAGAAACGAAGGGACTTGAACACATGGCCGCTCGGGGCAGTTAGCCAGAAACGATCGTTCGTACCGATTCCACATGCAGCAGCGGCTTTATCCATAAATCGATACTTGGCACCAAGGATTCGAATGGTGCAAGGGCCGTCGGACGTCCAGCAATGGCTCATCCATTCAACGCCATCCGGTCCCTTTCGGAACACCGGAGAAAGCCAATCGGGATCCTCTCCTTGAAGAACAACCGTGGGAACAGCTTTTCCTGTTAAAGCGTTTTCCCTCATTGCGAGCGAAATTGATGGCGGCAACTTCCACACGCCAGGCGAGAAGAACTTTTTCCATGTAATAGCCTTCGGATGCAAAGAGAACGCCTCTCCGTAGCGACCGTCCCGCGCTAGACGCAGAATCATTTTTTGATGAGCCCAGGATGGTTTAGTAAGCCAAATATCCGAACCAATCCTCTCATCATTCGGGAACCGTTCCGCGAACCGCGCATACGCCTTCACGAGCGTGTCCGTGTCGATCTCGCGCGTCTCGTACGTGTGAAGGTACTCCACGGCCGCATCCGCGATCCGCGGATGGGTCGCGTCCAGGTACACGAACCGCTCCAACGCACGCCGCGCATGTTCGTAGCGGTCCATGAAGTAGTACATCTTCCCCACCCAGTACACCGCTTCCATGTACGCCGCGTCCTCGCGCGACGCCTGCCGGAACTTCAGCCACCCCTCCGCGTAGCGGCCCCGGTCGTACAGGTCCATCCCCTCGTACAACGCCTTCAGGGCCGGGATGCTCCGCGTCCAGATCGGAAGCTCCTTCAGGATCGCCGCGGGCGGACGCTTCGTCAGCCAGCCCAGCAGTTCCGACGACATCTGCTTCTGGAGGTCGATGATCTGCTCCGGCTTGCCCGTGAGCGTCTTGCGGAAGACCTCCTGCCGGTCCGCGACGTTGACGATCTGCGCGGTGATCTCCACCTGCCCGTCGGCCAGGCTGTACGTCCCGCTGACGAGAAGGTTGACGCGGAGCTCCCCCCGGATCCTCTGCATGGCCTTGGCGTCGCCGGCCAGCTCCGGCGCCCAGCGGATCTTCTCGGCCACGTCCTGCATGCGGTCGCGGGCGACAACCGTCAGGCCCTGCCCCTGCGAGAGGTCCGTGGTGATCTGGTCGGCCAGGCACTTCTCCAGCCACAGCCAGTCGGGAGTCTGAGACTTCATCTGGAAGTTGAAGACCGTCACGTTGGTCTGGCCCACCGCCGGCCCGGCCAGCAGACCTACCACCATCGCCATCGCCCAAAACCGATTCATGCGTTCGCTCCCGTTTGAGAGAAAGAGACACTGAAAGGCAGCGCAAGGCGCGTGGAGGAGAAAAAGCAATCCGAGCACCCACATCCCACGAGGAGGCAAAGGGAGCGGTTTCACTTGTTTTCTCCTTCCCCAGGAGTTCCCTTCGCAGCCGGCTGGGTTTCCGGGATGAGGCGTTCGACGGTCGAGTGTTTTTCCCGCTCCTTGGCCTCGGCCAGCAGTTTTTTCAGTGCGGGAGCGTACTTGGAATCCGGGCGGCGGCGAAGGAATTCCTCCCACTCGATGATGGCATGGGTGTCTTCCTGCTGGCGGGAGTAGGCCATGCCCGACCAGTAGTGGGCTTCCACGTAGTCGGGGTCCAGGTCGATCGCCATCATGAAATGCATGATGGCGGCGTCCATGTTTCCGGAATGGTAGCGGCTAAGGCCCTTGGCGAAGTGCAGACTGGCGATGGGCGACTTGTCGATCTGCTTCATGTCGATCTTCGGAAGCGGGAGCGACATCTTCTGGCCGAGGCGCTTGGCCATTTCCAGGGCGGTTTCCGGAAGGCTCAACGGCTGGCAGACGATCTGCTCGCTCGCGAGGATCCGCGCGGTGGCGATCTCCACCGCCTGGGCGCTGACCATCACCTGCTGCTGGACCAGGTAGACCCGCCCGACCAGGACGGTGTCCGCCTCGAACAGCTTGCCCGCCTGGACCGCGTATTCCTTGCCCGTCAGGCCTTTCAGGGAGCGGGCCTGCTCCTCGGTCAAGGCGACGAGGCGCTGTCGTTCGACGACGACAATCTCCGGCTGTTCCGCGAGCATCACCCCGATCAGGTCGCCCATCGCCGTGGCCATCGGATCGTGGTTTTCGCTACCGGTCTCGTTTCCGAATTCGGCGGCGAAGATGACGCGCTTGGGCCTGGGACGACTCGCCGCCGCGGTGGTGGGCAATTTCGCGGGCGCGGTGGACGGGGTCTGCGTCATCAAAAGCATCGCCAAGTGTCGCGGCAACGCGAGAGCGGGCGCGGACGGCTGCACGGAAGAATGTTCCGTCGGCTGTGTCGCGACGGGCTTGCTCTTGCGGCAATGTTCGACGAGGCTGCGGGCAATTGCGATGCCGAGTTTCCTGCCGGCCGCCTGCAAGGCCGTCTTGCCCGCTGTCGCGTCGGACAGGTCCACCGCGCGGCACGTCTCCCGGTCCGAGAGCAGCACCTGACCGGTCTTGCGGTCGATGAGATTGATTTCGGCCCGCGCGGTGCAGGTCACCAAGTCGCCCGTCCGCAAGGCGAATTCGCTGAATCCCTCGCCGACGACCAGCACGTCGGCCTTTTCCAGAGCGGCGGGCCAGGCCGGCTTCTGCCCCTTCATCGTCTCGCGGGCCCAGTCGGCCAGATCGTTCTTGCCCGGATCGACCACGGTATACCCGCAGTCGATGAGCACCTTCTTGACCTCGGTCTCCACGGCCGGATCGACCACGGGAACCGGCTCCCTGCGGCGGATGTGTTCTTCGGGAATCACCACGGCCACGCTGAGTCGCGGCAGGTCGCCCAGGGCCTTGCGGATCTCCGCCACCGGATCCGGCAGCGAAACCTCGCGGGGCAACAGTTTCGCGGCGTTCTTTCGAATCAGCGCGGCGAGGTCTTCGGCGAGCAGAAGCGCGGTCTCGGAAAGGGGCTTGTCCTGTTCCACCTGCCGCAAGCCCCCCACCACGCGCCCGGTCTCCACGCCGACCACCTTGCTGACGATCATCAGCTTGCGGTCCAGCACGAAGGCCTTGCCCATCACCAGCAGCTTGGCGCCGACGAGTTTGCCCACCTGGGCGGCCTGGTTCTGATCGACCAGTCCGACGAGGGTCAGTTTCTGCTCCTCCAGCACCTTTCCCAGGGCGGTTCGCTCCACCAGGTCGAGGGATTCCTCGACGCTCAGCCTGGCCGTCAGGATGTCGGCAATCTGGGAACCGAAGTGGGGATTGCCCGACACGGACGCCTCGAAGTCCAGCACGGCGACGGACACGCCGGCATCACCCGCTGCGGCGGTCGCCGGTTGGTTGGCAGTCGCCGGGCCAGGCTGGGCCGAGCAGAGGGATGCGACCAGGCAAACGTTCAGGATGGAAATTGCTAGGATACGACTCATGAGGAAGTCTCCTTTTCCTGCTGCTTCCAGAGCAGCCAGAGGATCGATTCGTCAACGACACATCGTCCGGCGGCGGAACGGTCCGCTGCTGCGGCCTCGGGCAGCATCACCACCACGACCCGCCCCTGTCCGACCGTTCCGCAACCGACGAGAGCGTGAATTGAACGGTGGCTGACATCCCGGCCGCGGACTTCCGAGGAAATCGTGACCGAGCAGGTAAAATCATCAGGCACGGTCAGCCATGCCGTCCAGGGGCCGAATCCCAAATCTTCCGACGAAATCGTTCGCTGGAACCCCGACTGGACCGAGACATTCGAAAACATCGCGTCGGTCGTGTCAATCCTCGTCACGCCCCATCGCTTCCAGCCGGAAGGCGGGGCGAGTACGAGCAGGCTCAATCCCTGCTGAACCAGCGGTTCCATGCGGTCCAAGGCCCTGTTCAGGGCGACGGCGTCAGAGAATCCCGAAACGACCACAATCTCGCCTGAAAAACCGTCCAAAGCCGAATCCGTCGAAGGATTCAGGTCTTTCACCGCAATCCCTTCGTCCTTCAAGGCCCGTTGCAGCCGCCCGCTTGGATCCGCCACCCCAACGGCTGCCTTTTCCAGCCGCTGCTTGCACAAGGACAAAACGTTCCGCGGATAGATCGGCACGCGATGAAGGACTTGCTGCTCCTTCCGGATCACCAGCAACTCACAAAGGATTCGATGCCGAATCGACGGCAATTCGATTTGCACCGCGCCCAAACCGTCCGCCTTGGTCGTGACCTGACCCTGGGCCAATACCTTCTTCTCGTAACCCAGTTGCCATGTGTATGCCGCGGCGCCGTCGCCGATGATGCAGAGCAACACCCGCGTTCCCGACAGGCAGGCCATGGAAGAGGCCGAAGACTTCGGCGCCCTGTCGAGGAAGCTGACCACGATCACCTCCGTCGGCAGATCCACGACAGGAGGCGCTTCGGTCTTCGCAGGGGCTTGGCCGACTGTCGTTCCGATTCCGGCCAGGGCGATCAGAAAGGCAGCCGCAAGCCAGGCTGCTTTCCGCCTGTCGGCCGGCGGTGCGGAATGTCCGGCTGCCGAGACCATGGGGATCAAACCATCCCTTTTCTCAACGAAACGGCCTGCACGATGACCCGCTGGTCCTCTCCGTTCGCGCGGAATCGTCCGATCTCGGTCGGTTCCGTTCCGATTCGGACCTCCCCCGTCACTCCCCCCTGCAACTCGCTGCCCGCGCCGACGCTCAGTTCGAGCCCGACGCGGCCATCGCGGACAGACACATCGGCCAGGACCGGAAGGCCTCCCACTTTCCCCACCTCCCCGACGGCGAGCCGGCCGGACAGGTCCCGCGGAAGAACCAGAACGATCGTCGTGGGCGCGGGAACATTTTCAGACAGCAGGATACATCGCAGAACGAGGGTCTCCCCCGACTCCTGGCCGGTTGTCCTGGGCAGATATTCGAACCGCCCGGTCCCATTCTGGATGACCATCCAGGGACGGCGCGACGGTTCGTCGGAGATTTCCTTGAGAATCCGACCGTACTCCGCCAGTTCCCCCGCGCTGAGGTGCGCCACAGGGGGCGTGTCCGTGAGTCGCCGCAAATCCTGGCGCAAGGTTTCCTGGCTGCGATACAGCCCGACGGCCAGTGTGAGTGACGCAGCCACCGCAAGTCCCACCGTAACCCGCCACGCCCAATACATCATGCGACCGAAATGCTTCGTCCGGCGCTCCGCCGGCGCGGAGAGCGGCGTCTCCTGAGCCAGGCCCTGGAGATGAGCGAGCACCTTTCGGAGGGAGGTCTTCATTTCCTCGCCTTCCGGAGGATAGCCCATGGCCTGCCGTGCTCGTTCCTGCACGTCGATCATCTCCCTGAGCGTCTGCTGGGCATCCGCATTGCAGGCGATTACCCGCAGGATTTCCCTGCGTTCATCCTCGCTCAGATCGTTGCACAGCAACCGGTGAAGTCTGGGTTCCAGTTCCGATTCTGGCGTGTGTTCCATGCCCTATACCTCCGGAAACGCCTGCCGCATCACGGCGTGAATCTGCTTTCGGGCGGCGTATACCCGGGAAGCTATCGTGCCGACGGGAACGTTCAGCAATTGTGCGGCATCCTCATAGGCATACCCGTCCAGGACGGTAGCCGTGAACGCTTCGCGCACGCCGTCCGACAGGTTCGCAATGGCCTTTCGCAGGAACTCCAACTCTTCATTTTTCTGAACCTGCTGCGGTGCCGTTTCCCCCTGGGCGGGAATCACGCGGGGCGCCCATTCGTCCAGCGATTCGACCTCCCGCACGGCGTTGCGCCGGGCCCAGTCGCGGATGCAGTTCATCAGGATTCTGTGAAGCCACGTCGTGGGGCTGGATTGATGCTGGAACCGATCCCAGCCGTCGATCGCCTTGCAGAAGGCCAACTGGGTCAGGTCGGCAGCGTGGTGGAGGCTCCCCGTCATGCGAAGCGCGGTGTGAAATAATTGCGGATACCATCTCGCAATCTCGTCATCCGTCGGTCTTTGCAAGGCGTTGTCCCCTGCCCCCACCACGTTGCTGTCC
>DNAS01000029.1:2430-3162 GCA_003485185.1 Phycisphaerales bacterium | reverse complement strand
TGCCCCCACCACGTTGCTGTCCCTGCCGGCATCTTTGTCGTCCCCGCCCCACACACCGTTGGACGCACTGCCCCGGACGAAATTCGATCCGGAAGGAACAGCCCCGTGTTTTTTTACCCTACGATGCGAAGTCGTCCATCCTCCCGGCCGATACAGACATCCCTTCCCCAGAAATCATGAAAAGCAATTACGATACCATTCCACACTCTGGGATTGCGGAAAGCAAGCGACTCCCATTGGACACCGCGAATCCGCTTCCCGACCGAGTAAGATGCGACGGAGGGGGAGAACCTCGCGTGTCCCCGTCTCCGCTTCGGAGCGCCACCATTCGCGGGGAAGCCCAACCCCTTCGTGACCGAAATCCCTTCCGTCGATCCCCGCCTCCGACGGAATCGCGCCCAAGAGAAATGATCCACCCGGTCTTGGCCCAGTGAAATCCTTGAGGGGTGGCCTGACTTCACGTCACGGCCAGATCTTGGGGGAGACTGAAGGGGAGCAGTTTCCCTGATGGTTAATAAAAAGCGGCGGGGTCGGACAAGGGGGCGACAGGCAATCCTAAGACGGCACCGGCGAGGCCGCAGCTACACCGTGGCGCTTGCGATCGCGTTTCTTAAGCCGCAGACAACGCCCATCCGCCCTGTCGTGGCACGGTTGGATATAAAAAACCTCGCCGGGGCGTTGGCGGTCCCGCGGTCCGTTGGGCAGGACCGCGGCTGTCCTTGCGGACCGCCC
>DNAS01000029.1:1075-2241 GCA_003485185.1 Phycisphaerales bacterium | reverse complement strand
GCGTTGAGCTGGGCGACGATCTCCCGGCGGCTGGGCAGCAGGTGGTGGGCGGCGGCGAACTCGAGCGCCCGCCGGCGGAGCTGGGCCTCCAGGACGGACCGCTGCCAGCCGCCACGGGCGAAGTCCAGCAGCTTGGGCGCCGCGGTGGACTTGCTGATGAACCCTACCGAGCCCGGCTCCATCGCAAAATCCAGCAGTTCCGGCTCCGGCAGTCGGACCACCAGCGTGTCGCCCTGGCGGGACAGGTCCGCGGGGGCGATCTTCCGCATATCCACGCCCCACCGCCAGGAGACACTGGCCCACAGCACGCCGTGCCACTCGCCCCAGAGGTCCGATTCCCGGTGCTCGAGGACCACCTGCGTAACCGCCCGCCGCGTCACCAGGAACGCCAGTTCCTCGCTCTGGAGCACCGACAGCGTCGCCTTCTCGTCGATCCGGGCAGGCGACAAACTGCCGTGCCGGCCGACGGCCCAGCCCAGCGACACCAGCAACACAACCCACAGGGCGACCGTCAGGCCCCGGGCGGTAGGAAGAGTGTGGACCATGATGGTTTTTCCTCCTTTCGATATTGGCAGGTGACGGTTCAGCAGCTGACGAACCGCAGCACGAGGGCCAGGATCAGCAAGACGACCAGGGCGAGGAGAACTTCTCCGATCCAGCGCATGAGGCGTCCTTTCGTTGGGGGGTGAGGGGCTCAGGCCACGGTCCATTCGGCCGTCAGGAGGTTCAGGGAGACGTCCGCCTCCACCGGCAGGCCCCGCAGCCACTTGGCGAACTGCGACAGCATCAGCCCGGCGGCGACGTTGGCGCAGTAGATCGTGCTCTTGGCCGTGCAGGGCCCGGCGTAGGCCTCGGCGGCGGCGAAGAGCGTCGAGGGGTAGTGCCGGCGGCCCGCTTCGTCGCAGGCGGTCAGGACCCGAAGCACCTCGGCGCTCATCCTGCCGTCAACGAAGAAGCGGATCCTGTCCCGGACGGCGTTCCAGATGAGCTGGCGGGTCTCGATGCGGTCCACGCAGCAAAAGACCGCGTCTCCGACGGCCAGGCTCCGCCGGAAGCGGCCCGTCACCGGCGCGACCTCCAACTCGCCGTGGATCCGCCGGCAACACTCGGCCGTCGCCTCCACCTTGAAGCGGTTCAGGTCGGCCTCCAGGTAGCCCTGGCTGGCG
>DNAS01000029.1:0-858 GCA_003485185.1 Phycisphaerales bacterium | reverse complement strand
CCGTCGCCCGGCAGGCGGCAAGCCGGTCCTGGGGGACCAGGTCCCGCTGCCGGCTGTAGCGTTCGTCAGAATTCATTGGCCACCTCCTGTTCGTCCCAGAGGTCGGGCCGGGCCGCCAGTTCGTCCAGGATCAGTTGCCGTTCGGCCGGCTCCATGGCCTCCAGCTCCGCCAGCCAGTCGTCCGGGACGGAATGGCTGGCGAGGGCCTCTCGCGTGCAGGCACCGAACCGTCCCGACTCGTCGTAGGGCAGGTCATCGCCCCAGCTCAATGCGCCGGGGATCACGTGGGTCTGGTACTCGGCCTCCCATACCTCCTGACGGCTGGGCCCGAACGGCCTCTCAAAATCCACCTCCACCGGCAGGACGACGCTGCCGCCGGGCCCCACGTTGAAGCGGAGCCGGGCGTAGCTCTTGCCGCCGCGGCCCAGCACGAACATCACCGCCCATTGGCAGGCGCCGAAGACGCGCTGGAAAGTCTCCTCGTCCGTGCCGCTCGGCTCGGGCGAATTCCCCGGATGGGTATGCAACCAGATTCTCCCGAACTGCTCGGGCCTGCGGCCGGCGTCCACCTGCCTCTCGAAAAAGTCCGCCACCGCCTGGTCGTCAAAGGCCACGCTGGCGACGGTGACCTCCTGCCGGACGGTTACAAAATCCTCGATCCGCAGCAGGTCCTCGGCGGAGGCGACGCCGAAGCCGCCGATCTCGTTCTCCCGGCGGTCGCGGAAGTACAGCAGCTTCGCCCAGGCCGTCGGGGAGAACCGCAGGACCGGCGCCGCCGGCAGCTGGATCCTACGGCGAGGTTTGGATTGGAGATGAGGCTTTTCAGGCGGCTTCGGGGCCGGCTGGCCCGGCGGCGCG
>DNAS01000191.1 GCA_003485185.1 Phycisphaerales bacterium | reverse complement strand
TGTAGCCTGAAGCCTGTAGCCTGTAGCCTAAAGCCTGTAGCCTGAAGCCTGTAGCCTGAAGCCTGTAGCCTGAAGCCTGATGAGTGAGGAACATTCCATGAAACTGACGTGGTTGGGGCAGGGCGGGTTCCTGTTCGTGTCCGAGGGATTTCGGCTGGCGGTGGATCCGTACCTGAGCGATTTCGTGGAGCGCAAGCAGGGCCTGACGCGACTGACCCCGCCGCCGATGGATGCGGAGGAGTTGTCGCCCGTCGTCGTCGTCTGCACGCACGATCACCCTGACCACCTCGATCCGGTCCTGATCGCCCACCTAGTGGAGCGCACGGACTGCCTGCTGGCCGGTCCGGGCGCCGTGCAGGAGCGCCTGCGCAAGATGGGCGCCGCGCCGGGGCGGATTCTCCCGCTGTCGGCTGGGCAGCAGTCCGCCGCCGGGCCGTTCCAACTGCGGGCCCTGCACGCCAGCCACGGCGCCACCGAAGCCGTCAGCCTCCTGCTGCGCGCCGCCGGGCAGTCGGTCTATCTCACGGGCGACACGCTGTACACGCGGGAACTGACGGCTTCCGCGTGCGAATTCGCCGCCGGCGTGGACCTCCTGCTGGTCTGCATCAACGGCAAGTGGGGGAACATGGACCATCTCCAGGCGGCCCTGCTCGCCGCCCTGTTGGCCCCGCGCACCGTCGCGCCCATGCACTACGGGCTGTTCGCCGAGAACACGGTGGACCCGGCGGCGTTCCTGGCGCGCTGCGACGAGGCGGGCATGCACGCCGTCGAACTCCACGTCGGCGCCGAGACGGACCTGGCGGATCTGCGGGCGAATTGACTTCGCGGCCTGACCGCTTTTTCCCATCCCCGAATCCTTCCTGGGGGCTTGTCATCCAGGCCGGGATGGAATAAAGTGATACACAGTATCGGTATTCAGTCGGCTTTCTTTTTCGGAGGTTCATTGCCGATGCAGCCCCATCCTCGAGTCATCCTGCTGGTGGAAGCCGCAGCCGCCTACGGACGCGGCTGCCTGCGGGGGATCGCCAAATACGGACGGATTCACGGGCGATGGATCTTCTTCCACGGCATGCGCTACCTCACCGACCGGCTGGACCTGAAGCGCCTCAAGGCTTTCAAGGCCGACGGGATCATCGCGCGAATCGAAAACCGTCGCCTCGCCACGGCCGTCCGGGCGTTGAACCTGCCCACGGTCGATCTGCGCGGGTCGTTTCGGTTTCCGGGCGTCCCGGTCATCGAGACCGATCCCGTCCGCGTCATCGAGACGGCCGTCGAGCACCTGCGGGACAACGGGTTCGAGCATCTGGCGTTTTGCGGCTATCGGGGGCTGGATTTCTCCGACGAGCGCCAGCGGGTGTTCGAGGAGATGTCCCTTCCGGCCAACTGCGTCAAACATGTCTTCCTGCTCTCCCGGCGTTCGCAGAAGGGGGCCGTCAAGGCGCACGAGCAGTTTCGCGTGACCGATCAGCGCTCCTTGGCGACGTGGCTGACGCGCCTGCCCAAGCCGGCGGGGATCCTCGCCTGCAACGACACGCGCGGGCGGCAGGTGCTGGAAGCCTGCGCCATGGCCGGAATCCGCGTGCCCTATGACGTGGCCGTGCTGGGGGTGGACAACGACGACGTCGTCTGCGAGCTGTCCAATCCCACGCTCAGCAGCGTCACGCCGAACGTGGAGACGATCGGCTACAAGGCCGCCGAAACGCTGGAACGCATGATAGCGGGAAAGCCCGTGCCCCGCGAGGTGACGTGGATCGCCCCGCTGGGCATCCAGGTGCGGGCCTCCAGCGGCATGGCCGCCCTGCGAGACCCCGTCCTGCTCGAGGCGGTGCAGTTCATCCACGAGAACGTGGCCAACGGAATCAACGTCGAGGACGTGGTGCGGCAGGTGAGCATCTCCCGGTCCACGCTGGAGCGGCGGTTCAAGGATCGCCTGGGCTGCACGCCCCACGACTTCATCCTGCGCTATCGCATCGGGCGCGTCCGGCAACTGCTGCTCGAGACGGCGTTGTCGGCCAGCCGGATCGCCCGGCAGACGGGGTTCAAGACGGCCGCCCACATGACGGCCCTGTTCCGCCTGCGGACCGGACAGACCCCCAACCAGTTCCGCCTGCGCAAGGGCAGTTGACGGGCGGGGCATCGCTCGGAAAGGCCGGCGGCTTCACGGCAGGTCGATGAAATTCCGGTCCTTGTCGTACAGGGCCCGGATGTTCGACGCCGAATCGTAGAGGGACAGCATGTCCATGGGCGCCGCGTGCCCGTCGTAGAACAACACGTTCGCCCGCTCGGTGTAGTGGACCAGTTGAATGCGGGACGTGTGGAACGACGACGTGGTGGGGTGGAAGGCGGCCACCATCCTGCCCTGGGCGGCCGGGTTCCCCCCCTCCCAGTTCCGCGTGGACGACGTGTCCGCCAGCCAGACGATGTCCGCCGGGCGCGGAATCCGGAACATCACGTGAAGTTCGCAATACGGCATCGGCACCGTGCCCGGCGGGGCGAACTTGATGACCTCGCTGAAATTCCATCCCTTGGACTGCTGGTGATCGGTCGGAATCGGATAAAGGGCGTTGGAATACATTCCGTAGCCGTAGTTGGTGCGCCCGTAGTATCCATGGCTCAGGTCGTTCTGGTAGGCTCTGTTGGATGGGCAGCCGAAGATTCCGCTGCCGGCGGGAAGATATGCTTTTTGCCCCTTCAGTCCGCTGAAGGTTTCCGGCTCGCCGCTGTACAGTGACGGCCAAAGGGCGTCGCCCCCTCCGCTATTCTGCCACATGACGACCGTGCGTCGATCCCAGTCGTTGGCGTAGGTGGCGAAGGCCGTGCCGCACTGCTTCTGGTTGCTCAGGCAGACCGCCGCCTTGGCCACTTCGTTGGCCTTTTGCAGGGAGGGCATCAGCAGGCTCAGCAGCAGCGCCAGAATGGCGATCACGACCAGGAGTTCAATGAGTGTGAACCCGCCGCGCCGCACGGCTTTGGAAATCCCACGGCTTCTTGAAACAGTTCCGCTCATAGTCCACCACCATGGTTCTGAGGCCGGCGCCCCGGCCGTTTGCATTCGGAGGCGCCCCATGACAGCCACCCCCGAAGCCCATGATGGTCGGCGCCGCCGATGCCCCTGCGGTGCCGGCGCGGCTTCCTGCATCGGCCTCCGTACAACTCGATACGGCGTTCGATCTACTGAATTATAGGGAAATGACCCGGCCGCGACTTTACAAAAAAACATCATTAGTTTATCCGGATCCCGTCAGGAGGCCTTCCTGCTTGCGGGGCGTATTCCCTTTTAAAAAATGAACTTATGGAGAAATGAAGCGTCAGGCGCCGATGCGGAAAGCGGATCGGCGTCGGCGGGCAGGAAAAAAAGGCGGCCCGGTGCGTGAACACCGAGCCGCCGGACTACAAGGGGAAGCGAACAGGGGGCAAAAACCCCTGATAATTCGCAGGATTCCCAAACAGGCGGCGCAGAATCCGGCGCACTTGCCCCCGATTCCGCCCCGATGGACTCCGACTTGGCGCGGGTACCCGTATCTGCTGGACTGCTTTGAGTTGGCCCAGGAAGGGGAGCCGCACGTCATCACGCGATACCGTGCGAAGAATCAGAATCTCCGAACGCAGTTTGAACGGATCATCAAACGGGCGGGGCTTTCGGGGTGGCCCAGGCTGTTCCACAATCTACGCGCCAGCAGGCAGACGGAGCTTGAACAGGATTTCCCCGGCTACGTCGTCGCCAAGTGGATCGGCAATTCGGAATCCGTCGCCCGCAAGCACTATCTCATGCTGACGGAAGATCATTTCCAGCGGGCGGCGTGGAAGGACGAAAAAGCGGCGCAGAATCCGGCGCAGCAGTCTGCCGCAGAGGGCTGCACAGCGCCGCAATCGGACATGCCTTTCGGTGCGGAACCCGCGATTTGCGGGGCATTGCGCATAAAAACGGCTCCATGCGAAACGCATGGAGCCGCGTCCATACCCCCAAGGGGAGTCGAACCCCTGTCTCCAGGATGAGAACCTGATATCCTAGGCCACTAGACGATGGGGGCGTTTTGCTGCGTTTGTGCTGCTGGGGCCTAGCCCGCACACTTCGCGGAGTTCCCGGAAGACCCGGAAGCATAGCGAGGCGGCCGCGAACGGTCAAGGGCAAAAAGCGCTTTGAGAAGAAAGGGACCAGGAACTCGGGACTTGGGACTAGGCTCTGTCTGAAAACTCCTCGCCAGATGTACCAACAAGGGTGGCACTGCTTGCTTGCAAGCAGTGTTCTTGCGGCAACACGGCTTGACAAGCAAGCCGTGGCACCCCCGGATTCGGAGTTTTCAGACAGAGTCTAGGGAAGAAGGAACCCGGAACACGGAATGTCGGCGTAGCGTCTTTGACCGCATTGCCCCGCGGCCGTACACTCTATGTCGTGCGCTCGGCCAGACCGGCGGGACGGGAAAGACATGGCGAACCCCATCCGATTGGACATCCATCGCACCGCGATTCCCATGCGGTCGTTTGAGCATGCCGCTGCCTCGCGCGAGCTGGCCGAGGCGATTGTCACGCGCGTGACGTTCGACGACGGCGCCGTCGGCTGGGGCGAGACGCTCCCGCGAGACTACGTCACCGGCGAGACGCTGGAAACCGTGCCGGCGGACCTGGCTGCGGCGCTCTGGCCGGCCGTCGCGGGAAAACCGGTCGGGCCCGAGCAGGTTCGCGCGCTGCCGGTCCGCGCCGCCGACGAGCGGTGCATCACGGCCGCTCGCTGCGCGCTGGAATTGGCGCTGGCCGACGCGCTCGCGCTGCCCGCCGCCCAGGCCCCCATCCGCGCGCGGGTCTCCGGCGTGCTGGGCTCGGCCGACCCGGACCGGACGGCGCGGCGGCTGCCTTGGATGCGTCTGTACGGACTGCGGGACTTCAAGCTCAAGCTGGGGTTCGGCTACGAGACCGATCGGGCGAATCTCGCGGCGGTGGACCGGCGGATCGGACGGGCGATTGCCCGTGGCAAGTGCACGCTGCGTGTGGATGTCAACGGCGGGTGGGACGTCGCCTCCGCCCCCGCGCGCGTGGAGGAACTGGCACAATACGGCGTGTGCGCGGTGGAACAGCCGGTGTTCGGTCCGCCCGAGGCGCTGGCGGACCTGGCGGCCCACTGCACGCTGCCCCTGATCGCCGACGAATCGCTGCGGACGGGCGACGACGCGCGAGCGCTGCTGGCGGCAGGGGCGAAGGTCTGGTGGAATCTTCGCATCTCGAAAAACGGCGGGCTTTCCGCCACGGCGGACCTGGCCCGCCTGGCGGCCGATCGCGGCGTGCCGTTCGTCGTCGGATGCATGGTGGGGGAGAGCGGAATCCTCTCCGCGGCGCAGCGCCGCCTGCTGACGGGCATTCCCGTCCCGCGATTCGTGGAGGGCAACTACGGGCGGTTCCTGCTGTCCGACGACCTGACGACGCCCTCGCCGCGGTTCGGCTATGGCGGGCGGCTGGGCTCGCCGCCGAAGGCCTTGCGCGTCCGCCCGGACAAGCTCGCACGCTACGGCACGCTGCTGGCGACGCTCGAAGCCTGACGGTTTCCGGGGCGCCACGGTCAAGCGCTGTTTGCTTGACCGTGCGGAAGACACCCTCAAGCAGACCGCGCTTGAGGGTGGCACCCGACCCAAGACACTCTCAAGCAGACCGCGAGGGTGGCACCCGTGCCGTGCCGCCCCGGACGCTACGCTTTCAAGCCGAGGCGCTCGAACTGTTCGGCCGGCGCGTCGTTGTCCTTCATCAGGCTCACGAGGTGATCGATCATCCGCCGCTCGATCTTTGCGTCGTCCAGGGGGTTCTGCTGGCGGGGGTCGGTCCGGGTGTCCCACAGCCAGTTTTGGTAGATTCGCGGGTCCGGATTGTTCGCCCATTTGCCGTTGGCGGGGATCTTCATCGTGCGGCATCCCTTGGTGAAGGCGAACGGTTCGGCCAGATCGATGTTCTGCATCTCCTTGACGTTGAAGGTGTGGCGCATGTGGCAGGGCATGTGGGTGTAGTTGAACAGCGGTTCGTTCTCGCGCTTCGCGGGAGCGCGCATGTAGACGTACCGCCCGTCGGTCACGTTGACGTGCGCGCCGTGGATGCCGAACAGGGCGGCCTGGCGCACGGGCGTGTCGTCGGCGATCGTTCGCTGGAGGCTCTTTCCCTGCATGTCCGCCGTGGGCTCCAGGCCGAAGAACTCCAGCAGCGTGGGCGCCAGGTCGATCGTCTGCGTCAGGCTCGCGCGGCGCTGGCCCGCGACCCGGCTGCGGGGGTCCCAGATGAACAGGGGCGTCCGCGCGTGTTCCTCGTAGAAGGGGCACCAGCACTTGGCCCAGGAATCGTGCTCGCCCAGCAGGAACCCGTGGTCCGTGTTGACGATCAGCAGGGTGTCCTTCCAGAGGTCCAGTTCGTCCATCAGGTCGAGCACCTTGCCGAGATACTCGTCGCACATGCTGAGCAGGGCGGCGTATTCGTACCGGCAGTGCGCCACCTGCTCGGGCGTCTCCTGGTGGGTGTAGCGGTAGGGGGGCCAGTCGAAGTGCGGGCCCTTGTACTCGTGCGGATACAGGTCCTTGTACTTCTTCTGCGTGAAGAACGGCTCGTGCGGATCGAACGTCTCGATCTGGAGGAACCAGTTGTCGGCGGCGTGGTTGCGGCGGAGGAACTCCAGGCCGCGGGCGAACGTCCTTGCCTGCGGCTGGAGCTCTTCCCGCTTCATGAACTCCCGGTTGATGAACTCCTGCTCCCACCACGGTCCGTCCCGCGGGGCGACGCACTCGGGAATCACCGGGCGGGCCACCTGCCCGATCCACACGTCGCCTTCCTGCCCGCGCTCGATCTCCCACGTGCGATAGCGCGTGTGGTAGTTGGCGCCGCCTTCTTCCCAGTAGTGGTAGTGGTCGCTGACGAGGTGCGTGTAGACGCCGTTCCTCTTGAGGATTTCGGGCATGGAATCGTCGAACGGTTCGATCGGCCCCCAGGAGCGGTGCAGGAAGTTGTACCGCCCGGTGTGCAACTCGCGGCGCGCGGGCATGCAGGGCATGGAGCCCACGTAGTTGCAGTCGAACACGGCCGTCCGTTCCGCCAGGCGCTTGAAATTCGGCATGTGCGTCCAGTCGCAGCCGTACGGCGGCAGCAGGTGGCGGTTGAGGGAGTCGAACATCACCATGACGGCTTTCATCCGCGGGTTCCTCCCCAAAAAGGTTTCGACCTTATGCCAGAAGCCCGGACCGAACGCAAGGGCATTTCGCGAGGAATGGGTTGTGCCCGCTTGTTTCCGGGAGCCCAAACGCCTACACTGTTGCTTTCGGTTTTTCCGGGCCTCCGCGGAGGCCCGACCTGACAGAAGGAATGGAACCACATGGCCAACAGTTCGCAAGGTACGAAATTCCTGTTTACCAGTGAGTCGGTCACCAAGGGGCATCCGGACAAGGTGGCGGACCAGATTTCCGACGCGATCGTGGACAGCCTGATTGCCAAGGACCCGGACGCCCGTGTCGCCTGCGAGACGCTGGTGACCACGGGCCTGGTCGTGCTTTCCGGCGAGATCACGGTGCACAACCACAAGGCCGAGGAAGCGTTGTTGGCGGCCGAGGACACCGCCCGGGAAACCATCCGCTCCATCGGATACGACGATCCCTCGACGGGGTTCGATTATCGCTCGTGCGCGGTGTTGCGCAGCCTGCACAGCCAGTCGGCGGACATTTCACTGGGCGTGACGGCCGCCAAGGACAAGGAACAGGGCGCGGGCGACCAGGGGCTGATGTTCGGGTTCGCGTGCGACGAGACGCGGGAATGCATGCCGCTTCCGATCCAGCTCGCCCACCGCCTGACGTTCCGCCTCAGCCGGGCGCGCGAGGAAGGCATGGTCAAGTGGCTGCGCCCCGACGGAAAGAGCCAGGTGACCATCGAATACGTCGCCGGGCAGCCGAAGCGCATCGACACCATCGTCCTGTCCACGCAGCACAACGAGTCCGTGATCGACCCGAAGACCGGCAACCTGTCGGACAAGGCCAAGCAGGAGCTGGTCAACAAGATCATCCGCCCGGTCATCGCCGACGAGTGCCCGGGGATGTGGTCGAACCGGATCAAGTTCCACATCAACCCGACGGGCCGGTTCGTCATCGGCGGACCGCACGGGGACACCGGCGTGACGGGGCGCAAGATCATCGTGGACAGCTACGGCGGGCGCGGGCGGCATGGCGGCGGGGCGTTCAGCGGAAAGGATCCGTCCAAGGTGGACCGTTCGGCCAGCTACATGGCCCGGTACATCGCCAAGAACATCGTGGCGGCCCGTCTGGCGAAGGTCTGCGAGGTGCAGTTGTCATACGCGATCGGCGTGGCCGAGCCCATCAGCGTGCTGGTCCAGTGCGAGGGAACCTGCGTCGTGGACGAGGAATGCCTCGCGCAGGCCGTGCGCGAGCTGTTCCCCCTCAAACCGCGAGAGATCATTTCGCACCTGAAGCTCCAGCGCCCGATCTATCGCGAGACGGCCCACGACGGGCATTTCGGGCGTGCCCGCAAGGAATTCACCTGGGAAAAGACCGACAAGGCAGCCGCACTCCGCAAGGCCCTCAAGGCCTGACCGCTTTCCGCCCGACCACTCGACACGACGGGCATGGGAGTCTCAAATGTCGAAATTGACGAGCAAGGAACGCGTCGCCAGGACGCTGAAGCGCCAGCCGATCGACCACGTCGCCGTGTGCGAAAGTTTCTGGGGCGACGTGATGAGGAAGTGGACGACTGAGGGACACATCCGCGAGGGCGAGAAGCTGGGCGACCATTTCGGGTTCGACATCCGCACCGCGTGGGTGTTCAACCTGGTCGCCGACCTGGACAAGCCCGAGGAAATCGTCGAGGAAACCGCCGAGACCAAGCTCGTTCGCAACGGAAACGGCGCCCTGCTGCGATGGTGGAAGAACAAGTCCGGCACCCCGGAGCACGTGGATTTCCTCGTGCAGGACCGCGCCGGATGGGAAGAGCACGTCCGCCCGAAGCTCGTGGACGAGTCGGTCCTGCGCCGGCGGATCAATTTCGAGGGCTACCGCGAACTCAGGCGCGAGTGCCAGCAGCGGCAACTGTTCTTCTGCTGGGCGGGAATCAACGTCTTCGAGTGCATGCACCCGGTCTGCGGGCACGAATACATGCTGATGGGAATGGCGCTGGACCCCGACTGGGTCAAGGACATGTGCACCGTCTACGCAGACCTGACACTGAAGCTCCAGGAGATGCTCTTTGCCGAGGAGGGGCGCCCCGACGGCATCTGGTACTACGAGGACATGGGGTTCAAGGAAAAGCCCTTCATGTCCCCGGCGATGTACAAGGACATCGTCTGGCCGGCGCACAAGAAGACGTTTTCCGCCGCCCATGCCCTCGGCTGCCCGGTGATCGTCCATTCGTGCGGGTACGTCGAGCCGCTCGTGCCGGGGCTGATCGAGGCGGGCATGGACTGCCTCCAGGCCATGGAGGTCAAGGCGGGCATGGACCTGGTGAAACTCAAGAAGGACTACGGAGACCGGATCGCCTTCTGCGGCGGCTTGGACATCCGCACCCTCGAGAGCAACAACCTCCAGGCCGTCGAGGCGGAACTCCAGGCCAAGCTCCCGATCGCGATGGAAGGCAGCGGATACATCCTGCACACCGATCACAGCGTCTCGGACCGGGTGAACTACGAAACGTACAAATACTTCGTGGACCGCGGCCGGCAGATCGGCACGTACTGACCCGCTTTCGACGAGAACTCTCGATTCGCGAAGGAAGGAAACCAGCCCCCGCTGTCAAGCGGGGGTGCTTGGGTTCGCGTCGCGGGCGTCTCGTCCGCGCAAGACCTTTCCGCTCAACCCTTCACCGCGCCCAGCTGGATGCCCTTGACCAGGTATTTCTGGAGCACCACGAACACCACGATCATCGGGGCGACGGACATCGTGACGGCCGCCATCAGCAGGTTCGTCTGCTGCCCTTGCGAGGAGTCGAAGAACAGCAGCCCGATGGGCAGCGTGTAGCGGTGCAGGCTCTTGAGCATGACCAGAGGCCAGAAGAAGCTCTGGTAGCTTCCGATGAAGGTGAAGATGGTCAGCGTGATCAGTCCGGGGCGGCACAGGGGCAGGATGATGTCCCAGTAGAGGCGCCACTTGCCCGCGCCGTCGATCTCGGCGGCCTCGTCCAGGCTGGACGGAATCGTCAGCATGAACTGCCGCAGCAGGAACGTGCCGAACGCGCTGAACGACGCCGGAAGGACCAGCCCCACGTACGAATCCACCAGGCCCAGCTCAATCATCACCTGGTAGTTGGGGATCATCATGACCAGTCCCGGCAGCATCATGGTGGCCAGGTAGAGCAGGAAAACCTTATTCCGCCCGGGCCAGTTCAGCCGGGAGAAGCTGAAGGCCGCCAGGGAGCTGGTGAACACCTGGAGGAAGGTCACGCACGAGGCGATGAAGATGGAGTTCCAGTACCATCGTCCGAACTGGAGCCCCTTGGTCTCGAACACTTCGGCGTAGTTTCCGGGCAGCCAGCGGGTGGGAATCCAGTTCTCCAGGTTGACCTCTTCGAGGGGCTTGAAGCTGGTCAGCAGCATCCAGACGAACGGAAGCACCAGCGCCAGGCCCAGGAGGGTCAACACGACGTGGAACACGCCGGCGCCGGCGAGCCTGTGGACGAAAACCCCGGCGCTGTGCTGGTGGCGCAAGGGAGCTCCGCTCGGTTGGGTCTCAATCGTTGACATACTTGTTCCCGAATTTCCAGTTGAAGAGGGTGACCAGGAAGACCAGCAGGAACAGGGTCCAGGCGATTCCGGAGGCGTAACCCAGCCGGCCGGTCTCGAAGCCCTGCGTATAGACGAAGTAGCTCAGCGTGGTTGTGGCGCCCGCCGGTCCGCCCTGGGTCATCGTGCGGGCCATCTCGAACCCGCCCTGGAGCCCGCCGATCACGCTCATGACCACGATGAAGAACGTCACGGGCGCCAGTTGCGGCCAGGTGACGTTCCAGAACCGCTGCATCGGCGAGGCGCCGTCGATGGACGCCGCCTCGTACAGGTCCTGCGGCACGTTGCTGAGCCCGGCCAGGTACAGCAGCATGTTGTTGGACCCGATGGCGCCCCAGAATCCCATGATCATGATGGCGGGTTTGGCCCAGTAGTAGCTGGTGATCCACTCGGGCGGGGTCATTCCGTCGGGATTGGCTGCCATCGCCGGAAGCGCCGCCGCCACGCGGGACAGGCCCAGAAGGGCGAACTGGGCGATCATCAGCACGCCGCAGAACATCAGGGCGAAGCCCAGGCCCTCGTCATGCCGGCAGCGGAATTCGCGCTTCCGCACGATCGCCGCCGCCAGCGCCAGCACGGTCATCGCGCCGGCGGCGCCGGCCAGCGCCAATCCGCCTTCCGACCAGGGCGCCCAGCGGGTCGCCAGGGCGGCCGGCGCCAGCAGCAGCGCCCCGCCCAGGACCACCGAGAGCCTCCCGGCCTCGCCGTCGCGCCACGCCCTGCTCAGGCGGCGCAGCGCCGTCAGGACCAGCATCGCCATTCCCACCAGGCAGGCCCAGGCGATTCCCCGGAGCACCCCCGGGGGAGTCGCCTGGATGACCGAGCCGAAGGACTGGAGCAGCGGGCGCAGCGCGTTGTTGATCGGTCCGGTGTGGGGGTTGTAGAGCTTCTTCCACAGGATGAAGGTCGCCACGCCGGCGGTGAAGTGCGGCAGGTAGAACAGCGTGCGATACACCGTCGAACCGCCCAGCGTCCCGCCCATCAAAATCAGGCCCACCAGCCCGGCGATGAGGATCGTCATGCCCGTCGCGCCTGCGCCGGCCAGCAGCAACGCGCCCGTCCCCAGCACCAGCAGCACCACCGCCACCAGGTACACCCAGATCCGCCGGCTGCCCCCGCGCAGGTCCCGGCTCAGCAGGATCGCGGTGATCAGGCTCCCGGCGATGCCGAACGGAATGCCCATCATCAGGAACGCCGTGTTGCCCAGGTATTTCCAGAAATCCCGCTCCGTCAGCAGGCGCGAGAAGTTCTCGAACCCCGCGAACCGGAGCGTCTCCTGGCGGAATATGTTGTGCAGCCGCAGGTCCCAGTTCGTGAACGCCAGAATCAGGCTGAACACCAGCGGGAACAGCGTGAACGACAGGAAGCCCAGGATGTTGGGCGCCAGAAAGGCCAATCCCAGCGCCAGGCTTCGTTTTTTGGCTCGACTCCAGCTCATCCGTCAATTCTCCTGCGCCCAGCCTTTATGAACGTAATACCGCCGATAGAAGGGGTTCTTGATCCAGTCCAGCGGAACTTTCTTTCCCTCGCGCCGGTACTGGTCGATTTTTTCCTGCAAGGCCGCCAGCTCCTCGTATCGCGCGCGAAGAGACGGGCTTTCCGCCAGGGTCCGCTGGATCTCCTCGTTGATCCGCTCGGCGGTGTCCTTTGCGGCCTGTGCGGGAGTGGCCCGCCCGGTCATGACTTCCTGGATCCGCACGTTGACGATTCGCCCCACGGAGGAAGGCTCGATGAAGGGGCTGCGGCTTTCCACGATGGCGATGGTCTGGGCGGCGCGGGCGGCGGCCTCGTGCGTGCCCCATTCGTTGGGATGCTCGGGCGGATGGCGGAACGCCTCCGTTGTGGTGGCGGCCGGGTCCGGCGGAAGGGAGTCGGCGTCGGCGACGATGTTGTCGTTGTATTCCTTGCTGGCCAGGAACGCCAGGAACCAGGCGGATTCCTTCTTGCGGGAACTTCCGGCGTAGATGCCCGCCGCCCGCGTGCCGACGAAGGTGTTCTCGAACTCCACGTAGGGCAGGTGGCTGAGGAACAACCGCGGGGGCGACGCGAAATCCCGCAGGCGAATCAGCATGTATCGCCCGATGGCGATCATCCCGTAGTTGCCCTGCTGGAACAGGCTCAGGTGCGTGCCGCCGTAGCCCGCCTGCGTGGCGAACGAGGATTCGTCGGCGGCGCTGGGCAGGATGTGGTCCTCGTACGTCCACTTGTAGCCCATCGCCAGCGATCGGGCGAAACGTTCGTCGTCCAGGGTGCACTTCGTGAGCGTCTCGTTGAACTGGTCCAGCCCCTCGCTGCGGGCCAGGACGCGAAGAAGGGTCGCGTTGGCGGCACTGGTGAAGAACACCGTCCGCCGCTTTCCCGGCGGGTTGGCCTTGCCGACGAATTCTTTTCCGATCCGCTCGAACGTCTCGATGTCCCAGCTTCGCGGCGGGGGCTTCATTTTGTACTTGGCGAAGGTGTCGGCGTTGCCCCAGAAATTTACGACGTAGACGTTGCAGGGAAATCCGTACTGCTTTCCGTCGACGCTCAGCAGGTCCGCCAGGGCGGGGTACGTGTGGCTCGTGTCGAATCCCAGGCGGCGGGCATCTTCCGTTATGTCGGCCAGCAGGGAGTAGTTCTCCAGGTCCGGCACGCCGCGGTCCCAGATGTCGGCCGCCACCCCCGAAACGCCCTGGACGATCAGCTTGCTCGAGTCGAAATTCACGGTGTCCAGGCGGAGTTCGATGGCGGGTTTGCCCTCCGGCGTGGTGTATCCGTTCTTGACCAGCCATTCGTGGAAGAGGCGGATCTGCTCGATGCGCGCTGGATTGGGGTCCGTCGCCCAGTAGACCACGGGCACGGGGCTGCGGGCGTCCGGTTCCGTCAGTTTGGTCAGCGTCCCTGCCGCCACCAGGGCCAGGGCGCAGAAGACGAACACGTATTTCATCGTGACCTTTCCACCTGCCAATTGCGCCGCCCGGGCGGCGTTTCCTCGCCGGCCGGAGGGAACCTCTCGGACCAGCCGCCGACGGCTGACCCTCCGCCAACCACATTCGAAACGGACACTATAGCCTACCGGGGCCCAATGCTCAATGGCGTAGTGACAAGTCCCGTTCATTCCGGACGTCGCGGGAGCACGAAAGAAGTCGCCTTGTCATTCGCACGGAAATGGTCTATGATTCCGGTTTCCCTCAACGGTTTTCCCTGAGGGTCGCGCCGACCGGCGCGGAAGTTTGAGACCCCGAGCAATCCGAGGTGGATGAAGCAATGGCACAGGTCATTCTGGCGAATGTCGGAAAAGTG
The DNA here is from genome assembly GCA_003485185.1 of Phycisphaerales bacterium. Lineage (GTDB taxonomy): Bacteria > Planctomycetota > Phycisphaerae > SM23-33 > SM23-33 > UBA12270. Next base: position 475 of record DNAS01000191.1, on the reverse strand, counting down.
TATCCCGGAGATGTCCGAGCGGCGAAGGACATCAATCTCAAGATCGCGGACAAGGAATTCGTGGTGCTGGTGGGCCCGTCCGGCTGCGGAAAGAGCACCACGCTGCGGATGGTCGCGGGGCTGGAGGAGATCACCGAGGGGACGATCCAGATCGGCGAGCGCGTGGTCAACGACGTGGCGCCGAAGGATCGCGACATCGCCATGGTCTTCCAGAACTACGCCCTCTATCCGCACATGACGGTCTACAAGAACCTCGCCTTCGCGCTGAAACTGCGGGGCTTCCCGAAAAAGGAAATCGACCAGCGGGTGCAGGAGGCGGCGCAGATCCTGGGCATCAAGGACCTGCTGGACCGCAAGCCCAAGGCGCTGTCGGGCGGGCAGCGGCAGCGGGTGGCCGTCGGGCGGGCGATCGTGCGCCACCCCGCGTGCTTCCTGTTCGACGAGCCCCTGAGCAACCTCGACGCCAAGCTCCGCG
>DNAS01000005.1:12854-13427 GCA_003485185.1 Phycisphaerales bacterium | reverse complement strand
CTCTGGCGACCCGAGATGCCTTTCGCCCGCGCGTATTCCGCCGGCGTCTGGGGGCGGGGGGAGGCGGCCTTCGCGCAGATCGGCGCCGCCGAGGCAGGGCTGGTCGTCCTCGGCGCCGTTTGCGGGTGGGGCGGGCTGCTCTGGCTGGTCGGAGGAATGCTCGTCACGACGGTCTGGCTGCTGGGGCACGCCCACCGCAGCGCCCGCGGAGACCTCGGCCGTGCCCTGACGTGGACCTCCGCGTCGGTGCTGGCCGCTTGCGCGATGCTGGCCCCCGGCGGGTTGTTCCTCCCCGCCGTCACGCTTTCCGTCGCCTTCACCTGGGGACTGCTTCCGGCGATGCTGGCCGGACCCCAGACCCGCCGACCGGGCGCGATCCTCCTGGTCCTCTGCGTGGGAATCATGCTCCTGCTGGCCGTCGCGAGGAACGACGGGCTGATCGTCTGGGCGGCAGGAACGTTCGGGTTCGGGGAGCGGATGCTCCACGCGGGGGTGGGATTTTTCCTCGGGCTGCTGCTGGCGCTGCTGATGGGGGTGCGCAAAGTCTGGCTGGGACTGGCGGGAATCGTGCTC
>DNAS01000005.1:12275-12705 GCA_003485185.1 Phycisphaerales bacterium | reverse complement strand
GGGACTGGCGGGAATCGTGCTGGCCGCAGCGGCGGGGGGGCTGGTGGAATGGGCGCAGAAACTCGCCGGCACCCGAACGGCAGAGTGGAAAGACTGGTTCAGCCACGCCCTCGGCAGCGCCGCCGTCCTCGTGCCGTACCTGCTGGCCATGGGCGCCCGCGGGTGCGAGTCGCGCGACGTCCGCCCGAAGGAAGCGATGACCCGATACGACGTGGGGGTGTAGTTCCGCCCGTCACCGCGCCGCCAGCGAGGCCAGGTCGGGCTTCCGGGCGGCGAGCACCTCGTCCAGGCGCCCGACGGGCGTGGTGGTGGGGCAGTTCGTGACGGCCTGCGGGTCAAGCTCCGCCAGTTCGGCAATCTCGATCATCGCGGCGAGGAACGCGTCGAGTGTCTCTCGGCTCTCGCATTCGGTGGGCTCGATCATCATCGC
>DNAS01000005.1:8282-12148 GCA_003485185.1 Phycisphaerales bacterium | reverse complement strand
TCGGTGGGCTCGATCATCATCGCCTCGGGGACCGTCAGGGGGAAGTAGACCGTCGGGGGGTGGAATCCGCGGTCGATCAGCGCCTTGGCGACGTCCATCGCCCGCACGCCGCGCGCCGCCTGACGGGCCGCGGAAAAGACGCACTCGTGCATGCAGACCTGCCCGTGCGGAAGGTCGTAATGCCCGCGGAGCTTGCAGCGGACGTAGTTGGCGTTGAGCACCGCGTTCTCGCTGACGCGCCGCAGGCCCTCGCGCCCGAGCATCAGCAGATACGCGTACGCGCGGACCAGGATGCCGAAGTTCCCGTAGAACGGCGCCACGTAGCCGATGGATCGGGGCAGGTCGTAGTCCAGGCAGTACGTGCCGTCCTGCCGCCGTCGGACGACCGACGCGGGCAGGAACTCGACGAGCTTTTCGCAGACGCCCACCGGCCCGGCGCCGGGCCCGCCGCCCCCGTGCGGGGTGGCAAACGTCTTGTGCAGGTTCACGTGCAGGATGTCAAAACCCAGGTCGCCCGGGCGGCACACGCCCAGCAGCGCGTTGAGGTTCGCCCCGTCGCAATACATCAAGCCGTCGGCAGCGTGAACGATGTCGCAGATCTCGCGGATGCGCGGGTGGAACAGCCCCAGCGTGTCGGGGCAGGTGAGCATCAGCCCGGCCACCTCGTCGGACATCATCCGGCGCAGCGCCTCGACGTCCGTCACGCCGGTTTCGTCGGACGGCACGGTTTGCACCGCGAAGCCCGCGATCGCGGCGCTGGCGGGGTTCGTGCCGTGGGCGCTGTCGGGAATCAGCACGATGCGCTTGCGATTGCCCCGCTCGCGATGGTAGGCCGCCATGATCATCGTGCCGGTCAGCTCGCCGTGGGCGCCCGCAAGCGGCTGGGTGGTGAACGCCGCCATCCCGCAGATTTCGCACAGGCGTCGCCCCAGCTCGTAGATAATCTCCAGCGCGCCCTGGACAAGCCGCTCGCCCTCGGGCAGTTGCGGCAGCAGGGGATGCAGGTAAAAAAAGCCCGGGTAATGCGCGATCCGCTCGGTGGCCTTGGGGTTGTACTTCATCGTGCACGAGCCGAGGGGGTAGAACCCGTTGTCCACGCCGAAATTCCTGCGCGACAACTCGGTGAAGTGCCGCACGACGTCCAGCTCGGAGACTTCCGGCAACTCGGCTGGGCGGTCGCGCAAAAGGGCCGGCGGAAGCTCGGCGCGGACGGGCACGTCGCTCTCGACGGGGCGCGGGCCCCGGCGGTTCGGAACTGACTTTTCAAAAATCAGTTTCACAGCGACGCCTCCAGCGCGTGGGCCAGCAGGTCGATCTCTTCCTTGGTCCGCTTTTCCGTGACGGCCACCAGCAGCGACCGGTCCATGCCCTCATAGTATCGCGAGAGGGGGAACCCCGCCGCGAAGCCCCGCTCCAGCAGGCGGCGGATGACCGCCTCGGCGCGTTCGGGCAATTCGAGGATGAATTCGTTGAAGTACCACTGCTTCGGGTAGCGCAGCGTCACGCCCGGCACGAATAGAAGGCGCTGCTGCGCGTAGTACGCCTTGTCGGCGCAGCATTGCGCCAGCTCGCGGAGGCCCTCCTTGCCCAGCAGGCACAGGTGCGCCAAGGCGGTCAGGGCGCAGAGCCCCTCGTTGGTGCAGATGTTGCTGGTGGCCTTTTCGCGGCGGATGTGCTGCTCGCGGGCCTGGAGGGTCAGGACGAATCCCTGCCGCCCTTGGTGGTCGGCGGTCCGCCCGACGAGTCGCCCGGGCATCTTGCGGACGTGCTCCATCCGGGCGGCCATGAAGCCCAGGTACGGCCCGCCGAACGACACGCCCATGCCGAGGCTCTGGCCTTCGCCGGTGACGATGTCGGCGCCCATCGCGCCGGGCGTCTTGAGCAACCCCAGCGAGACCGGGTAACACGAGACCAGCAGCAGCGCCCCCCGCGCGTGGGCGGCGGCGGCGAGGTCGGAAACATCGTCGATCACGCCAAAGAAGTTGGGATTCTGCACCACCAGCGCGGCGGTTCGCTCGTCGAGTTCGGCGGCAATCCGCTCGCGGTCGGGCTTTCCCACCGCCAGGCGAACCGGCGTCTCCAGAAGTTCGATGCCCAGGTTGCGCGTGTACGAGCGGATCATCTTGCGATAGATCGGGTTGACCGACTCGTCCACGATCACGCGCTGTCGCCCCGTGACGCGCAGGGCCATCATGATGGCCTCGTAGATGGCCGTGCCGCCGTCATAGAGCGAGGCGTTGGCGACTTCCATGTCGGTCAGGCGGCAGACGGCCGACTGGTACTCGTAGATCGCCTGGAGCGTTCCCTGGGAGATTTCCGGCTGGTAGGGGGTGTAGGCGGTGTAGAACTCGCTTCGCGAGGCGATGGCCTCGACCGCCGCCGGGATGAAGTGATCGTAGAACCCGCCACCCAGGAAACTCACCAGGTGCGAGGCGTTCCGCCCGGACAGTTTGGCCATGTGCTCCCGGGTCTTCTGCTCCGACATCCCGGACGGAAGGTTCAACTCGTCGCAGCGCAGCTCGGAGGGGATGGGCGCGAAGAGGTCATCGGCCGTCAGGCCGATCTCCGCGAGCATCTGCCGGCGCTGCTCGTCGGTGTTGGCGATGAAGGGCATCAGGCTTCCTTCGCGCAGAACTCCTGGTACTGCGCCGCCTTCATGAGGCGGTCCAGGTCGGACGGGTCGGCGACCGCCAACTTGAACAGCCAGCCCTTGCCGTACGGTTCGCGGTTGACCAGTCCCGGATCGTCGGTCAACGCGGCGTTGACCTCCGTGACCTTTCCGCCGACGGGTGCGTAGATTCCGGAGGCCGCCTTGCACGACTCGATGGCGCAGGCCTCGGCGCCCCGCGCCAGGACGGTCCCGACGGCGGGCAGGTCGATGAACGTCACGTCGCCCAGAGCGTTCTGCGCGAAGTCGGAGATGCCCACCGTGCCCGTCCGGCCCTGGACGCGAATCCATTCGTGCTGGTCGGTGTACAGCAGGTCTGTCGGCGCGTTCATCTGCGGAGCTCCTCTTTTCACGAACCCAGATCGGCGGTGCGGCAGGTGCCTTGCTTATACAGCGGTTTGTCCGCCTGCACAACCGGCAACTCGCCGCGTGCGTGGCGGATGGACATCGCCGCGCCGCTTTTCGCGCAGGCGGCCTCCACGTAACCCATCGCGATCGACACGCCCAGGCTCGGCGCGAACGCGGCGCTGGTGACGGCGCCGACGGCCTGCCCGTCCGGCGTGGCGATCTCCATGCCGCTTTCCGCCCGGCGGCGCGTCTCGGCGCGAAACGCGACCAGCCGGCGGCGCACGCCCGCCGCCGCAACCGCCCGCAGCGCCGAAACGCCCATGAACTCCCGCCCGAGGTTCACGAACCGCCCCAGGTCCGCCTCCAGCGGCGTGGTCTCTTCGTCGATGTCCTGCCCGTACAGCGGGTAGCACATCTCCAGACGCAGCGAATCGCGCGCGCCCAGCCCGGCGGGGCGCACCGGTTCGCACGAGACCAGTTCGTCGAACACGGCCGGCACGTCCTCCAGCGGCAGGAAAATCTCATACCCGAGTTCGCCGGTGTATCCGGTGCGGCTGACGATGGCCTGCCGCCCGCAGCATTTGGCGCGGACGGCGTGGAAGTATCCCAATGTTTCCAGATGCGCATCGACCAGCGGGCGCAGCGCGACGAAGCTGCCCGGGCCCTGCACGTCGAGCTTGCCCCAGGACTGCGAGCGGTCCTCCAGCGTGACCGAGCGGGGCATGTGCCATGCGAGCCAGTCGAAGTCGCTGTCGCGCGGGCCGGCGTTGACGACCAGCAGGAACTCGTCGGCGGCGAGGCGAAGGAGGATCGTGTCGTCGAGGATTCCGCCGCGCTCGTTGAGCAGCAG
>DNAS01000005.1:7736-8114 GCA_003485185.1 Phycisphaerales bacterium | reverse complement strand
CAGCAGGCCGTACCGCGCCCGCCCGACGGGCAGGGCGGCGGCGTCTTGCGTGAGCAGGCGGGAGAGTTCGCCGGCGGCTTCGGCCCCGCGGATGGCGATCTGCCCCATGTGGCAGGTGTCGAAGACAACGACGGACCGCCGGCAGTGCGCGTGCTCGGCAAGGATGCCCTCGTACTGCACCGGGAGCAGCCAGCCGTGAAAGTCCACGATGCGCCCCCCGAGTCGTTCGTGGCGGTCGAAAAGGACGGTTCGCTTGGGCACCGGCAGACTCCCGTTGACAGGGAACGATTGGCGGCCGCTGGCCGCATGATACCGCACGCGCCGGCTTGCCGCCAGTTTTGCATCCTTTCTCGCAGGGTGGCACGGCTTGCTCGCAAG
>DNAS01000005.1:0-7580 GCA_003485185.1 Phycisphaerales bacterium | reverse complement strand
CGGCTTGCTCGCAAGCCGTGTTCTCGCACCTGCAATTCCATGGGAACGCGTCCGTACGGGCCGTGCTACCCTCAAGCTTTTTGTGCCCGGTTTCCGGTATCTCTTCAGATTCAGCCTTGCGAGAATCGCGCAAGGGCGGGTACTCTACCGGTCTTGTCAAGATTGCGGCCGACCGCTCATCCCGGCGGCCCGAAGGAGCGATGCCTCATGACGGACGGACACCTGATCGTACCCCACGGCGGAGAACTCGTGGACCTGATGGTCGCCCCCGAGCGGGCGGCCGAACTGAAAAGGCACTGCCGCGACTGGCCGAGTTGGAACCTGACGCCGCGCCAGCTTTGCGACCTCGAGCTGATGATGAACGGCGGATTCTCGCCGCTGCGGGGGTTCCTCAGCCGCGCCGATTACGACTCCGTCTGCGCGAAGATGCGCCTTGCGAACGACGTGCTTTGGCCGATCCCTGTCACGCTGGACGTCAAGGAGGAACTCGCCCGCAGGCTCCAGCGCGGTTCAAAACTCGCCCTGCGCGACCTGGAGGGCTATGTGCTGGCCGTGCTGACGGTCCAGGACGTCTGGCAGCCCGACCGGCAGGCCGAGGCGGAGCAGGTCTTCGGGACGTCCAACCCGGAGCATCCTGCCGTCGGATATCTGCTCAAGACCGCCCACCCGTGGTACGTCGGCGGCTCGATCGAGGGCGTCCGCGTACCGCATCATTACGATTACGTCGAGTGGCGGATGACCCCCGCGCAGGTGCGGGAGAAATTCGCCGCGCTGGGCTGGCGGAAGATCGTGGCGTTCCAGACCCGCAATCCGATCCACCGCGCCCACCAGGAGCTGACGTTCCGCGCCGCCGGCGAGCTGGAGGCCAACCTGCTGATCCACCCCGTCGTCGGAATGACCAAGAGCGGCGACGTGGACCACTACACCCGCGTCCGCTGCTACCAGGCGATCCTGACGCACTACCCGCACAACACGGCCATGATGAGCCTGCTGCCGCTGGCGATGCGGATGGGCGGCCCGCGCGAGGCGGTCTGGCACGCGATCATCCGCAAGAATTTCGGCTGCACGCACTTCATCGTGGGGCGCGACCACGCGGGCCCGGGGTCGGACTCGAAGGGCAAGCCGTTCTACGGCCCGTACGACGCGCAGGAACTGCTCCGCAAGCATGAGCGGGAGCTGGGCATCGGCATGGTTCCGTTCAAGAACATGGTGTACCTGCCGGAGCGCGACGCGTACCTGCCGGAGGACGAGGTTCCGCCGCAGGCGCAGACGGCCTCCATTTCCGGCACGGAGCTTCGCGACCGCCTGGCCGAGGGACGCGAGATTCCCGCATGGTTCAGCTTTCCCGAGGTCGTCGAGGAGCTTCGCCGCACCTATCTGCCGCGCAGGAACCAGGGCTTCACGGTGTTCTTCACCGGACTGAGCGGCTCGGGCAAGAGCACGATCGCCAACGTGCTGCTGGTGAAACTGCTGGAGATGGGCGGGCGCCCCGTGACGCTGCTGGACGGCGATATCGTGCGCAGGAACCTTTCCAGCGAGCTGGGCTTTTCGCGGGAGCATCGCGACATCAATATCCGGCGGATCGGGTTCGTGGCGTCGGAGATCACGAAGAACGGCGGGATCGCGCTGTGCGCGCCGATCGCCCCGTACGACGCGGTGCGGAGGGAGAACCGCCGCCTGATCTCGGCCGGCGGGGGGTACATCCTGGTGCACGTCGCCACGCCGCTGGAGGTCTGCGAGCAGCGCGATACAAAGGGACTCTACGCCAAGGCCCGCGCGGGGCTGATCAAGGAGTTCACGGGCATCAGCGACCCGTACGAGCCGCCGGCGGACGCGGAGATCGTGCTGGACACCACCGACATCACGCCTGAGGAATGCGCCCAGCAGATCATCCTGCACCTGGAGAAGGAAGGCTACATCGGCTGACGCGGCGGCGTCAGGAGCGTTTTACCCGCGGGCGCATTTCAGGAGACGCTGGCGGGTTTGGCGGCGGCTTGCGAGTTGCTCTGCGCCGACGGCGGGTTCAGCGGCGTGTATTCGGGGATGATCTTCTTGAGCTGGGCGACGATCGCGTCGCGGTCGGTGCTGTTCTGCATCGTCGCGAGTTCCTCGACGGACGCCTGCGCCTTTTCCCAGGGCGTGGGGCAGTGCTTCCAGACCATGACCTTGGGGTGGACGGTGGGGCGGATGTCCTCGCCCTCGGTGCGGAGTTCCTCGAAGAGCTTCTCGCCCGGGCGCACGCCGGTGAACTGGATGTCGATGTCCTCTCCGGGACGGAAGCCCGAGAGCGTGATCATCTGCCGCGCCAGGTCCACGATCTTGACCGGTTCGCCCATGTCCAGCAGGTAGATTTCCCCGCCGGTTCCGGTGGCGGCGGCCTGGAGCACCAATTGCGCCGCCTCGGGAATGGTCATGAAGTAGCGGGTCATCTCCGGGTGGGTGACGGTGACGGGCCCGCCGGCGGAAATCTGCTTGCGGAACGTGGGGACGACCGACCCGTTGGAGCCCAGGACGTTTCCGAACCGGACGGCCTTGAACTGCGTCTTGCAGTCCTTCTGCCCGTTGAGCGCCTGGGTGTAAATTTCGGCGACGCGCTTGGACGCGCCCATGACCGACGAGGGGTTGACGGCCTTGTCGGTCGAGATCATCACGAACTCGTTCGCGCCGTACTTGCAGGAGGCGTCGGCAACGTTCTTGGTTCCCAGGATGTTGTTCTTGATCGCCTCGCAGGGATTGCGTTCCATCAGCGGCACGTGCTTGTGGGCGGCCGCGTGGATGACCACCTCGGGATGGAAGCGGTCCCAGACCGCCATGACGCGGTTGCGGTCGTAGATGTCGCAAATGCAGGCGGTCATGGGCAGGTCGGGGTTGGCGCGGCGGAGCTCGTTCTCGATGTCGAACAGGGGGGTTTCCGCCTGCTCGACGAGGATCAGGTGCGCCGGCTGGTAGTTGCACACCTGGCGGCACATCTCCGAACCGATGCTTCCCCCCGCGCCGGTGATGAGGATCTTGCGTCCGCGGAGGAACCGCCCGACGGCCTCGGTGTCCAGTGCGACGACCTCTCGCCCGAGCAGGTCGTTGATGTCCACGGGGCGGATCTGCGAGACCGTCACCCGCCCGTCGATCAGGTCGCCCACGCCCGGGAGCGACTGGAACTTCAGTTTCGTCCCGCTGCACAGTTCGATGACGCGCCGCAGCTCCTTCTGGGTGGCCGTGGGCATGGCGATGATGATTTCCTCGACGTCCTCCTCCTCGCAGATGTGCGGAAGGTCGGACGTCTTTCCCAGCACCGGCACGCCGTGGATGGTGATTCCCTGCTTGCCCGGATCGTCATCGACCAGTCCCACGACGCGGTATCGCTCGACGCGCATGCGGTGGATTTCGCGGACGATGGCCTCGGCCGCGTTGCCCGCGCCGACCACCAGCACCCGCTGCACGCCCTCGGACGAGATGGGGCGCAGCTCCTCGCGATAGAGGCGATATCCCAGCCGGGCTGTCGAGGCCAGGAACACCGTGCCCAGGAAGTCCAGCACCAGTACGCCCGTCGGGTAAGTCCGGAAATACGGGGGCACCTTCAACATCGCCAGTTGCGGCAGCCAGTTGAACAGGAAGATCGTCAGGAATCCGATCAGCAGGAAAATCCACGAGGCCAGGAGAATGTTGGCGACGTCGCGGATGCTGGCGTACTGCCACCCGCCGCGGAACAGTTTCAGCCGTCCGAAAATGATGAGCTTGAGAATCACGAAGAAGGGCAACCAGGGCAGGTAACTTCCGTAGAACCAGTTTTTCGTCCCTTCGCTGCCCATCTGGGCGATGTCGAACCGGACGAGGTAAGCCAGCAGCAGCGCCAGGGCGAACAGGAGGGTGTGGACAAAAAGGTTCACCGCCAGCCGGTGGCGAAGCAGAAGGGCCTCCAGGCGGGTGACTTGGCGCGCCGCTTCCGTCGCCATCGACCCATTACTGTCTTGTGCATTCTCGACCATCACACCATCCGAATCTCGGAGGACCGTTCTCGCTAACTCATTGCATCGACGAGTCTACCGCCTGTCTTGAATAGCGAGGCCCGCCATTTCCGCAGGAGCGGACAGACTTTCTTGCGGCGGGTCGCATCCGGCCACAGGATACCTCATTCCCCTCACAATCGGCTAGGGGGTTTTTTGTCCCGGTTTTCGCCGGGGGGAGGCGGGTTCCCACCCGCCGGCTGGGAGGTTGCGGAGTCTTCCGTGGCGGCTTTCAGCGACCCGGAGACTTTTCCGCTGGCGGTCATGCCGCGCCAGAACGTCTGGACTGCATCGACAACGGCGTTGGTTTCACCCGCGGCCGTTCTGCCCTGGCGGGCCAGGGCCAGAGACTTGCCCAAGGCCGCCTGCGCGCCGGACACGTCGCCCTCGAACCAGGAAAAACAGGCCAGCAGGAACTGCGGATCGGGATCGAAAGTCCGCTGGTCGGCGTATTCCTGAAGCCGCAGGATCTGCTCCTCATACTCCTGGGGCGCGCCGTAGAACCCTCGCACCTTCAGCGACACCAGCGGAAGCTCCGGAAGATATTCCAGGGCCATTCGAAGCGAAAACGCGGCGGAATGGTACGACCCCGTCGCAAAGCGGCTGAACGCTTGCCCCAACAGGCTCGCCGGATCGCGCGGGGCCAGAAGCCCGGCCATGCGGTACTCGTGGAACGCATCGGCGTAGCGGGCTTCCCGGAACGCCTTGTCGGCGGCGGCCATGAAATCGTGATACGGTCCCTTCGCGTCCGGAACCAGCGAGATCAGGGGCTCGGTTCGCCGCGGAATCTTCGTCGCGGTGCCCTCGGTGAGGGTCTTGATGTAGTCCGAAGCCGCCAGAACGGCCAGATTCGCCGGCATCCTGGAAGCGCCGCCGGAAATGTTCGTGTCGATCAGCGAGGCGACGTCCGTGGAGTACCTCACGCCGCTGGCCATCGCCGACGGCGAGGGGAGGTTCAAGCCCGCCACGCCTCCACCGTGGGAAATATTGTAACTGGCGGCGCCGCTGACGGCGCTCTGGAGCAGGCTGTTGCTGACGTCTCCCGCGCCGCCGGCCAGCCCTCCCAGTCCGTAGGAATAGGTCCGGAACGTGTATCCCGGGCCCTGAAGACCCGCTAAGGCGCCGGGCTTGCGGATCACCAGTCCTACGCGGCTTTGCGCGGACCCTGTTGCCGCCGCAGCTGACAGGGCGACCCCCACGACCATTCCCAGTCGCCAAACACTGTCCGCTCCGGAGTGCGGGGCGTGATGCCTGTATCCCTTCATCGTCCCAAGGTCCCTGACTGTATTATACTCGATCGTGCAATCCGATAACAGAAGCGAGCATCCAGTCGGCCCCCATTGCGGCGCACCCCTACGGCCGGGTGGAAGGCCCGCTTCCGCCCAGATCAATCGAATACAGCATGTTGCCCGGCGCGCGTTCGATCGTGGCGTCGGAGGATAGAGCCCGGGGCAGATCGCCGGGCTGGCTGGTGACTGCAAACAACCTGCGATCGCCCAGTATCCGCCGGAACCGCCCGGGATTGCGAGAGTAGGGGGGCAGCGGCTGGCCTTCGTATTGCACCGCCACGCGCGGAGACAGGCCTTCCAGCCGCTGGACCAGCAGCAGGGGGTGCTCGCTGGTGCTGTCGGGCAGAATCACCCCGTTGGGCGCCGCCTGCGCCAGCGCGGCGCGGGCGAAACGCTCCGCCGAGTTTTCATTGTGCTTCCACGGCGTCATCCAGTAGCGCAATTCGTCGCGGAAGGGCAGTTCCCGCTCGCGGACCCGCGAGCCCATCTGGCGGCGCGCGAGGTCCGGCGCCAGGGCGTAGAACGCCGGCTGGATGACGATCGACGCGAGGCACGCGGCGACGGCCGCGGCCCGCCACGCGTCGGACAGCACGGCCAGCCCCACGCCCGCCGCCACGGCGATCAGCACCAGCGACGGCAGGAGGAACGTGAACTGGTCGGGCACGGGATATCGCACGTAGAAGACGATCTCGATGAGAGTGACGGCCGCCAGCGCCGCGGCCAGCGCGCCGCCAAGCCGTTTGCGGAAACGAATCCATCCGACGACGGCCAGCGGCAGCAGGGCGGAGACGAAATTCATCGCCGTCAGCGCCGCGTTGGCCTTCCAATGCATCGAGACCGCTGCGAGGTTCGTCACCTGCCGCCCATAGTTGCCCACGAGGGCGGAGCGGACGGCCTCGACGACGCCCGCGCGGGCTGCCAAAGGAACGATCATCGCCAGGTAGGGCCCCGCGCCCACCACATACGCGGCGGCCGCCACCGCGAGCGACCAGCCCGGAAGCTTCCGCCGTGCGAGCAGCACGATCATCGCCGCCAGATACACCGGCAGCGGGAGCAACGCGAAATTGTGCAGGCTCCAGCCCAGTCCGCTGACCAGCGCCAGCGCCGCCAGCGCCTGCCAGTTCGGCCGGCGGATCAGCAGCACCAGCAGCCAGAGTTCCGCCGTCAGTCCCGCGATGCTCCAGGTGTAGACCTCGGCGATCGTCGCCAGCCACCACGGCGTGTGCGCGACGGCCAGCACCGCCGCGATCAGCAGTCCGATCCATCGCCTACCCGTCAGGATCGCGACGACGGCCGCCAAGTTCGCCAGCGCGACGGCCATCCCCACGCCGCTGAAGGCGTTCAGAAGGGCGGGCAGATGGTCGGCGGAGACGGTCGCCAGGGCCCTCCCGGCCGCGATGTACAGCGGATGCGCCAGCGCCAGCCCGAGCTTGCCCGTGACATCGCCCGTCAGGACGCGCCACTGGAACATTCCGCTGTCCTGCCAGCTCACGCCGCGCTGGGCCGTGCCGACGTACAGCGCCGTCGCGCCGAGAAACACCGCCGTCCACAGCCACGCCACGCGGACAGTCCGCCCAGGCGGCTCGTTGGGATTCGTCTGCGTTTCCATGCGGAGGATTGTAACCGCCGGGCCGGGCAATGCCACGATTGCTTTTGCCCACGCCGAGGCTTACGCTTAGGTGCGACGCACCTCGCAGGCCCGGTGGCGGAATTGGCAGACGCAAGGGATTTAAAATCCCTTGTCCCGTAAGGGACGTGTGGGTTCGATCCCCGCCCGGGCCAGTTTATATTCATTCGCCCAGATATTCCCCGAATTTCGCAGCCAACAATGCCGCCACACTTTGATACAAATCACTTCGTGGTTTAATAAACTCTGATGAGCTTTGGTCGGGACCTACCTGGTTGTATATCAGTTCAACGATTGGATCGTTATCATTGACCATATCAGCCACGAGTGATTCAACTGACTGCCGTTGAATGCCCAATTCAGCAGCAGTGCTTCCCGTGAGATGGATAATCAGACCATACAAATAATGCTTAACGCGATCATAGCATGTGAGCATAGTGCCCAGTTCGTCCTTCGACATACCTGAATTGGCCTTTAGGCCTAAACTTGAAGCATAAATAAGTTGCCGATCTGAACACCGATTCCGTTGAGCGACCGCCTCTGGGTCAGGAACTTTCACCCGCCTCCCACAGGTGGGACAAACCTCAAACCGGCCTATCATGCAATCTGGGCTAGAGAGAGATTCCGAACAATGAGTACAGCTAGAGCATTTCACGTTCGGAC
>DNAS01000146.1:45161-45445 GCA_003485185.1 Phycisphaerales bacterium | reverse complement strand
GGAGCAGACCTTCGCCGTGGACGTGACGGAACTGGCGGAACTGCGCCGGGTGCTTCTCCAGCAGGTCGAGCAGGTGTCGCGCCGCCTGCGAAAGCACGCCCTGCGGGCGCGGACGGTGACTTTGAAACTCCGCACGGGCGATTTTACCACACGGACGCGGTCGGCCACCCTGCCCGCCCCCACCGACAGCACCGAGGAAATCTGGAAGACGGCGCAGGGGCTGCTGACGGCATGGGCGGATCGCCAGTTCGGCGCGCTGCGGCTTCTGGGGATGAGCGTTTCGT
>DNAS01000146.1:41407-45046 GCA_003485185.1 Phycisphaerales bacterium | reverse complement strand
CTTCTGGGGATGAGCGTTTCGCAATTGACGGAGGCCCGTGGCGGGCAGTTGGAGCTGTTCCCCGACGCCCGGAAGCTCAAGCGCCGCCGGCTGGACGGCGCGCTGGACCGGATCGCGGAGCGGTTCGGTGACGGTGCGGTGCGCCGCGGCCAGGACGATCGCAAACCCCGCCGCCCCTGAAAAACTCACCGCAGAGAATTTTAAAGACAAAACAGGAACCACAAAGTTCACAAAGGGCACAAAGAAAACAGGAACCTTTGTGTCCTTCGTGTCCTTTGTGGTGATTTTTTTTATTTCTTACGCGCGCCTTGGAGTTTGGCGTATCGGGCGCGTTTCTCCGCCCAGGCGCTCGCGTCGGCTGGGGCGTAGGTTTTCACTTCGTACGAGTTCCGCATCACGCGGCGGATGTCGGACGGATCGGAGAGGATTCCCAGCGCCAGCGCCTGACCCAGGGCGTTGCCCAGGGCGGTGCACTGGTCAGCGCCGGCATGGACGGGCACTCCGCAGGCGTCGGCCGTCAGGCGGCAGAGCAGTTCGTTGCGGATTCCCCCGCCCACCATGTACAGCGCGGCGGGGCGCTTGCCCGTCAGTTCGCCGACGGCGTCGAGGCGATAGGCGTACTCCAGCGCCAGGCTTTCCAGCACGCAGCGGACCAGTTCCGCACGCCCCTGGGGCAACGTCTGGCCCGACTTGCGGACCAGGGCGAGCAGCGCCTCCTCCATGTCCGCCGGAGCCAACAGCGAGGCGTCGGCCGCGTCGATCAGCGCGACGGACTTCGCCTTGGCGGCTTCGGCCGTCATGCGAGGATAATCCCACGGTTCGGAGCTCCTGTCCCACTTGCGCCGCAGTTCCTGCACCAGCCAGAGGCCCAGGATGTTCCGCGCCAGGTACCATCCGCCGATGGTGTATTCGTTGGTGAAGCCCAGTTCGAGGCATCGCGGGGTGTTGACGGGCCGAGCGACCAGCGATCCGAGGATGCTCCACGTTCCGCAACTGAGGAACGCCCAGTCGTCGCCCTCGGCGGGGACGGCGGCAACGGCCGCCGACGTGTCGTGCCCGCACGTGGCGATGACCGGCACCTCGCCCAGTCCGGTCTGCGCCGCCACGTCCGCCCGCAGGGGCCCCACCACCGTCGCCGGTTCGATCAGCTCGCCGAAGAGCTTCCTCGGCAGGCCGAACGCCTTCATGATGTCCTCGGCCCAGAGGCAGTCCACGTCCATGAGGTTCGACGTGTTGACGATGGACCTCTCGTTTCGCTTCCGGCCGCTGAGGAAGTAGGCGAACAGGTCGGGCATGTTGAGGAAACTCTCCGCCGCGTCCAGCCAGGGGGAACGGTCCCTCTGCATCGCCAGCAGTTGGAACAGCGACGCGAGCGCCCACGGCTCGTAGCCCGTGCGCTCGAAGATCCGGGCGAGGGGCATGCGGGGTTCGGAGTATTCGTGAATCTTCTCTGTACGCCCGTCGCGGTAGTGGACGGGGTTGCCCAGGAGCTTGCCGTCGGACCCCAGCAGGCCGAAATCCACCCCCCAGGTATCGACGCTGATGCTCTCGATTTTCGCGCCGCGAACGGCGCAGAGGCGCATCGACTCGAGCATCTCGGCGAACAGGAACGGGAAATCCCAGTGCAGTGTGCCGGCCAGGCGGACCGGGCGGTTCGGGAACCGGTGCAGTTCCTCCATCTCGATTTTCCCGCCCCGCAGCGTGGCGAGGATGCCCCTTCCGCTCTCGGCGCCGAAGTCCATCGCGAGGAACTGGTGCGTCTCTGCCATGATCGAGTCTCCCTGGATTTGCACAAAATTCCGTACCGGCGTGAGAGAATCGCGCGGGCTACAATCTACATCTCCATCGCCCCGCTTCCGCAGCGGCGCAGGCTCTTGACCTCACCCGGCAGAAGCGGGCGGAAATTGCCGATCTTAAGCCCCTTGTCCGTCACCGGACCGATGGCCGACCGGTGCAGGCGGCGCACCTTGTGTCCGAGCTTGGCGAGGATTCGCCGGATTTCCCGGTTGCGTCCCTCGGCCAGCCTGACTTCCAGAAGGCTTCGCTCGTGCCCCGCGCGCAGCACCTTGACGGCCGCCCCGCCGGTCTTGCGCCCGTCCAGATACATGCCGCGCTTGACCTGGGCGATCTGCTGCTCGGTAGGCCGCCCGTCGATTTCCACCCGGTACGTCTTGGTGACTCCGTAACGGGGGTGCGTGAGGTACTGGGTGAGTTCGCCGTCGTTGGTCAGGAGGATCAACCCGGTGTTCTCGACGTCCAGTCGCCCGACGCAATACAGGCGTTCCCGCCCGGCAGGCACGAGGTCGGTCGCGAGGGGGCGCCCCTCGGGGTCGTTCTGCGTGCAGACGACGCCCCGCGGCTTGTTCAGCAGGAAATACACCTTGCGCGACGACCGGCGAATGACGGCCACGCCGTCCACGCGGATCTCGTCGCAGTCAGGCTCGACCATGCACGGCATCGTGACGACGGGCCTGCCGTTGACGGAAATCCGCCCGTCGAGGATCATCTGCTCGACGGCCCGCCGGGACGCCACGCCCATCTCGCTCAGAAGTTTCTGGATCCGCACCTTGCTCATGCACCCTCCGGCAACGTGATTTCGAGGTAAGTGCAGTCGCGCCGGGGATTCAGGTCGGCGAACTGCAACTCCGCGGGAAACAGCACCGTGTCGCCCGCGCCGGCAGGGACGATCGCCTCGTCCTGCCCGCTGTGGATGATCTCGGCTTCTCCGTTCAGCAGCATGACGGCGATGCACCGCCCGGGCGGCAGGACGGCGGGCGAACCCGCGCGGGCGATCCGCCGGGCGACGGTGAAATACGGCGTAACGAGCAACGTCTCGCCGGCTGCGCCGGGGGGCTCATCGCCGGTCAGCTCGAAGCGGATGCACTGCATCGAGCGTTCGACGTGGATCTCGCGCCCGCGCCCCCAGTCCGTCACGCGGTAGGTGGTGTCGGAGGGCGTCTGCACCTCGGCGACGACCAGGCCCGGCCCGATGGCGTGCACCAGCCCGGCCGGGAGATAGTGGAAGTCGCCGTCGCGGCACTCGATCCGCCGGACGTATTGCTCGACCGTGTCGGTTTCGATGGCATGGCGGAACTGTTCGGCCGTCACGCCCGGGCAAACGCCCTTGTAGATGAATCCGCCGCGGCTTTCGAGGATCGTCCAGCACTCGGTCTTCAGCGCGGCGCCGGGGATTTCCGCCGCCGCCCGCTCGTCGGGATGCACCTGGAGCGAGAGGATGTCGTTTGCGTCGAGCAGCTTCAGCAGCAGCGGGAAGCGCCCGTTGTCCAGCGGTCGCGCGGCGCCGAGGAGGTTCGCCCCCTCCCGTGCGGTCAGTTCCGTCAGCGTCGTGCCCTCCAGCGGCCCGTTGGACACCGCGCTGGCGCCTTCGGCCAGGTCGGCCAGGTTCCAGCTCTCGCCGACCTTCGCGCCGGGCGGCAGCCGTCGCCCGAAAAGGCGCTCCAGGCTTCGCCCGCCCCAGATTTTCTCTTTGTAGATGGGGGTGAACTTCAGGGGATACAGTCCCATCGCCGACACCTGCCTTCCATGCAAGGCCGCATTCTATGGGCGCCCGGCGGATTTCGCCAGCCCTCGTCTTGCCTCGCGCCGCGCCGGGTCGTACACTGCCTCCCGGCGGGCCAA
>DNAS01000146.1:26842-41284 GCA_003485185.1 Phycisphaerales bacterium | reverse complement strand
CACTGCCTCCCGGCGGCCAAGCCGCCGTGATTCCGTTTGCAGGAAAGGCCTGACAATGTCTGAAGTGCCCGCCGAACCCAAGCCCGTGATCTCCTACGACGACTTCGCCAAACTCGATCTCCGCGTCGCGAAGGTGCTGGAAGTCGCCGCCCACCCCAACGCCGACAAGCTTATCGTCCTGAAGATCGACCTTGGCGGCGAGCAGCGGCAGATCATCGCCGGGCTCAAGGCGTGGTATGCGCCGGAGCAGTTGCTGGGAAAGCAGATCATCGTCGTCGCCAACCTCGAACCGCGGAAGATGCGCGGAATGGAGTCGCAGGGAATGCTGCTGGCCGCCAGCTACGCCGAGGGCGAACAGCGCAAGGTCGTCATCCTGACGACCGACGAGCCCTGCCCGGCCGGCGCGACGATCTCCTGAGCGTCGCCGATCACGCCAGCATTTCGGCGGCGACGGCCGCCGCGTTATCCGCCGCCGTCTGCCCTGCGGGCAGGCGGAGAGAATCCGTCATCGCCAGGAGCTTCTCCCGCGTCTCCAATAGTCCGCCGAGGTCTTCCATGGACTCCCGGACGGCCTGGACGAGCTGGCGGCTGTCGCCGTGCCAGGGGATCAGCTCGGGGACCACCCGTTGCCCGGCGAGGATGTTGACCAGCGCGAAGTGCGGGGTGGGCACCGCCCAACGCCTCAAGACGCCGAGAGCCGCGTGGAGCAGTCTGCTGGTGCGGTAGAACGTCACCATCGGCACACCGTAGTGGGCGACTTCGAGCGTGACGGTTCCGCTGCCCGCCAGGGCGAAGTGTGCGTCGGAGAGAAGTTCCGCCGTCCGCCCGACGACGATTTCCGTCTGCCGGATCACCTCGGGGGAACAGAAGCAGCGGACGATGCGTTCACACTCGCCGGTCCTGGCCGACAGGAAGCATCGCGCCTTCGGCCAGCGCCGGCGAAGCGCAGCGGCGGCTGCAAGCAACGCGGGGGCGTGGTGGCGGATCTCCGACGCCCTGCTACCCGGCAGAAGCACGATGCGCCACTCGCCGTCGGCCCAGGCGTCGAGGAGGTTCGGCGGCTCCGCGGGACGCGGCGGAATCTGGTCGAACAGCGGATGCCCGACGTAGGTGGCCTCGATTCCACGGTCTCGCAGGTAGCGCTGCTCGAACGGGAGGATGCAGGCCACGTGGTCCGTCAGGCGGGCCAGTTTGGTGATTCGCCAGGGAGCCCAGGCCCAGATCTGCGGGCAGATGTAGTGCATCACGCGGGCGCCGCCCTGCCGCGCGGTCTTCGCCAGCGACCAGTTCAGCGCGGGCGAATCCACCGGGATGAACAGGTCGGGACGGATTTCGCGGATCATCTTGCGGACGGACCGCACCGCGCGAATCCAGTAGCCGAGCGTCGCCAGCACGTTGCCCATCATCGCGGCGCTGCGGGTGAAGTCCGCCACCGACTCGCACCCCGCGCGGGCCATCTTGTCCCCTGTCACGCCGACCAGCCGGGCGCCGGGAAACCGTCGGCGCATCGCCACAACCAGGTCCGCGGCGTGCGCGTCGCCGCTGGCCTCCGCCGCCGACAGGAAAATGACCGGGTGTCCGTCGCTCATCCTCTCGGGCGGGGCTGTCAATCCCCGATCCCCAGCGCCCCGCCGTGGGAGGCCGTCAATCCGATCGCCGTCGCCACCGCGTGGGTGGAGATATGGCTGATGGAGACCAGCACTTTTGTCAGCGCCATCTCGTCGGCGATTTCCAGGCAGCGACCGCTCAGGCGGACGCGAGGCTGGCCAGACGGCTCGTTGCGGATCTCGATGTCCGTCCAGTTGATGCCGTTGCGCCAGCCGGTGCCCAGGACCTTCAGCACCGCCTCCTTGGCGGCAAACCGCCCGGCGAGGTGCTCGATCTCCCGCTTCTTGCCCCGGCAGTAGGCCAGCTCCGTCTCCGTAAACACGCGCTGGAGGAACCGCTCGCCGTGCCGGGCGATGATCTCGTCCAAGCGGGCGCATTCGACCATGTCAATGCCTTGTCCGATGACTCTCATGGTCGGAGATGATACTGGCGGGCGGCGGCGGCGGGAAGCCCAAACTGCCCCTCGCCGCGACCTGGGCGGGCGATCAGTCCCGCCCGGCCTGGTCAATGGCGGCGCGAAGCTCGGGTGCCAGGAAACGGTTCTCGATTTCGGCCCGCCCGCGCAGGGCCAGCGCCACCACGTCGATCTGGTCTGCGACGGGCGCGGAAGGATCGAGGAAGAGGATTTCCCTGCCCTTGAGTTTCACGATCGCCCCGCCGGGATGCGTCGAGGATCCGTCTCCGGACGGGGCGCGCCGGACCGTCATGCCGAGGGTCTCGGCCAGATCGACCAGCTCGGAGAGGATCGAGTATTGCTCCATGGGGCTTCCCGCGAATCAGGGATTTCCGCCCTCGCCGTCCGGCGGAGCGCCCGCATGGGGCTTCGACGGATGCGGAGGGGGCTTGATCATTCCCATCCATCCGAACACCGTCCAGATGACAATCAGAAGAACCACGTAGAGAATCGCGGCGTACCGCGTTCGCAGGAAGATCGCCGCCAGCACCCCGATCAGCGCCGCCAGGATCGCCAGCACGTAGAACATCGCGACGACCTGCTTGACGGTCATCCCCCGATCGACCAGTTGGTCATAGAGATGACTGCGGTCTCCCGCAAAGATGCTCTTGCGCGCCAGTAGGCGCCGGACGACGGCCAACGCGGTGTCCAGGATCGGCAGCGCGAAGACCGCGCAGGCGGCCATGAACCACCGGGGGTTATGCTCGCGGCAGAACAGGGCCATCATGACGGCGACGAAGAATCCCAGCAGCATGCTTCCGGCGTCGCCCATGAAGATGCTGGCGGGCGGAATGTTATAGGGCAGGAATCCGAAGACCGCGCCGGCCATCGCCAGGGTAATGCCCATCCGCAGTGCGTCGTATCCCTCGTGCCCGGGCCAGCCGTACAGGGCCAGGTAGGTCGCCAGCGCCAGGAATCCCAGCGAGATGATCCCGGTGACGCCTCCGCAAAGTCCGTCCAGCCCGTCGAGCAGGTTGGTGGCGTTGCAGGCCGCGATGACCAGCACGACGGTGACGGCCACGCTGATGGGCGCCAGCAGCCACATCGGCGGAAGGAGCAACCATTCCGGTGGCGTCGCGCCGAAGAATTTCCACGCCACAGTAAGGATGGAAAACAGAACGATGCCGGTTCGCAGTCCGATCCCGCCGACCAGCAGGATGCCGGCCGCAATCACCTGTCCGAGGACTTTCGCCTTGGGCTTCAGGTCGCACAGATCGTCCAGCAGCCCCACCACGGTAATCACCACCGCCGCGATCGCAAAAAACAGGAGGTTCCAGACCGGATTCAGAAAGATGCTTCCGAGGTTGACGTCAACCAGACTCGTCCCGAGTTCGTCCCAATACTGAGCCGCTTCCGGCATGACCCCAAGATAGACCGCCAGTCCCGTCAGCAGCCCCACGCACATGGCCAAGCCGCCAAGGTAGGCAATCGGCCGGCCGTGAGGCTTGAGCAGATCGTCCGGTCGGTCGACGATCTTGTAGCGATACGCGATCCGACGGACCACTGGCGTCACGACGAGGGCGACGGCGAAAGAGACGACGCCCACCCACCATTTGTCATGCAACACCTGCGTCAGCGTGTATTTCGGATCCGGCATAGTTCCCGTGAGTTATCCCGTTTCGGTCGGAGGAGCAATCGGCCGTGACGTAAAATCATACCAGCAATTGGGCGATACGACAATATTCCAGGCGTGGGAATCAGGGAAAACCCTACCTCCGGATAGGGACGTTCCCCCGGAGCTAGCGCAGGGTTTCTCCGATATCCAGGATGTCCCGCACAGCCGGGAAAGACCCGAACTTGATAATCAGCCCCGTCAGCACCACGTAGGCAAGCCCCACCAGCCACATGATCCGGTCGCCGACGAGCACGGAAACGGCGTCGGAGGCGGCCTGCACCTGGCTGTTGCGATAGTGGCGGAACGTGCCGTAAATCACCAGCGGGATGGTCCAGACCATGTGCCCCGAACCGATGTGGGCGATGGTCCGCGGCGCCAGGCAATACAGGCAGTAGGTCACGATCGCCAGCCCGGCCGAGACGCCCAGCATGTGCTCCAGCGTCTCCTTTCGGTAGCCCCGGTTGGCCGGCCGGGCCTGCCCCGCCTGCCCGGCAGGCATCTCGTCGATCTCCGCCCGCCTCTTGGCCAACGCGATGAACAGACAGAGTGTCAGCGTGCAGACCACCAGCCAGGGGCTGATCGGAACGGCAATCGCCGCCGCGCCGGCCATCGCGCGGAGAACGAACCCCATCGCCACGACCAGCACGTCCACGATCGCGTGGCGCTTCAGCCAGAACGAGTACAGCAGGTTCATGACGAGGTAGCAGACGGTCCAGACCAGCAGCCCCGCGCCGTGCAGCGCCTGGGAGGTATCCCACGTCGTGCGTGCCACAGCCAGCACGAGGGCCAATCCCGCCGCCAGTAGCACACAGGCCCCCGCCACAGCCGCCGGCGCGGACAGCCTGCCGGACGCGATGGGCCGGCGGCGCTTGACCGGGTGCGCCTGGTCCTGGCGACGGTCGCACACGTCGTTGATCAGGTACATCCCGCTGCCCAGCAGGCAGAACGCGGCGACGGCAAGCAGGCACTCCGCCCAGGCTCGCGGCTCGTTGAACCGCCCGGAAAACAGCAGCGGCGCCGCCATGAAGACGTTCTTGGTCCAGTGGATAGGCCGGGCCGCCTCGACGAAGGCCGCAATTCCCCGACGGGTTGGTTGTTCGTTTTCCGTCACGTTCGACTCGCTCTCTCAAGATCCGGCCGGGTGCCACGGTCAAGCGCTGTCTGCTTGACCGTGCGGCGCCTGACAAGTGGGTGCCGTGGTTTGCGCAGCGCAGCGAAGCAACCACGCAAACCTGCCGAACGTGGTTACGTCGTCCCGCTGCAGGTGTCCCTTCGGGATCCCGGGACTCCGCAAGCCACGGCACCGGCCCACCCTACGCATTGAAAATCATATCGGCCAGATGCACGCGCCGCATGCACAAAAGCCCCTCCCCGCGAGTTTCCCAAACCCCTATGTCTACGCGAAAGTTGGGGGGCATCATATGGAGAGATAGCGGAATACTTATATAGCTCCTCTGGATATTCCCATATCTGAGAGTTCCCTTATATAATGTCCGTCGAGAAAATGGATGCCTATGCCGCAATCGTCATGCGGAAGGAACGGTGAAACGTGGCGCGGAAGAAATCACAGTTGGTGTGCCAGTACGTGGAGAACCTGTCGCGGGCGATGCTGGAAGAATACCAAGATATTATCCGCGCCTATGTTCGTCGGTGCAGTGGTGTTTATGCGCTTTACCGCAGAGGCAAGCTCTATTACGTAGGGTTGGCCAGCAGCCTTCTTGGGCGGCTCAAACACCACCTGCGAAATCGCCACGCTAACACCTGGGATCACTTCAGCGTTTATTTGACCGTTGGCACACAGTACATGAAAGAGATCGAGTCCGTCTTGATCCGCATTGCCATCCCACCTGGCAACAAAGTCAAAGGTAGGTTCGGTCGGGCGGAGAACCTTCTTCCTCGCCTGAAGGCCGATTATCGTAGGATGCGCAAGCTGGAGGAATCGGCGCTGTTTGATGGTTACCGCCGTGTCAAACGGGATGCCCAGGATGACAAAAAAGTATACGCCCTCGGGCGGTACTTACAGCGGTGGACGAAGCTACGCGCTAAACGCAACGGCAAATTGCTCAAGGCATGGGTGCGCCGAGACGGACGGATTCGATTCCAAGGCAAGCTCTACACGTCTCCGTCGAAGGCAGCAGCCGTCGCCGCCGGGCGACGGGCATGCAATGGCTGGGCGTTCTGGACATATGAGCGAGCTCCAGGCGTTTGGGTAGCCATTGATGAACTCCGGCGATAGGTGTTGGTGGATGGTTTGGCCGCACACAGATAGGATAATTCTTTATGGTTCATGAAAAACCGTGTGCGCGGTTCCCCTAACGACAGTTTTGTCCCAATACCTCATCACTTGTCCACATCCGTTGCCAGACGTGAACCTGTGTTAACCCTTACGCAGGAGGATACCATTAGGTTACTGGCCTTTGAGGAGAATTACCCAATGACACGACTTGCCATCGCGCTCAAAGCCCTGCAGCGGCACGAAGCCGAGATTGAGCAGATGTATCAGCACACAGTAGGCTACCAAGTGCGGCGAGATCGTCATGGTGCGGACTTCCTAAGAGAAGTCTTCGCTGCTTCCGTGAACGAGCGGCGAGGAGCTTCGGAAAAGCGCGGCCGTATGGCCGTGGCCAGTTTCGACAAAATAGCCGAGGAACTCGTCCGCTTAGGCCAAAATCAAGATGACCCGCTTGTGGCCTATCAGAACATCTTCGAGCGGATATGTTACGTACCCCACGTTGACCAGAAGATTTCAGCGATGTTCCTGAAGTTTGTAGTCCGTTTCTTCGGTATTTGGCCGGCTTTCCGTCCACACCTGTTTGTACCGCTGGATAGGGTTGTCCTGAAGTGCCTGAAATACAACCTCCAGTGGGACCGGAATCTGCATGAGGAATCTCCCTCGATCAAAAACGAGCAAAAGCGGCTTCGGGGACGTGATGGGCAGCCTTTGACATACTACCGGCGGTTCCTAGACGTCCAGGACAAATTGCAGACGGCTGCGGTTGAGGCAGGAGTCGAACGCATTCTCATCGACGAGCTGTGGACGGTAGGCCAGCTATTCTGTCGCGAGTACCCATTGTGCCATGTCTGCTGGATACGTGATGCGTGCGTCCGATGCAGGCATTGACGGCAGAACTCTTGCAGCTGCGATGCGACACGACTCGAAGATAGGTGCAAGGGAATAAAACGCGTGTTTTGGCCACGCACGCAGATCGTGATTGCTCCTTGTCGCACACCATCGCCAGGAGCCAGTAGTCAGGAACGATTGCCTATTGCCTTTTTCCCCTCAGTCCTCAGTCCTCGGTCTTCCAATGGGCAACTGACAATGGGCAATTGGCAATTTCTCACCACTCGCCACTCTCCCAAAACCCCTTGTCCCCGCGCGAGGTTTGGAGCATCATATCGTGGTAGAAGCCCGTCGCGCCCGGCCGGGCCGGCGCGCGGCGCGGTGCATTTCCGACACCTTCACGAGGGCCGGGCACATGATGCGAGAACGCTGGGGCAGCAAGCTGGGCGTCATCCTCGCCGTCGCGGGCAGCGCCATCGGGCTGGGGAATTTCCTGCGGTTCCCGGGCGTGGCGGCCGCCAACGGCGGAGGGGCGTTCCTGATCCCCTACTTCGTCGCCCTGCTGCTGCTGGGCGTGCCGTTGATGTGGGTGGAGTGGACCATCGGGCGGTTCGGCGGCGGGTTCGGGCACAGCACCGCGCCGGGCGCCTTCCACACGATGGCCAACAAGAACCGCTTCGTGAAGTACTTCGGCGTCATCGGCATCTTCGGCCCGATCGTCATCTACATCTATTACGTCTACATCGAGAGCTGGTTGCTGGGCTACAGCGTCTTCGCCGCGACGGGCATGTATTCCGACTGCACCACCAAGGAGGCGATCAAGGGCTTTCTGGACAACTATCTCGGCGGCGAGGGGACGCATTTCGGGTCGTTCTGGCCGGCGTACGGATTCTTCCTGGCGACGTTCCTGGCGAACACGGCCGTCGTCTACTTCGGCGTGCGGGCAGGCATCGAGCGGGTCTGCAAGATCGCCATGCCGGCGCTGCTGATTTTGGCGACAGTGCTGGTCGTGCGCGTCTTCACGCTGGGCACGCCCGACGCGGCGCACCCGGAGAACAACGTCTCCAACGGCATGGGGTTCCTGTGGAACCCGGACTGGTCGGCCCTGGTCGACGCCGACGCCTGGCAGCGCGTGCGGAGCGGAACGGGCGGACTCGGGGCCCGCCTGAACGATTGCCTGCACGTGCTGAAGTCGGACATCTGGCTGGCGGCGGCGGGACAGATCTTCTTCACCCTCAGCGTCGGAATCGGCGCGATCCTCACCTACGCCAGCTACCTCCGCAAGGAAGACGACGTGGCGCTGGCCGGGCTGACCAGCGCGTCGGCCAACACCTTCGCCGAGGTGATCCTGGGCGGGAGCATCGTGATTCCGGCCGCGTTCGTCTTTTTCGGCGGGGCCGCCACGCGGGAGTTCGCCAGGGGCGGAATCTTCGACCTGGGCTTCTTCGCCATGCCGATGGTCCTCCAGCATGTCGCGTTCGGAAACGTCTTCGGGTTCCTGTGGTTCTTCCTGCTGTTCATTGCGGGCATCACGTCGAGCATTTCGCTGGCCCAGCCGGCCATCGCGTTCCTCGAAGACGAGTTCAACCTCACCAAACGCGAGGCGGTGGCGATTTTCGCCATCTCCACGTTCATCCTCTGCCACGCGTCGGTCTTCGGCGGCAGCGCGGTGATCGGGGAACTGGACTTCTGGGCGGTGAACTTCTGCCTGGTGAGCTTCGCCCTGCTGGAAGCGATCCTCTTCGCGTGGGTCTTCGGCATGCAGCGGGCCTGGACGGAGCTGCATTCCGGTTCGGACATCACGATTCCCGGCGTGTACCGGTTCATCATCAAGTACGTCACGCCGCTGTTCCTTCTGGCGATCCTGGGCACGTGGGCCTACCAGGAGCTCGGCAAGACGCTGCTGATGGAGGGCGCGGACCCGGCCTCGCGCTCGGCCCGCGTGCTGACCCGCATCCTGCTGCTGATGCTGCTGGCGATCCTGTGTTTCCTGGTCTGGGCGGTCTGGAAGCGCCGCAAGGGCGAATCCGCGGAGGTGGCGCCATGACGTGGCAAGGGTGGATCTTTCTGCTGGCGGGCTGGTCGGTGATCGTGCTGATGCTGGTCTTCTGCCTGTATCGCACATTGCGCGGCGGCGCGGGCAAGCCCGGCGACACGCCCCCGCGCGACGCCTGAGGAGCGGCGCGTTACCGGTTGCGCCGCCGCATCTCGCGCGCGATCTCCCGCTGGTGGTCGCGCGTGCGAAGGTCCTGGCGCTTGTCGTGCTGCTTCTTGCCGACGGCCACCCCGATCTCGCACTTGGCCCAGCCGTTCTTGAAATACACCGCCAGGGGGATGAGTGTCTTGCCCTTCTGCTTGACGTGCGACTCGAGCTGGGCGATTTGCCGGCGGTGCAGCAGGAGCCGGCGGTCGCGGGTGGGGTCGTGCTGCATGGCCTCGGCCGCCTGGGGATACGGAGAGATCGTCGCGCCGACGAGGAACACCTCGCCGCCTCGCACGCGGGCATAGGCCTCGTCGATCTTCGCCTGTCCGGCGCGGAGGCTCTTGACCTCGGTTCCGACGAGTTCCAGGCCGCACTCGACCACCTCGACGATGTCATAGTCGTGCCTCGCCTTGCGGTTGGCGATCCGCGGTCCACGGACGGGTTGTTCGCTGCTCTTGGCCATGACGGCCCCATGGTAACGTCCCGCGTGCGGCTGGAGGGAGGGAAAATCGCGTTTCGCACGGCGGTTCCGGCGAGGCGTTACGAGGCGTGGAAGACGGCGTAGTATCCGCCGTCGCGCCAGCGGGCGGGGTCGTCGGCGCCGCCAGGGAGCGTGAGTTTCTCGTCGAGCAGGCGGAAGTTCGCATGCCGGGCGGCGAATCCCGCCGCCAGCGACGCGTTCTCCTCCGGCTCGAGACTGCACGTGCTGTAGACCAGCCGCCCGCCGGGCTTGACGAACTGCGCCCCTGCCGCCAGGAGAAACTGCTGGTCACGCACCGACGACGAGAGCGACTCGGCGCTAAAGTGCCACCGCGCCTCGGCCCGGCGCGACAGCACGCCCGTATTGCTGCACGGCGCGTCCACCAGCACCACGTCGTAGCTTTGCGGTTCGAGCCCGCCTGCCGTCTCGCTCAGGCGGGTCTCCACGATGCCCACGCCCAGCCTCGCGCAGTTGTCGGTGATCCGCTGGAGCTTGTGCTCGTTGACGTCCAGCGCGGTGATCCGCCCGCGGTTGTCCATCCGCTCGGCCAGCAGCGTGGTCTTGGTTCCCGGCGCGGCGCAGAAGTCCAGCACGCTCATGCCCGGCGCGACCTCGGCGGCGAGGGCCACAGCGGTGGCGGTCGGATCCTGCGGCTGGATGAGCCCCTCGGCGAACGCAGCCAGGCCTGCCACGTGCACGTGCTCTGCCAGCACAAGGCTCTTTCCGTTGACGTGCGGGACGGCGGAAACGCCCTCGGCCTCCAGTGCCTTGCGGGCCCGCTCCAGGTCGCTCCGCAGCGTGTTGATGCGGACGATGATCGGCGCCCGGGCGTCGGCGTGGGCGGCCAGTTGCGCGGCCTTGGCCAAGCCGCCGAAGTTCCGCACCCAGCGCGTCGCCAGGGCTTCCGGCAGCGAGTAGGCCCCGGCAAGATACGCCCCCGGCTGGGCCTGCGGATCGGCGAAGACCGCCCGGTCGAACCTGCGATATCGCGCCGGGGAGACGGGCAGCACGTCGCGCGCGGCGGGGGGCGGTTCGTCCATCGCCGGGGAGATCGCCCGCAGGATCGACCGCAGCACGCCGTTGACCAGCCCGCTCTGCCGCTTGTGATGGAACCGCTCCGCCTGCTGGACGGCCTCGTTGACGGCGGCGTGGTCCGGCACGCGGTCCAGGAACAGCAGTTGATACAGACCGACGTGGAGGATGTCGGGCACGGCGCCGGGCGGGCGATGCCCCGGCTCGCGCAGGAAGGCGTCCAGGACGGCGTCGAGCGTTCCGCGCCGGCGGATCGTCCCCAGCGCCAGCTCGCGCGCGAACGCGCGGTCCGCCGGCGAGCAGGGGTTCTGCTCCAGCAGGCGGTCCAGGTGGGCCGACACGTTGCCCGCCCGGTCCCGCAGGGCGAGCACTGCGATGTCTCGGGCGTTCAGGAACATTCCCGCCGTCCCCGTCATGTCCGCCCCGCCAGAAGGACCTGCCCGGCGGCGAGGCGGTATCCGTTGACGAAGTCGCGCCAGGTCATCAATCGTTTTCCCGCGGGCTTGATCTCGAGGATTTCCACGCGCCCGCGCCCGGCGGCGACGAACAGGTCCGCGTCGAGCGTTCCGGGGGGACCGGCGGCGTCATCCGGCGCCGGCACCGCCCGCGCGATGGTCAACTCGTTCTCCTGCCCGTTGCGGTGGCGGTACACCGCGTGCGCTCCCGGCCAGGGATACGTCCCGCGCACCAGGTTGCAGATCGTCTCCGCGTCGGCCGACCAGTCGATCGCCCCGTCGGACTTCTTCAGCAGCGGCGCGCGGGTCGCCCGCGACTCGTCCTGCGGAACGGGCTCCGCGCCGCCCGCCAGAAGGTCCAGCGTGCGGTACATCGTCCCCGCGCCGATCTCCGCCAGGCGCTCCGTCAACTCGCCGGCGGTCTCGGCCGGGAGGATGTCCGTCTCGTCGGTCAGGTAGACCGGCCCGGCGTCCATGGCGTCGACGAGTGAGAAAGTGGTCACGCCGGTCTTGCGGTATCCGCGGATGATGGCCCAGTTGACCGGCGCCGCGCCGCGCAGCTCCGGCAACAGCGAGCCGTGGAGGTTGATCGCATCGACGGAGACGGCCTGCCGCGCCGCCAGACGGATGAATTGCCCGAAGGCGGCCACGCACAGCACGTCGGCGCGGAATTCCCGCAGCCGCGCGACGAACTCGGGGGCGTTGATGTCGGGGCATTCGATGGGGCTCCGCCCCGCCTCGACCGCCGCCTGCGCCACCGGCGTGGCGCGAAGTTTCCCGCCCCGCCCCGCCGGGCGAGCGGGCTGGGTGATGACGGCCTGCACCTCGTGCGGTCCGCCCAGCAAGGCCCGATAGGTCGGCACCGCGAACGCCCCGCTGCCGCAGAAGATCAGTCGCATGGGACACACCTCGCCATGGAGTATAGTGCGCGGTCCGCGACAGGCAACAGGAGAAATCTCGCTTCGCCGGGGATCGGGTGGCACGGGCTGCTTGCAGCCCGTGTTCCATCGCTGATTTCCTCTCGAAAAAACACGGCTTGCAAGCAAGCCGTGCCACCCGACGCGAAGGATCGGAACGCGGTTTCCTACGGTCTGGCCGCCAGCAGCGCGACGCTGGACCAGGCGAGCGTCTCGTCGTCGCGGAAGCGTCGCGCGAGGCGCGGGCGGACGGCTCGCACGTATTCGGCGTCGAGTTGGGCCAGCGGAAGCAGACGGATGTCGGTCCAACCGGCGTCGGCGAGGAACCGCCGGTACTCGCCGGGACGCACGCGGTTGGGTTGCCCGCGGTAGGCGCAGGCGCGGTACCAGCCGTCGCCGTGGCGGTAGATGTTCAGCGGGTCCAGGCGGGCCAGCGGGCGCGAATGCGTCTTGAGGTCCACGACGGCCAGCAGCTTGGCCCCCGGCGCGGCCAGCGCGGCGAGCTGGCGGATGACGGCCGCGGGATGGTCGAAATGCTCCATCGCCGCCTGCGAGACGACCAGGTCCGCCGGTTCGAGCCCGGCCGCGAGCAGGTTGAAGTCGCCCCGGCAGACGTAGCGGAGGCGCTCGGGCCGTCCGGCCCGCAACGCGTCGAGCTGGCGGCGCGGCTCGGGCGGGTCGCCCAGGCGGGCCAGCAGTCGGTCGTGCAGCGCGTCGGCGGGGTCGGCCAGCCGGTGCGCGTCGAAGGCTGCATACGCCGTCGCTCCGCGGGCCAGCATCGCCAGCGCGGGCCCCAGGTCCGGACCCGGGCCCAGTTCGAGGACGCGCCGGTGCGCGAACGGCTCTTCGCCCGGTCGGTACTCGCGGAGCAGGCGCTCCCAGCCGTCCGCGACGGACAGGCCGTACTCGATCGCCCGCAGGGTGTCGCGCGGCGCAAAGTGCCGCGCCCGGCGGTATCCGGCGACGGCGTAGCGCAGCTTGTTACCCGCCAGCGCCGCCGCGCCGAGCAGGCGCAGGCCAAGGTTGGCGAACCGCCCCGGGCGGATTGTCCGCGGATGGGTCATCTCGCACGAGAGCATATCGCGGCGCGGCCGCGACGGAAAGCCCCCGCTGCGCGGGGTCAAAAGGCGTCGGCGGGTTCGGTCGCGGCGGGCTGGGAGTCCGTCGCCGGTTGCGAGGCGGCGTCGGCGTCGGGCGATTGCCCGCGGAGTTCGGCAGCGCGGGCGCGGTCCTTTTCGGCGCGGTCGCGCAGGCCCAGGGCCTCCAGCGCGACGGCCCGCAGCTCGTAATATTCCGGCTCGCCCGGGTGGTGCAGCTCGCGCAGGCGGATCGCCTCGTTGAGGTCTTCCATCGCCCCGCGCCAGTTCTCCTGGGCGATGCGGGCGCTGGCCCGTTCGTAATGCATGCCCCACGACCAGCGGTTCAGCGCCAGCGCCTCGGTGTAATCGCGTTCGGCGGCGGCGTAATCCCTGGCCTCCAGGCTCGCCTCGGCTGAGTCCCACAGGCGCGCGACTTTCTGGAGGTCCGACTCGGGCGTGAGCGACCCGACGGCCCGGATCACGCCATGGAACAGCGGGTCCAGGCGGTTGGTCCACAGCAGCACGATCAGCACCACCACGAACACGCTGGTGAGTTTCGGCGCGAAGGTGGGCTTCAGGCCGGGGATCAGGCACGGCCAGATCTTCGACCCGTCCAGCGGAGGCACGGGCAGCAGGTTGAGGGTGGCGAGGATGGCGTTGATGATCGCCCCGAATTGCAGCAGCAGGTGGGCCAGCTCGACGGACCGCGCCGCGCGCGGCCCGAAGACGAAGCTGTTTCGGGTCAGGAGCATCCCGGCCAGGCAGACGCCGATGAGCAGGACGTTGGCGGCGGGTCCGGCCAGGCTCGTCAGCAGGTTGTCTCGCTTGGGGTGGCGGAAGTGATACAGGTTGACCGGCACGGGCTTGCCCCACCCGAAGCCCAGCCAGAACAGCACCGCCGTCCCCAGCGGCGACAGGTGGCGCAGCGGGTTGAGGCTGACGCGCCCCTGGCGGCGCGCGAAGTCGTCGCCCAGCAGGCTGGCCGACCAGGCGTGGGCGAACTCGTGGAGCGTCAGCCCCGCGACGAATCCCGGCAGCAGCAGGACGGCGACCCGCCAGGTCACGCAGCGCCCCCTTTCGCAGCCAGGGCCGCCTCCAGCTTCGCGGCGGTGTCCTCGTCCCGTTGGCGAAGTTCCTCGAGGACTTCCCGCGCCCGGTCGCTTTGGCCGATGGCCGACAGGGCCAGCCCCTGGTAGTAGAGGCGGTGGGCGGCGGGGCCGTCGCCGGCTTCGGCCAGATGCGTTTCGGCCTGCGCGGACCGCCCGGCGAGAACGTCCAGCGCCCAGAGGGCGACGGCAGCCGGCGCGTTCTTTTCGACAGCCCGCATATGCTTCGCCCGCGCCTGGACCTGCTCGAACCGTCCGGTGAGCATGTCGTCCCAGAGCAGTTCGCTGAGGATCATCCGCGAGAGGCTGGGCGGAAGGTCGCGCCGCTGTTCGAGGCGGCGGGCGGTCTGCACGAGGGCCTGCCGGTCGCCGCCGGCAATGGCGATCAGGAATTCCAGCGATTCGAGCATCCCGGCCGAGTCGTCGCCGAG
>DNAS01000146.1:23687-26717 GCA_003485185.1 Phycisphaerales bacterium | reverse complement strand
TCCCGGCCGAGTCGTCGCCGAGTTGGCGGCCCTGCTCCAGCCAGCCGGCCGCCTGCGCGACGTCCCGGTCTTCCATCGCCAGGATTCCGGCGGCAGCGGCGATTTCCGGCCGGGCGTTCGACTCCATCCAGACGGCCGCCCGGGCCAGCGCGGCGGCAGTGCCGTGGTGCCGCTGGACCTGCCAGATCGCCTGCCTCGCGATTTCGCCTCGCCCCGAGATCCGCCAGGCGGCGCCGAGCAGCGTGATGGCCGACGGCGAGTGCAGCATCACGGCCGCCTGCCCGGCCCACAGGGCCGGCAGCGACAGCAGCGTGCGAATCCAGCAAACGAGGAACATGGCGTCTCCGGTGAAACGGGATGCGGCGCGAAGGAAAGTCAGGCCCCCGCGTGAAAGCGCAGGCCCACGGCCAGGTGGCCGAGGCTCAGGAGCTTCTGGCGGTCGACGCGGACGATGGTCGCCTCGACCGGCCCGTCGCCCAGGGCGGCGAATTCCGGCCGGGGCACGGCCCCCAGCGCCAGGCGGACGGCGTGGCCCGGCTGGACGGGCGTGGTGGCCGGCATGTAGAGCATCATGCCCCCGGCCGAAATGTCCACGCACCGCCCGGGGTACTCGCGACGGCTGGGCGCGTGGTACACCTGCACGCTCGTCGCCAGCGGGTGTCTGGCGTATTTCCTGCGGTCTGCGGTCGGCGCGGCACTCATGGCGGCTCCGGAACTCCTTGCAGTAATTCGGAGAGACTCCAAGTATTCTATTGCATCCCGGCGAAAGTTCCAATAGTCCAAACGGGCAGCGGCGCGGCGATTCGCTCCGCGCCGAAGGGAGACGGCGGACATGGCGGCACTGAAACGCATCGGAATCCTCACCGGCGGCGGCGACTGCCCGGGGCTCAACGCGGTCATCCGCGCGGTGGCCAAGTCGGCGCTGGCCGGCGGGCTGGAGGTCGTGGGCATCATGGACGGGTATCTCGGCCTCATCGAGGACCGCATGCACCCGCTGAGCTACGAGGACGTCAGCAACATCCTGACGGTCGGCGGGACGATTCTCGGCTCGTCGAACAAGGCCAACCCCGCGCGGTACGCCGTGCCCGACGGCCGGGGCGGCTGGACCATCCGCGACGTGCGGGAGGAGGTCGTCGCCACCTGCCGGCGGGCGGGCCTGGACGCGCTGGTCGTCATCGGCGGCGATGGGACCATGAGCGGCGCGCACGAGCTGGTCCGCCGCGGGCTGAACCTCGTCGGCGTGCCCAAGACCATCGACAACGACCTGTGCGAGACGGAAATCACGTTCGGGCACCACACGGCCGTCGCCACCGCCTCCGACGCGCTGGACAAGGTGCACACCACGGCCTCCAGCCACCACCGCGTGATGGTCGTCGAGCTGATGGGGCGCTACGCGGGCTGGCTGGCGCTGCACGCGGGCGTCGCCAGCGGGGCCGACGTGATCCTGATTCCCGAAATCCCCTTCGACCTCGAGAAGGTGGCCAAGACCTGCGCCGACCGGCGCAAGGTGGGCAAGGGGTTCACCATCGTCGCCGTCGGCGAGGGGGCGAAGCCCGTCGGCGGAAAGCAGTTCGTCGATCACGTGGTGGCCGACTCGCCCGACCCGATCCGCCTCGGCGGGGTGGGCAAGTTCGTCGCCGAGCAGGTCGAGAAGCTCACCGGACTCGACAGCCGCTCCATCGTCCTGGGCCACGTCCAGCGCGGCGGAACGCCCACGAGCTTCGACCGCCTGCTGGCCACGCGGTTCGGGTATCACGCCTTCCGGTTGCTCCAGGACGGGCGGTTCGGACGGCTGGTCGTCCAGCAGAAAGGCGAGATCACCTCCGTGCTGATATCCGATGTAGCGGGAAAGGTGCGCACCGTCCCGGGCGACTACGACGCGGTCCTGGCGGCGCGGGCCATCGGAACCTGCTTCGGCGATTGAAAACAACATCCACCGCAGAGAACGCAGAGAGAATTGATCGTGATGAAGACATGGATTTCCTCGTGGCGCCAGGTGATGTGGGCGCTGGCCTTGGCGGTGGTCCTGGCGCGCGGGGCGGCGGCGCAGAGCCGCCCGGCCGAGACGCCCACCTTCCAGCAGCGCGCCGCGGCGAAAATCGCCGAGTTCGAGAGCGCCCACAAGGCCGTCGCGGGCGTCTCCGTCGTCGACGTGCGGACGGGCAAGCCGCTCGTCGCCTTCCGCGCCAACGAGCTGCGCTCCCCCGCCAGCAACCAGAAGCTCCTGACGTCGGCGTTCGCCCTGGCACGCCTGGGCGGGGACTTCCGGTTCGTCACGCGCGTCTACCTCGCCGGGCAGGACGTGGTGGTGCTCGGCGATTACGACCCGACCACGGGCGACCCGGTCCTGGCCGAGCAGGCCCAAAAGACCGTCTACGACGAGCCGGACCGCTGGGCGCAGGCCGTCAAGGCCCAGACCCAGGGCGTCCGCAACGTCTATGTCATCGTGCGGCGCGACCATGAAGCCTTCCGCCATCCCGACTGGCCGGGCGGGCAGCACGACAAGTGGTACGCGGCGCCCGTCGCCTCGCTGAACTTCAACAACAACTGCTTCGACGTGACGTGGGCCGTCGAGACCGGCGCCGCCGTGCCGACCCTCACGCCGTCGGCGGCTGGGATTCGCGTGGACAACCAGGTGCGCGTCGGGCCGCGCCACGTCTGGCGGCTGACCACCAACGCCGACGACTCGGTCGTCACGCTCACCGGAACGATCGCGCGCGGCTCGTCCGACCCGCTGAGCGCGGCCGTCAACGATCCCCCCCTGCTGCTGGGGCGCGTGCTGGCCGACCGGATCGCCCGCGCGGGCGTGACGGTGGCGGGCGGCGCCGTCGCCATCGACCGCGAGCGGGTGGTCATCAAGCCCGAGGCCCAGCCGCTCTGCCAGACCGTCACCCCGCTGGCCGACGCGATGGCTCGCGCCAACAAGCGCAGCCTGAACATGGCCGCCGAGTGCCTCTTCCTCCGCGCGGGCGACGGAACCTGGGCCGGCAGCGCCAAGCTCATGTCCGAGACGCTGGCGAAGGAGTTCGC
>DNAS01000146.1:9650-23573 GCA_003485185.1 Phycisphaerales bacterium | reverse complement strand
GAAGGAGTTCGCCCTCCCGCCCGAGAGCTTCACCGTGCGGGACGGCAGCGGGCTGTCGCACGGAAACCGCGTCTCGCCGGCGGCCGTCACGAAACTCCTGACCGAAATCCTCCGCCGCAAGGACGCCGACGTCCTGCTCGACAGCCTGCCCATCAGCGGGACCGACGGTTCGATCCGCGGGCGGCTGACCAGCCAGCCGTACCGCGGGCGGGTGCTGGGCAAGACCGGGTACATCGCCGGGGCGTCCTGCCTCAGCGGATACGTGCTCGACCGCGCGGGCAAGCCCGCGTGCGCATTTTCGATCCTGGTCAACCGCGTGCCGGCCGGTAAGGGCTGGAAGGCCCACGAACTCCAGGAAGACCTCTGCCGAATGCTCGTCGACGAGCTGGACAAGTGACGGCGTCGGAAAGAAATCGCCGCAGAGGTCACAGAGATCGCAGAGAAAGTCATTGTGTTGTTTTCTTCCATGCTCTGCGTCCTCTGCGGTCTCCGCGGTGAAGTGGTTTTCTTCCCGATCACCATTCCTCGATCTCGCCGACGATTTCCTCGACGATGTCCTTGACGGTGGCGATGCCGGCGTGTTTTTCCCCGGCCGCGACGACCACCATCGAGACCTTCGCCCGCTGCATGCGGTAGAGGGCGTCGGTGACGCTCATGGCGGCGTCGAGCACGAGCGGCGGGCGGAGCAGTTCGGCCGGTCGCGCCGCGTCGCCGGCGGCCAGGAAATCGTACACGTCCACGATGCCCGCGACGTGCCCCGCGGCGTCCAGCAGCGGGAGGCGCGAGTAGTCGTGCTTGCGCAGCAGTTCCAGCAGTTCCGCGCGGTCGAGGGTTTCGGGGGCCTTGGCGACCTTGCCCATGGGTTTCATGACGTCGCCGAGGGTGACGCTGCCGATCCGCATGACGCGGTCGGCCATCACCGACTGGGCGTGGGTGAGCACGCCGCTGGCGTGGCCCTCGCTGACCAGGGCGGCCAGGCCCTCGTGCGCCAGCGGGGTCGCGCGGCGGCGCGGCGCGCGGGCCAGGCGCACCAGAACCCAGGAGAACCCGCGCACCAGCCCGGCCAGCCCGCAGGCGTTGAACAGCACGTTCGCCGCGCCCAGCACGGCGGAGAACCGGTAGACCAGCGACTCGGCCACCCGCTGGAAGACGTTCTTCGGCACGCTCTCGCCGAAGATGAACAGCACGGGCGTGGCCACCAGGATGGACATCCACTCGGTCTTGTGCCCGAAGCCGGCGAGGAAGAACATGTTGCTGGCCGCCAGGGCGGTGAAGTAGCCCGAGAGGTTCACCCCGATCAGCAGGACGGCCAGCAGGTTGTTGGGGCGCGCCAGCAGGGCGCGGATGCGCCGCGCGGGCCGCCGCCCGGTCTCGGCGTGCAGGTCCAGGCGGATCTTGTTCAGCACGTAGATGCCCGTCTCCATGCCGGCGAAGAACGCCGACAGCGCCGCCCCGACGGCGATCGCGCCGATCCAGAACGCCCAGACGCCCAGGGAGCTCGCGGCGATCATTGCGGTTCCTCCTGGAGCGTCAGGCGCAGGCGGTCGATCCGCCGGCGGCGCATCGACTCGACCGCGAACGACAGGTTCCGGTACGTCACCGTGTCGCCCACGCGGGCGATCCGACCCAGCAGCGACGTGACGAACCCCCCGATCGTGCTGATCCGCTTGCCCGAAAGGTCCATCTTGAACGCGTCGGCCCAGTCGTGGATCGCCAGGTTGCCGTCGAGCAGGAACTCGCGCGGGCCGAGGCGCTCGACCGCCGGCGCGGGCGACCGCTCCGCCGGCTCGGGAATCTCCCCGACGATCTCCTCGACGATGTCGTGCAGGGTGACGAGCCCGGCCGTCCCGCCGTACTCGTCCACCACGATCGCCATCTGCGTCCGCGTCACGCGGAACTGGAGCAGCGCCCGCTCCACGCTGCCGGCCTCCGGCACGAACGGGACCTTCACCACCAGCCCGCGCGGGTCCGCGCCGGGGTTCAGCAGCATGCGCTTGGCGTGCACCACGCCCAGCACGTGGTCCAGGTCGCCCTCGTAGACGGGGATCTTGCGCAGGCGCGTCGCGCGGAACTTCTCCACCAGCTCCGCCGGCGGCGCGTGCAGGTCGTGGGCGATCATGTCCACCCGCGGAACCATGATGTCTCCGACGCGCAGGTCGGTCAGCGCGACGATCTCCTGGAGCAGCTCGTTGACGCTGTGGTCGAGGATGCCCCGCTTGGCCGACAGGTCCAGCAGGGCGTTGAGTTCCTCGGCCGTGATGTCGCCGCCGGCGGCGGGACGCGGCGCGAACAGGCGCGTCAGCGGCGACACGAGCGTCACTTCCATCGCCGCCAGCAGCGGGCGGAACACCCGCCCGATCGTCGTCAGCGGCACCGCCGCCGCCAGCGCCCACTTCTCCCCGATCACCAGCGCCAGCATCTTCGGGGCCACCTCCCCCAGCAGGATCAGCACCAGCAGCGGCGCCAGGTTGACCAGGAACGCCTGCCAACCCGCCAGGCCCCAGGCGTCCGACGCGTGCAGGATCATCACCGACGCGATGCTCGCGTACGCCACGTTCACCAGCATGTTGCCCAGCAGCAGCGTGTTCAGCACGCGCCGCGGGCGCTTCATCAGCAGCACGACCATGCGCCCGGCCCGTCCGGCGTTGCGCATGCGGTACAACTGCCCCGCCGTCAGGTTGAACAGCGAGGTCTCCGAGCCGCTGAAGAAGCCGCTCATCGCCAGCAGCCCCAGCAGCAGGACGAGTTCCCAGAGGTCGGTCCCCGCCAGGCCGGTCCCGAAGGAAGCGATCATGCGAGGGCTCCCCCCGGGGCGCGG
The DNA here is from genome assembly GCA_003485185.1 of Phycisphaerales bacterium. Classification (GTDB taxonomy): domain Bacteria; phylum Planctomycetota; class Phycisphaerae; order SM23-33; family SM23-33; genus UBA12270. The sequence continues at coordinate 20,755 of DNAS01000146.1, read as the reverse complement.
CGCGCGGGGCCGGTTCTCCGGCCGGCGGCGACAGGTTGTGCGGTCGGGTCAGACATGGTTCCGGGATTATATCCTCCGCGCCGCGCTACAGCCAGTGGCGCGGCGTGAGCATGAGGTTGTCGTGTCCGGGAACGATCACGTCGGCCAGCTCGAGCATGTCCTGGAGGGTGCGGAGGGCGGCCTTGGCGTCGGCGCATCCTTCCCACACCTGCCCGCGCTCGACGTGCTCGGCGGTGACGGCCGCGTTGCCCGCCACCACGATGGTCGTCGTCGGAGGCGTCAGCAGCAGGCCCATCGACCCGTCCGTCGGGCCCGGAAGCGGGATCACCGCCGCCTGCTCGCCGAACTTCTCCGGCGCGGGCTCGAACCGCTGGAGCACGCGCAGGTCGGACTCGAGGGCGGCGGCCTCGTCGGCGCCCAGGCGCCCGGCCGAGTCCAGGCGGCCCTCCAACTCCGCGCGGAACGTTTCGAGCTCCAGTTCGCCGCACCACCACCGGGCGTTGGGCAGGGCCGCCACGCTCCGGCGGTGCACGGGGCGCAGCGTCGTGCAGAACACGTCCGTCACGTCCGCGAGCGTCCGGCCGGTCCGCTCGCCGAACCGCGCCGCCAGCGCCGCAGCGGGCAGCGACGGGTCCACCAGGATCATCCGCTCGCCCGCGCGGACCAGCGTGGTCGTGGCGTGGGCGGTGCGCACGGAAGCGCTCTCGCCCCATAGGCGGTTGGCGCTCAACGTTCCGATGCTGATGATGGCGTATTCAACGGTCATTCATTTCCTCAATTCCGGGTGCCACGGTCAAGCGTCGTTTGCTTGACCGTGCTCTTCCTAACCCCATGCACACGTCCGGGCTCTGTCTGTCTTCTTCACTCTTCACTTCATCTCCACATCCCGCAGCACCCGGTCGGCCAGGGCCTGGGGCGTTTCGTCGGCGGCCACGTCGAACCAGCGGACGTCCTGCCAGCGGCGGTGCCAGGTGCGCTGCTTCTTGGCGAGCCGGCGGGTGTTGATCTTGATTTGCTCGACGGCCTGTTCCAGCGTGCAGCGTCCGGCGAGGTGGTCGATCATCTCGGCGTATCCGACGGCGGCCGCAGCCGTCGCCGACAGGCCCGCCGGCTCGGCCAGCAGGCGCTCCACCTCCTCGCGCAGGCCCCGCTCGATCATCCGCCGGACGCGGAGGTTGATGCGCCCGGACTGATCGTCGCGGGCGCGGCGCAGGCCGATCCGCACGCAGTCGTATCGGCGCGGGCCCGCGCCCCACTGCGTCTGGAGCTCGCTGATGCCCCGCCCCGTCGCCGCGTGCACCTCCAGGGCGCGGAGGATGCGCTTCTCGTCGTTGGGGTGGATCCGCCCCGCCGCTTCCGGGTCCACGCGCGCCAGCTCGGCGTGCAGGGCGGCCAGCCCCTCGGCCGCGGCGCGGCGGCGCAGCGACTCGCGGACTTCGGCGTCGGCGGACGGGCCCTCGAACAGCCCTTCCGACAGCGCCATCAGGTACAGGCTCGTGCCGCCCACCGCCAGCGGCACGCCCCCGGCCGCGCGAATCCGCGCGACGGCCTCATCGGCCGCGCGAACATACTGCGCCGCCGAGAACGTCTCACTCGGTTCCACCAAGTCGATGCAATGGTGCGGGATGGCCGCGCGGTCGGCGGGCGACGGCTTGGCCGTCCCGATGTCCATCCGCCGGTAGACCTTCATCGAGTCGACGCTGACGATCTGCCCGCCGACCCGCCGAGCCAACTCGCGCCCCAGCGTGCCCTTGCCGCAGGCGGTGCATCCGAGGATGAAGTACAGCCGTTCCATGCCGGGATTGTGACGGCCGGACCGCGCGGGGTCAACCGCCAGGCTCGACGCCGCGCCGCCGTCGCGTGTCGAAATGCGCCCGCGCGGCAGTGAAAATGTTTTCCGAAACGCCATAAATGTTTGCGATTTCATGGGTTATTCACCCCCGCACCTGCCCGCAACTGCCCAAAGCTGCCCGATTCTGCCCGATTGACCCCTGGTCTTTCCCAAACGCGTCGCGGATGTGCGGGGATTTTCTCATTTTCGTATCCAGGAACTGGGGAACCTGGAACCCGGAATCGCGGCGCGACCGGATGTTTCTTCCCGGGTTCCTTAGTTCCATGTTCCGGGTTCCTTCTTCCGTGTTCCTGGTTCCATTGTTCCTGGTTCCTTCTTCTTCGAGGCGGCGCGCAACGCGCCCCCATACTTCCCGGCGCGCTCGGCGATGCGCTGCCCATTTGCCGCTCGGAAACCGTCCCGCCGGTGGCGAAGCCCCGGCCAGGCCGGACGATAAAAAATTCTCAATTTCCCGCGCCCCCCCGAAAAACCGGCGACGTGCGCGCTGCCGGAAAAGTGTGGCGAGTGGAGAGTGCAGAATGGAGAGTTCGATCGCGCCGGGATTCCGTGTTCCCGGTTCCTTTGTTCCGGGTTCCTTCTTCCCTAGTCCCTAATCCCTAGTCCCCGGTCCCTGCTTTCAGGAGCGTATAGGGTCCGTCGGGGATGACGGCGACGCGGGCGTCCGGGCGCGCGGCGAGGAACTCGTCGATGGCCTGCTGGCATCTTCGCCCTGCCGGGCCGGGCCCGCGCAGGGGCGTGACCCAGAGTTTCGCCAGCACGTCGGCGGACAAGCCGTCGCAGGCCAGGCGAATCCGCTCGGCGCCGAGCTTCTCCAGCATGCGGCAATGCATCTGCGCCTGCCACTGGTCCCTGCGGACACGCGGGTCGGCCGCGATTTTGTCCAGGAACGCCCGCCAGTCGCCCGAGTGCGTGAACATCAGCTCGGCGTAGGATTCCGAGCCGATCCCCTCTCGGCAGTCGCAGGCCAGCAGGAGCAGCGAATCCTCGCGGCAGGCGGGCAGCGCCGCCACCATGCCCTTGACCGACTGGTAGAAGGTCTGGTCGAGCGGGGATCCCCCGCCGCAGGTGACGACCAGGTCGAACGGTTCGTCCACGCGGGCGCTGGTCCACGCGCTCACGTCCCGCGCGCCGGCAAGGTGCGCCTGCTCCATGTCGCCCGCGTAGACGCCGCACATCCGCCGGTCGGCGTTGACGGCCACGTTGACGAGGAAATCCACGCCCACCAGGCGGGCGATCCGCAGGCTCTCGTCGTGGCAGGGGTTCCCGTCCAGCCGGCCGGCCGTGGAGCGGGCGTCGCTCAGCAGCGAGTAACCGTGGAATCTCTGGACGGTCTGAAGGTCCACCAGGGCCGGGCAGACGCCCTTGCGCCCGCCGGAGAACCCGGCCATGAAGTGCGGCTCGATCAGCCCCGTGACGATCCGGAAATCCGCCCGCGCGAAGATCGCGTTGACGGACACCGGCGGGTCGTCGGCCACGCGGACCAGCGAGCCGGCGTCATCGGCGCGATGGTCGACCACGCGGCAGCGGCGCAGCAACTCCGCGCCGAGCAGTTCGAGCCGCTCGGCCGGCGTGCTGGGCCGGTGCATCCCCGTGCCGATCAGGAGCGTCACCTGCTCGTCGGAAACGCCCTCGGCGTTGAGCGTCTCCAGCACGGCCGGGAGAATCTCCGCGTTGGGCACGGGGCGGGTGATGTCGCTGAGGGTGACGGCCACCGAGCGGGGTCTGCGCCGGCGCAGCAGTTCGGCCAGCGGGGGCGAGCCGATGGGCTTTCGCAGGGCGTCGCGGAGGGCCCGGGCGGGCTGCGGCAGTTCGGGCGCGTGCCGTCCGGCCAGGAGCGTCGCCGTCGCCGGGACGGTCAGCTCCATGCCCTCCCTGCCGTAGAGCAGCCGGATGTTGCGGGTAGCCTTCACGCCCGGCCATCATAGCCGCCGCTCGTGGGACGGTCCAGAACCGCCCTCGTTGGGTGCGTGCTCGTAGTGTGCCCGTCAGGGCATAGGGGGTGGGTGGCACGCTTTGCTCGCAAAGCGTGTTGTTGAATTCGCCCCGAACACGGCTTGCAAGCAAGCCGTGCCACCCTCGCAGCGGGGGCCGCGATTTGCGGAGTCCCGCGATGTGCCCATCTTGCGTTTTCCCGGAGGCCCGCAAGGGCCGCCTTTGTTAGCCCAGGGCGAAGCCGAAGGCGAGCCCTGGGTCGCGGCGATAGCGAGAATTCAAGCTCCGCCAGGAGCGCCTTGCGTCTCAAGACGCCCCTGACGGGGCTTTGCACCATACCGCCTTCCACACCCAGGGCTTCCGCCCTGGGCTAAAGAAAACGCCCCTGACGGGGCGAAACCAAAGAACAGGAAAAAAGGATTCGGAACGATTCCATTCGATTGTTTCTCCTCCTTCCCTCGGCGCGTTGACGGACCGGCGCCTGGGAGTAGTCCTTGACAGTCGCGGGGCGTTCGGCGACATTCATGCCTCGCGTCGCCGGAGGCTCGCGCGAGCCGGCGACGCGGCGAGAACGCATGGCCACGACCCGCAAAACCAGACCCATTCCCCTGCTGGCGCTGTTCATCGCCTGGCTGGTGCCCGGCGCGGGACACGTCTACCTCGGGCGGACCCTCCGCGGGCTGGTGATCTTCGTGACCATCTCCGCGACGTTCTGGGCGGGCATGGCCGTCGGCGGCGTCATGACCGTCGACAGCCAGAACGAGCGGTGGTGGTTCGTCGCCGAGATGTTTACCGGAATCCACGGCCTGGTGGCCTGGCATCAGTCCAAGAGCTTCACCGACCGCCTGGCGGCGGAGAAAGGCCCCGTCGAGAACCTCGACGAGTGGAACGCCCTGCTGAACTCCGAGGGCGTCTACCTGCCGTACCCCACCGAAAACGTCGCGCGGGCCTACGCGGGGGTGGCCGGGCTGCTGAACCTCCTGTGCGTCTTCGACGCGGTCATCCTCTCCATCATGGGCGTCACCGGCGAGCCGGGCGCCCGGCGAAAGCAGCCCGCCGAGGAGGGCGCCCCATGATCGCCTGGCAACTGTTCCTGAATCCCATGATGCTGCCGTCCGGGCTCGTGCTGTACTTGGTGATCCCGCTGTGCGTGTCGGTGGCCGTCGTCTACAAGACCGTCCGCGCGCCGAGCCTGCGGCGCCTGTGGATCGAGATCCCCTTCGCCGTGGTCTACATGCTGGCGGGACTGGCGGCGCTGGCTGTCGCCCTTTTCCTCATCCAGGAATACTGCCTCTGAGGTTCCCGCGCGTCTTGCGGTTTTCCGACAAGCCCCCGCGGTCACGCGGGGGTTTTTGCGGTTTCTTCGCACGGCCACAAAATCTTAGCAGGGATAAACACGGATACACGCGGATTGCTGAAGAGAACAACAGTCTTCATCCGCGTTCATCTGTGTTTATCCCTGCTGAGGATCTCTGCGAAGTCCGCGCGCAGAGATACCCTCCGGCGCGACAGGAGAATGCGGCGCGGGTTGCTCTCAGGCCTGCGGCTGTTGCGAGGGCTGGGCGGCAGCTTCCAGGCGGATGACGTTTTCCGCCTTGAGCCCCTTGGGGCCCTCGACCACCTCGAACTGGACGCTCTCGCCTTCCTTCAGGGTGCGGAAGCCTTCGGCCTGGATGCAGGAATGGTGGACGAAGATGTCCTTGTCTTCGCCTTCGGCCCGAACGAACCCGTACCCCTTGGAATTGTCAAACCACTTCACAGTACCCTTCGCCATGGACAATCTCCACCTTTACGACCCACAAAGAAGACATTACCGGATTTGCGTAACCACTTTTCGCGATGTGAAATTGCAACTCATTCTGCAACAATCTCTCCGGCCCCTCATGGCCGAAGCGATTCATGGAGTTTCGTGAAAATGTGTTAACAGCATAACGCGCAACTTCTGTTTCCGCAAGGAGATTCCGGAAGGCGTTATGCAATAACGCATTGCGGAGCGCGGAGTGCGGAATGCGGATTGGCCCGGTTCGTGAAGAAATCCACAATCCGAAATCCGCAATGACATGCCGTAGTGTGAGGATCTTCAGGGACCGTTGCGTTATTTGTTATACTGGAGCCATCTTATGGAACCTCATGCCGCCAGGATGGAGCGCCTGCGGGAGGCGGTCGGGCAGTTGCCGGCCGGGCCCGGGGTCTACCTGTTCAAGGACGCCAAGGGCGTCGTGCTGTACGTCGGAAAGGCCAAGAGCCTCCGCAGCCGGGTGGCGAGCTACTTTCAGCCGTCGGCGAACCTTGCCGCCTCGCGCGGGGAGCGGATCGACCGCATGGTCCGCGATCTCGTCGAGCAGATCGACGTGCTGGAATGCGACAGCGAGGTGGACGCCCTGCTGCGGGAGAACCGCCTGATCAAGGACATCCACCCGCCGTACAACGCCGACCTGAAGGACGGAAAGAGCTTTCCGTATCTCCAGATCGCGACGGACGAGGACTTTCCGCGGGTGTCGATCACGCGGTCGCCCAGGGCGCGGGGCGCGAAGCTGTACGGGCCGTTCGTCTCGGTGGCGGAGCTGCGGGCGGCCCTGCCGCGGATGCAGCGCGTCTTCAAGTTCCGCACGTGCAACCTGGACCTCTCCGACGGCGACGAGTCGCGCCGCGATTTCCGCCCGTGCATCCTGTGGAACATCCGCCAGTGCGCCGCGCCGTGCGCGGCGCGGGTGACGCGGGCCGACTACGCCGCGCGGATCCGCCGCCTGCGCCAGTTCCTGGAGTCCAAGGGCTCGGCCGTCCGGCGCGACCTGGAGGCGCGGATGAAGCAGGCGGCCGAGCGGCTCGAGTTCGAGCAGGCCGCCGCCCTCCGCGACGAGCTGCGGGCCCTGGAAGGCCTCCAGAAGCGCGGGCTCGTGCACGAGCACGTCCAGCCGGAGGTGTTCTTCGTCGATCCCGCCGAGGGGCTCGCGCGGCTGGCCGAGGTGCTCGACCTGCCCGCCGCCCCGCGGACGATCGAGGGGGTGGACATCGCGCACCTGGCCGGGGGCGAGTCGTGCGGGTCGATGGTCTGCTTCATCGACGGAAAGCCCTTCAAGGACGGCTACCGGCGCTACAAGATCAAAAGCCACGACCGCAACGACGATTTCGCGTCGATCCGCGAGGTGGTCTGGCGGCGGTACCGACAGGCGGGCATGGGCGAGGGGCTGTTCCCCGACGTGATTTTGATCGACGGCGGGCAGGGGCAGCTCTCGGCCGCCCACGCCGCGTTCGACGGCCTGGAGGCCGCGCCGCCCCTGCTGGTTTCGCTGGCCAAGAAGGAGGAGGAGTTGTTCATCTGCCGCGCGGGGCAGGTCGCCGGGCCGGTGCGCCTGGCGCGGCGCGATCCGGCGCTGCGCCTGCTCCAGTCGGTGCGCGACGAGGCCCACCGCTTCGCCCAGCATTACCATCACATCCTGCGCCGCCGCGCGACGCTCGGAACCGACGCCCCCCCGCGATCCAAACGACCCCGCAAAGAATGAAACTCATTTCGGATTTGGGATTTGGGATTTCGGATTCTTTCCGCTTTCAGCTTTTCGCTTTCAACTTCGGCCTCTGGCCTTCGCCCTTCCCCCTTCGGCCTTCGGCCTTCCCCCTTCGGCCTCTTTTCACCGCTGATAGATGGGCAACTGGCGGTAGACGACGCTCATGGCCAGCACAGCCATCGAGGTTGCGTAGGTCGAACCGTATCGGTCGGCCCAGGAGCCGTCGTTCTTCTGCGTGCCCAGGAGCGTGGGATACATGGCCTCGGCCCAGTTGTCCCAGTACTTTCCGCCGAGTTGGAACATTCCCTGCGAGCAGTAGTAGACGGCATAGGGGAACTGCCCGTCCTGGATGACCTTTCGGTTGCCGTGGGTGATCGAGCGGAGGATGAACTCGCCGGCGCCGATGGCGGGTTTCTGGTCGTGGCGCCCCGCCAGCGCCAGGCACAGCAGCGCCGTGCCCGTCCGCCCCAGGCCCGGGCCCTGCTGCGTCGGCTGGTAGCAGAACCCCCCGCTGGCGTCGTGGCGGCAGTTCATGATGAACTCCAGCGCGTTGTCGATGGCCTCCTTGGGCACCTGCGCGCCGTTGCTCCGCGCCGAGCGCAGGGCCATCAGTTGCCATCCGGTGCAGGAGATGTCGCTGTCGCGGCTGTTGGACTGGTAGCGCCACCCGCCCTGATGCGGACCGGCCTTGCGGACCTCCTGCGCCGACAGGATCAGCTTGAGCGCCTTGGCCAGCGCCTCGTCGATGCGCTCCTGCCTGGCCGGATCGACCATCCCGGACACTTCCGACAGCATCAGCGTGCTGATGCCGTGGCAGTACATCGCGCCCTGCGCCTTTCCGCCCGCCAGCAGCAGCCCGTTTTTCTGCTGCTGGGACAGCACGAAGTCGATGCCCTTGTTGATGACCTCGCCGTACTTGCCCTGCCCCGGCGTGTATCCCTTGGCCAGGAAGGCCATGACCGCCAGCGACGTGATTCCGGTCACGCCATGGCTGGCGTCCTTCATCGCGCCGTTGGATTCCTGGCTGGCGACAAGGTATTCCAGCGCGCGGTCGACGGACTCGTCCACCTGCTTGGCGTATTTTCCGGCGCCCAGGGCGCCGGTGTCGGCCCACGCCGCCGACGGCGCCAGCAGGGCCAGGCAGAGCGCCACGGACAGGACTTTGCGTGGAATATTCGTCAGGTTTCGGTTCATTTCGGGGCCTTTTCCGGCTGCTGGGCCGCCTTTTTCGACAGGATTCGGAAATATTCCCGCACGTATCTGCGGTATTCCTTCGGTCCGGACTCGGCCGCCGCCTGGAGGATTTCGTCCTTCAGTTCGCCCTTCAGCAGCGTCCAGTCCACGGCGGAGATTCCCATTTTCTGAAGCTCCGCGCGCGACAGGATCGTCGGCTGCATTTTCGTCCCGCCGTCGCCGGTTCCCATCATGGGCATGGGCATGCCTTCGCCGGGCAGCCCGAAGGGGTTGGTTCCTGCCGCCTGCGCCTGCTGCGCCGCCGACGCCGCCAGCGCCGCGAGCATGGCGGCTGCCTGCTGTGCGGCCGAGGGAGAGGCGTTCTGGGCCGCCTGTTCGGCGTTTTCAAAGGCCTCGGCGAGTGCGGGCGCTTCGGGCGAGCCCTGGGGGGCGTTTTCCGCGGCCTGCGCGAGCATCTTGCCCAGTTCCTGGAGGCTCTTGGACGTTTCCTGGAGTTTCTGGGCGGCGGCCTGCTGCGTGCCGGTCGGTCCGGGCATCGGCGTGCCGGGTCCCGGGCCGGGTTCCGAAGGTTGACCGGGCGCGCCGGGCTGCGGCTGGGCCGCCATCGGCTGGCCCGGCACCTGGGCCGGCTGCTGGCCCTTCGCCTCGCCCTTCATCTGCTCGGCGGCGCTGGCGGCGGACTGCTTGGCCTCGGCCGCCTGCCCCGCCGCCTGCTCCGCCTGCTTCTGCGCCTCGGGCGTCAGGCCCATGTCCTGCCCGTGCTGGCTGACGAGGGCGGCGTCGGCAGCCAGCTCCGCGGCTTCCTGCGCGAGCTGGGCCTGCTCGGCGGCGAGGAGTTCGGCCGCGTCCTTTTTCGCCAGTTGATCGATCTTTTCCGCGAGTTTTTCCTGCTTGTCCGACAGGTCGCCGGCCTTTTGCGACAGTTGCTCGGGGGTGGGTTTTTCGCCGGCAGGTTGCTCGCCCTGCGGCTGGGCCGGGGGCTGCTGGGTCGCCGCTTGCGCCTGCTGGGCGAGGTTCTTGGCGAGCTGCTGCATGTTCTGGCTCGCCTGCTGCGCGCTTTGCGCGGCCTGCGGAACCTCGGCCTTGGCGAGTTGCTCGGCCGCTTCCGCCGCGGCGCGGGCCGCCTGCGTGTCGGACCGGTCCTGCTGGGGCGATTCGGTCTTGACCTGGTCGGAGAGCCTTCCGATCTCGGACGCGAGGCTCTTCTGCTCTGCCGCCAGACGCGCCAACTGCTCCTGGCGGAGCGCCTCGGCCAATTCGCCGCGCTTGGCCATCAGTTCGGCGGTCTCCTTGCGGAGGTCGGCCTGCTCCTGGGCCATCGGCTTCTGACCGCTCTGGTCAAGGGCCTTTTCCGCGCCGACCTGCTTTTCGACGGCCTCGGGCAGCCTGCCCGCCTCGATGTCCTTGGCGGCCGACGCCATCGGCTTGGCCTGTTCGGCCGTCTTCGGCTGCGCCGCCGCCTTCTCCGAAAGCTCCTTCTGCCGCTTGGCGACGTCCTTGAGTTCCTCGTCGATCTTCTTGAGTTCCTCGAGCTTCTTGGTCTGCTCCATCGTCTCGGTCTGTTTTTCGGCGAGCTGGGCGGCCTCGGCGGCAAGGTCCTTGGCCTTTTCGCTGTCCTTTTTGAACTGCTCCGCCGCCGCCTGAGGATCCTTCTTCATCTCGCCGGCAAGGTCCTTGGCGACTTCCTGCTGCTCCTTCCGCCACTTCTCGAGGTCGAATTCCGCCGGCGCCGTCGCCGCCTCGCGGACCATCTCGGCCAGGTCTTTCTGCGTGTCGGAAAGCTCCTCGAACTTCAGCGCCTTGCGGACCAGCTCGGTCATGCCGTCGAAGTCCTGGAGGAGTTCCTTGACGATCGCGATGGAGCGGTCCACCTGGAAGTCCGATTCGTCGGCGTACGCGCCGCGGGCCTTGACGTCCTCGGCGAGCTTGAGCTGGACGGCGAGGGTTTCGGCCTTGGCGATGTGGTTGTCCGCCAGGTCCGTCAGGCGCGGCGCCATGCCCGCGTAGGTTCCCTCGGTCACGAAGGCCGCCAGGTCGCGCGTCCGCGAGGTCGTCGCGCGGAGGCGCGTGGTGATTCCGTCGACCTGCCCGGCGATGGCGATGGCGGCCTTGGTGCCCGCCGCGGACAGCTTGGCCATCAGCCCCTTATCCCCCGCTTTCTCCGCCTCCTGGTATCTGGCGGCGATCTGTTCCGCCTGGCGACGCACCGTCGACGTGTCCTTCTTCACGTCCGTCAGTTCCGCGAGGATCCGCTCCAGCTCCTGTCGGATGTGCAGCTCCTGCGCCAGCAGCACCGACTCGGCGCGGGAGATGGCCTTGACGTCCAGCTCGATGGTGTATTGCTCGCTGAGCGCCTCCTGCGGGCCCTGCGGCGCGGGCAGGCGGTCGCGGGCGCGAAGCTGGAACGTCACCGTCCGCGCCCCGGACAGGTCCATCTCGCCCAGGTCCAGCGCGGCGGCGCCCACGAGGCGCGCGGCGCCGCCCTTGGCCGCGGTCAGGTCCAGCGGGCGGTCCGGCTGCTTGCGACCGTCCACCGACACCAGCAGCGACGCTTCCGCCACGCCGAAGTCGTCGGTCAGCTCGTACCCGAAGGCCAGCTTGTCGTCGGGCTTCATCTTCAG
>DNAS01000146.1:9167-9501 GCA_003485185.1 Phycisphaerales bacterium | reverse complement strand
CGGGCTTCATCTTCAGCCGCCGCGGATCCGACGAGAGCTGCTTGCCCGCCGCGTCGGTCGCCGCCGGAAGGATCACGCGGGCCGTCGGCTTGGCGTCGGCCGTCGCCTCGATCGCCGCCGATTCCGACACGTTCGTCTTGTCGTCGGCGTCGTGCAGGAGGATCGACCACTGCGCGTTCAGTTCCGCACGCAGCGGTACGCGGAAAACGCAACTCGTCGTCCCGTCGCCCGACGGCGCCAGCTCCGCCGGGATGTCCTCCGCGGGCTTTCCGTCCAGCAGGAACTTCGCGCGGCGCATGGTCTTGTTGGTGGCCGCCGTCACCGTCGCCACCGT
>DNAS01000146.1:8524-9034 GCA_003485185.1 Phycisphaerales bacterium | reverse complement strand
ACGTCACCGTCGCCACCGTGCCGGCCACCGCCCGGATGTCGCCCACGCCGTTTTCCTCGACGTCGGGCGGCAGGCGCGTGTATTCGGGATACTCGTACCGCACCGACACCCCGCGAACCTCCGGGCGGGGAACCACCTTCACGCGGTAGTACCGGCTCAGCGCCCCGCCGGAATACACCCGGTAGCGGAAGCCTTCCGTCACCGCGGGAATCGTGAACTCCAGGCGCTGCCTCTGCCCGTCGTCCAGCGGGCCCAGGTAGCGCATCGGGTTGCGGATCTCGCCGCCCTTGGCGGCGGCGATCAGCAGGTCCGCCGACGTCACGCTCCCGTGGCGCACCGTCGCCTCGATGCGCAGCGACTGGCCGTGCTGCAACACCACGTCCCCCGGCGCAATCGACAGGTCGCCCTCGAGCGCGTTGCCCAGGTTCGAGAACGGCACGACCGTCCGCGCCAGCAGCAGCGACGCCTCCGACGGCCAGATCGCCAGCAGCGCGCCCAGCACGAGCACGG
>DNAS01000146.1:0-8425 GCA_003485185.1 Phycisphaerales bacterium | reverse complement strand
CAGCGCGCCCAGCACGAGCACGGTCGCCGCAGCCGCGATCAGGAACGGGCGCACCGCGCGGAACCGCACCTCGCGCTTCGGGAGCACCTTGTGGACTTCCAGCGCCGCCTCCTCCACCAGCACGCCGATCAGCTCGTTGGAGCCGCGGAACTCCTCGGCCTCGCCCGAGGCGATCAACTCGACGGCGGAGCTGATGCGCTCCTGGAGCTCCGGGTGGCGCTTCTCGACGACGCGGGCGATGCCCGCCAGCGTGAAGGTGCGTGCCAGCGGGCGGAGCAGCAGCCACCAGGCCGCGCCGGCCGTCGCCAGCGCCGTCAGGGCCATCAGCGCCCAGCGGGGCCACGAGGAGAAGATCAGCTCGCTGCGCGCCGCGTCGAGGGCCGCCTGGACGCCCATGGCCGCCAGCAGCGAACCCACGGCGACGGCGGAAACCGCCAGCACGCCCCGCGCCGCCGTCACCAGGCGCACGCGGCGGATCACGCCCCGCAGCTTCCGGACGATCGGTTCGGGAACGGCGCTCGAGACCGCGAAAGGTTTCCCGTTGCTCATACCAGACCTTCTTTCTTCCGCAGCACCCACTCCCCTGCCGCCAGCGCCACCATCACCACCAGCAGCGCCCACGAATTCCAGATGCGCAGCTCGCGCCCCTCGGGGCGGATCAGCTCGCGCCTGCCCAGGCGATCGGCGATCTGCGGCGCCTGGAGCGGTTCGGCCACCGTCCCGCCCGTCAGCGAGGCCAACTGACCCAGCAGGCCCCGGTCCGCCGAAAGCTCCGTCTCCTCCAGCACGCCGGGGCGGTTCACCGAAAATGACGCCGTCACCTTATCGACGCCCCCCGGCGCCAGCAGTTCCGCGCGGACCGTCGGGCTTTCCAGTTCGGCGCGGTAGGTTCCCGCCGGCAGCGCGCCCAGCTCCGCGCCGTACGTGCCCGGCTGGTCGGGCACCGGTTCCAGCTTTTTGCGCAACACCGCGCGGGGCCCGGAGTAGACCGTCGCATAGACGTCGTCGGCCTGGAAGGTCGAGTAGTCGTTCCGCAGCAGTCTGGCGCGGACCTCGACCGACGCGCCGGCGCCGTATCGCACCCGGTCGGTCCCGAAGCGCACGAACTCGTTGGGACCGGCGAGCTTGTTGCCCGTCGCCCAGCGCAGCACCTGCCCCCAGAAGCGGTGGTGATAGGTGTCGCCGGCGAGGTAGCGCAGCCGCCACGTGCGGTCGAACGCCAGGAACAGCACCCGCCCCAGCGCCACGTTCTGGGAGACGATCAGCGCGTGGGCCCGCTGGAACGTCTCGCGGTCGCGGAGGGCCTGCTCGCTGAGGGCCTGCCCGGATTCCGCCAGCGTGACAAACTCCGGCGGCGAGGGGGGCCGGGCGTACGCCAGCACCGTCGCGCCGGGCTTGGCCGACTGGATCGGATGCCGCCAGTCGATGTCCGAGAACGAGTTCCAGAGGTCCAGGTTGACCTGCTCGCGGGAGTCCTGTCGCATCAGGACGCTGTCGCGCCCCTCGCCCGTCAGCGCGATGCGGAACTGCGGCTCGGGCGAGACGGTCACGGCGCCCTTCGACGGGGCGTAACTGACGGGCAGCAGCTCGTCCAGGGGCGTGTCGGAGTAGGCGTGGGGCATGTGGTGCGCCCCGGCGATGACCACCAGCGTGCCGCCCCGGTCCATCACCAGCTTGCGGATCGCCTCGTAGTCGGCGGGGCGCAGCACCTTCGGGTCGATGTCGCCCAGGATCACCACGTCGAACTTCAGCCACTGGGAGACGATCTCCGCCGTCACCGCCTCGGGGGGCATCTCCGGCGTCACCGCGCCGGGCAGGGCCGACGCCTCCGGCTGCTCGCGCGGACGGGAGACCGACGCCGGTTCGAACCGCCGCGCCGGCTCGCCCTCGATCCGGTCCGGGTCGGCCAGGTAATACTGCAACTGCACCGTCCGGTCGCGCGACGCGAAGAGGTTCCGCAGGTAGCGGAACTCCCAGCTCGGATGCCCGCCGACCAGCAGCACCTTGATCCGGTCGTCGGTCACCCGCACGGCGACGGGGTACTCGTTGTTCGTGGCGAACACCTCGCCGTCGAACTTGTCCACGACGACGCGGTATTCCTTCATGCCCGTCTGCTGGGGCGTGTCGGACAGCTCCACGCGGGTGCGGAAGGCGTCGTTGGGGATCCGCAGCTTCGTGGACGCGACGGTCTTGTCGCCGTCCTTCAGCGCGACGGAGACCTCGCGCCCGGCGAGCCCGTCAAGCTTCAGGTCGGCGGCCACCACGAGCTGGTCCTGCGTGAAGACGGTGTCCGGCGCGGCGACGGCGACGACGGCGGCGTCGAGCGGGGCGCGGGCGGCGCCCAGCACCACCGCGCTGATCGAGACGTTCCGCAGGCCCATCTGCCGGGCCAGCGGTTCGACGGGTTCCGCGGCGTTGTGCCGCCCGTCCGTCACCAGCACCACGCCCGCCAACTGCTCCGGCGGAACGTCGGTCATCACCTTCTTCAGCGCGGCGGCCAGGTCCGTCGTCAACTGCGCCGCGGGGCGGGCCTCGCCGGCCGGTTGGGTCGTCGGCGCGGCGTCCATCCACTGCCGAAGGTCCAGTTCCGACGGCTGGGACGCGAACGAATACGCGCGAACCTCGTAGTTCTCCCGCAGGCGGCGGAGCAGGCCCCACTGGGCGGCGGCGTCGGTATCGTCCTTTCCGCGCAGCGCCGCCCGCGCGATTTCCATGCGTGTACGGGCGGCCAGCTCGTCCACGCGCTTGCGCCGCTCGGCGGGCAACTGCTCGTAGTACCGACCGTCCAGCGCTTGGCCGAGGGCGTCGAGCTCCGGGCCCGCGACGGCGCAGACGGCCGCCGCGCGCCGCAGCGAATCGACCAGGCGGTCCAGCTCGCCCGCCAGTTGCGCCGCGTCCCGCTGCTTCAGCAGCGAGACCGCCTCGTTGAGGCGGTCCACCCCGTGCGCGCCGAGCTTTCCGCGGACGTCCTGGAGCTTGACCGCCGTGCCGTTGTCCGCCTTGGGGGCGTCGGGCTTCAACGCGCGGGAGACGGTCTCCATGGCCGCCGTCAGTTGGGCGACGGCGTCCTCGGCGAACTCCCGCAGGTCCTTGCGCCGCCGGTCCAGTTGGCTCTTGCGCGACTCGGCGTCAGCGTCGCGCAGGCCCGCCAGCCATTCGGCGTTGTCGGCCAGGCGCTTCTGGAGCCGCAACACCGCCCGCGCCGTCTCGTCCAGGCGCACGGGGCGGTCGTCGCTGATCGCACCGAACAGCTCCGCCAGGCGCACCTTCTCGGCGCCGCTCAGGGCGCTGTCGGCGATGTGCATGGAGGCCGAATCGTCCACCAGCACCGCGAGGATCGGGCGCAGCACCACGCCCGACTCGATGGTCTTGGTCGGCTGGGTGAGCATCCCCACCGCCAGCAGCACTAGCGCCGCACGGAGGGCCGCCATCAGCACGCCCGTCCGGCGCGACACGCCGCGCCGCTCCAGCTTGTACAGCGAGAAGACGCCCTCGGCGCCGGCGGCCCCCAGCAGGGCGATCGGCCAGAGGGGCCAGTTCGTCGCGAGGGTCAGCCCGCGCTGCATCGCCGCCGCGACGGCCAGCAGCGCCCCCGTGCCCACCGCCACGCGCATGGCGAACAGCGCGATCCGCCCGATCCGCGTGGGGAAATATCGCTTGAGCAGGTGGCTGGCCGCCCAGGCGCCCAGCGCGACGACCGCCAGCAGGCAGGCGGCCCAGGTGGGCACGGCCGCGGGCAACAGGAGGTTGGTTTCGATGTTCGCGATCATGTCTTCGACCCCGCGGTCGCCGCCGGCGCGGCGGGAACCTTCAGCATCTCCCTCGCGCGGGCGCGGTACGCCTGCACGTCGGCCGTCGCGTCGGACCCGAACGACACCGTCTCATCCACGTGCCCGCGGCGACGGATGGTGATCCACCGCGACAGGGCGATTTCGCCCACCAGGCACGCCAGCGCGCCCAGGGCCAGGTATTTCCAGAGTTCCTCTCCGGGCACGCCCCCGGCGATGGCGGTGGTCATCTCGCCGGTGGTCCGGGCGCGGAACAGGCCCGTCCGCTCCGACGCCCGCTGGAACTCCGCCGCGTCCAGGGCGGCCAGTCGGCTTTCCTCGCTGTTGCCCAGCACGACGAACGGAACCCGCGCGCCGCTGCCCAGGACCGCGTGATACAGCCCGGGCTCGGCGCCGCCCTCGAAGGAGATTCGCCACGCCCCGTCGGCGACCGCCAGCCTGGCCGGACGGCGCTGCCCGTCGGGCGCCTCGACCCACGAGTCGGTCCGCGTGGGCGAAGGCGCCTCCGTCCGCTTGGCGCCGCCGGGCAGCTTCACGCTGTACGGCGCGAGGCTCGCGGCGGAGACGACCTGCTTGGGCAGGTTCGGGCCCGACCACATCAGCTTCACTTGGGCGTCGTTGGTCGCCTCGTAATACTCCACGACGAGGTCGACCGGCTGGCCCGCCTTCAGCGAGACGTTCGCGCGGCGTTCGACGACGGCGGTGTCGCGCCAGTCGTCGATGACCTTCTTGCCCTTGATATACATCCGCACGCCGTCGTCGGCGGACACGTAGAACGTGTATTGCCCCTTCCGCGGCGCCTGCACGCTCCCGGACCACCGCACGGAGAAGCCGTCGGGCGGCAACTGGCGGTCCGGGCCTGCGAAGCCCCACTGGAAGTCCACCGCGGCGTCCACGCGCGTCAGCTTCAGGTCCCGCAGGTCCGTTCCGCGGAAGTACTGCCCCAGCAGCCCGCGGTCGGCGCCGCCCTCGGCGACGGCGACGGGAACCTCCACCGACAGCTCCCGCGCGGGCGGAACGTTCATTTCCGCCATCAGCGGGGCCGCCAGGTGCCTCGCCACCTCCTGCACCAGCGACACGAAGCACTTCAGGCGCGGCAGGTTGCTGTCGCGCCCGTCCAGGGCCTCGGTCGAGAGCATCACGAACCCCCGCCCGAGGTGACGCTCGACGAGGAACGGGTCGCCCGTCTCCAGCTGCGCCGCGATGCGCACCGACGGGTCCGCCGCGTCGGTCGTGACGGTCCAGTATGACGTGACGGCGGCGGACGCCGCGTCGGACTTACTCGCGTCGGCCACCAGCGCCAGCGCCGGGTGGTTGAAGGTCGCCGTCGCCAGGCGCGCAGGCGCGTCGGTGTGCGTCTTGCGCTCGCCGAGCTTCGCCGGGCAGACCGGCTCGCCCGCCGGCCCGGACCAGAGGTTGTAGAAACTCGTCTCGGTCCTTCCGCCCGCGGCGATCAGCAGCCCCCCGCCGCGCCGGACGAAGTGTTCGAGCCGGGCCGCGAACGCCGTCGGGAGGCGAGGCACGTTGGCCAGCACGACCAGGCGGTACTTGTCCAGATCCTCGACCGCCGCCAGGTTCAGCGCGTCGATCACGTCGGGGACGATCAGGAACGGCACGTCCTCTTCGTCGGTTTCGGCGGCAGCGGACCCGCCGTCCTCCTCCGGCGACAGCGCGTAGCGGAGGAACTCGCCCGCCCCTTCCAGCGGACGCGGCGACGGCGATCCGTCCACCACCAGCACCGGAAGCTGCGAAATCACGTTCACCACCCGCACGAGCGAATCGTCCGCCGGCAACTCGTCGTTGGCCCACAGCCTCGCCGTGAGCTGGTTCGGCCCGCTCCGCGTGAAGCGGTGCTCGAACCGCACCGTCTCCACCGCGCCCGAGGCGATTTCCCCCACCTCGCGCTGCACCACCTGCCCGTCGTCCAGCACCAGCTCCAGCGACGTCGCGGGCATGGACGTCGTGCCCGTGTTGGCGATCTTCACGTCGAGGAAGACCGTCCGGTCCGGTCCGACGACCCGGTGGCTCAGCGCGATGTCCGTCACGGCCAGGTTGCGGAAGCCCTCGGGCATGTCCAGCACGCGGCAGATGACCTGCGGCGGGTGGAGGAATCCGCGCAGCGACTTGGCGAGGTAGTCCCAGCGCGCCTGGTTCCGCACGTCCCAGCCGACGGACTGCCCGTCGGTCACCAGGACGATTTTCTTTCCCGCGTTGTGCCCCTTGGCCAGCAGTTCGGCGGCCGCGTTCAGCGCGTCGGGGACGCGCAACGACCCGTCCGTCGGCGCGACGAGCCGCTCGTCGGAAAGGACGGCCTGGAGGTCCTTGCGGTCGGCCGTCGGGGCGTCGGTGAGCCTGCGGGGCACGGAGCCCGCGAGGATCAGACCGATGGAGTCGGACGACTGGCACGCCTGGATCGCCTCGCGCACCTCGCCCAGGGCCCGCTGGAACTGCGTTTTTCCGCCGACGACGCGCTTCATCGACATCGAGGCGTCCAGGACGATCACCACGTCCTTGGCCCCCCCGCCGGCGCGCCAGCGACGATGCTGGAGGACCTGCTCGACGATCGACAAGGCGGCCGAAACCGCCACCAGCCCGCCGGCGATTCCCAGCAGGATCCAGCGCCGCCGGCGGAAGTTCCACATCGCCCCGGCGATCGCGGCGCACACCGCTGCCGCCAGCAGCGCCGGAAGGACGATCGGCCAGGGGATCACCGACGTGCTCGGGAGGAACGGGCGCGCCATCGCCAGCACCAGCAGCGCCACCAGCAGGCTCCGCAGCACCAGCAGGATGAGTTCCTCGACGAGGATGCGCCGGTTCCGGATGGCCAGCGAGTCCAGCAGGAAGCGCATCGCCCCCCACTCGATGACCTTGGCCTTGTGGCGGTTCAGCAGGTGGATGATCACGGGCACGGACACCGCCGCCAGCCCCAGCAGCATGATGGATTCGAGGAATGTCATCGGCCTCGGTTCCTTCGGTTGGCCAGGTAACGGGCGAGCGCCACGTCAAAGCTCTGGCGCGTCGAAAGCGGAACGTAGTCGATCTCCATCTGCCCGCAGCCCAGCTCGATGCGGCGGAGGAAGCGGCGCACGCTGTCGAGGTATTCCGAGCGGATCGACCGCGGGTCCATCTCCACGCGCTGCCCCGCCACCTCCAGGTCGCGGAACTCGCACCAGCGTTCGAACGGGAACGTCAGCTCCTCTTCCGCCATCACGTGCAGCAGCAGCACCTCGTGTTTGCGGTAGCGGAAGTGGTGCAGCGCGCCGAGGAGTTCCTCCGGGTCGTCGAACAGGTCGGAGATGATGATGATCAGTCCGCGCCGGTGGGCGCGTTCGGCTACGTCGTGGAAGATCGGCGCGAGGGAGGTTTCCTCCCCCGGCGCGGTGTCGGCGAGTTCATGGAGGATGACGCGCAGGTGGTTGGCCCGGCTGCGGGCGGGAATGTAGCGCCGGATCTTCGTGTCGAACGTCACCAGCCCCACCGCGTCCTGCTGGTGGATGAGCATGTGCGTCAGCGACGCGGCCAGGTACTGCCCGTACTGGAACTTGCTGAGCGTCTCGCCCTGGTAGGGCGCCGCCTGGCGACCGGCGTACTTCATCGAGCCGGAGGCGTCCAGCAGGATCGTCGTGCGGAGGTTGGTCTCCTCGACGTACTGTTTGATGTAGTAGCGGTCGCTCTTGGCCAGCACGCGCCAGTCCAGGTCGCGCAGGTCGTCGCCCGGGGCGTACTGGCGGTGCTCGGCGAACTCCACCGAGAAGCCCTTGTACGGGCTGCGGTGCCGGCCCGCGACGAACCCCTCCACCACGCCGCGCGCCACCAGCTCCAGGCGGCTGAGTTTCGCCAGAGCCTCCGGCGCCAGCAGGCGGAGGTATTCGGGATGGCTGCGTTGGTTGCTGTCGATCATTCCGTTGCCTCAAGTCCGGGGGTGGCACGGCTGGCTTGCAGGCCGTGTTGCGGTCCTGGCGCGAGCCGCCCGCGCCACCCGACGGTCTGGCGGGTCAGGCCACTGTTTCCTCGACGGCCGGTGTGATCTCCGCCAGCAGGCGGCGGACCACCTCGTCGGAGGTGATGCCCGCCGCTTCCGCGTTGAACGTGGTGATGATGCGGTGGCGGAGCACCGGCGGCGCGACCTCGCGCACGTCCTCGGTCGTCGCGTGATAACGTCCATGTAGGATGGCGCGGGCCTTGGCCGCCAGGATCAGGTAAATCCCCGCGCGGGGACCGGCGCCCCAGTTGACCAGCTCGTTGATGAAGTCCGGCGCGTCCTTCGAGCCCGGGCGCGTCGCCCGCGCCAGGTCCCGCGCGTACTGGAACACGTGGTCCGCGGCCGGAACCCGACGCACGATCTGCTGGAGGCGGAGGATGTCCTCCCCCGCGATCGCCGTCGAGAGGTCCGCCTCGTACGTGCCCGTCACCTGCTTCATGATGGCCAGCTCTTCGTCGGCCGTCGGATAGTCCACCACGATGTTGAACATGAACCGGTCCAGTTGCGCCTCCGGCAGCGGGTAGGTTCCTTCCTGCTCGATGGGGTTCTGCGTGGCCATCACGAAGAACGGTTCGGGCAGCGAGTAGGTCTCCTCGCCAACGGTGACCTTGTGCTCCTGCATCGCCTCCAGCAGGGCCGCCTGGGTCTTGGGGGG
>DNAS01000018.1:9388-9965 GCA_003485185.1 Phycisphaerales bacterium | reverse complement strand
GTCCGAACGTGAAATGCTCTAGTGGCAGTGTCGCGATCTGCCTACCCATCATCTCTGATGACAGTGAAAACCGTGTAAATGATTTCAACGAACGCGGGATGGTCGGCGACGGCGCGCACATGCGACAACAAGCAGCACCAACTCCACGCGATCTGCGACGCCAATCCGGTTGAACAAGCGGGCCAGGTGCGTCCGCACGGTCGCCTCGCTGAGCGAAAGGGACTTCGCGATCTGCTTGTCTCGTCGGCCATGAAGGATGAGCTTAACGATCTTGGTTTGCTGGGGAGTCAGCGACAGGTGCTTCACGGCGTGTTGCCACTCGTCGTCAGTCAGCGGGAAGAGTGCGGTTGGATCGACTGGCGGTAGAGTCGAGGTACTCCGATGGTCACCCATGATGACGGTCCCGAAAAAAGAACAGGGCGTCGAACCAAGGCCGCTCAGATCAGGCCCGCCAAGGCCCACACAGAACGTGCCCCGGCCGACGCCCCTTTCGGGGGCGCGGCTCAAGGCACTGCCTCTGTGTTCAGAACTTGGCGGTTTGATCTGAAGCAGCGTCTTGACGCACTCGCGTCAATTC
>DNAS01000018.1:8865-9236 GCA_003485185.1 Phycisphaerales bacterium | reverse complement strand
AATTCAAGTTGTCACCGTCGCTCGGTCGGCAACGGATCGTTTACATTATAAGCGATGACAAGCCTACTTGGGACTGCAAAGCCAGAAAAGCGAAAAGCGGCGACCGCGACGATTGCTCGGACGCTGCCTGCCAAAGCTCAAACGGCTGGACTACGGCGAAGTCGCCGCATCCTGCCGCTCAAGCCGTGTTCCTGCCCGGATCGCCTTCGATCCGTCCGGCCGCATCACGGTCAACGGTCAGCCGATGGCCGCCATGATCTCGGAAGCCCTGGCCAAATCCATCGCCGCGTAAATCTCGGTGACAGCCGCCGTGCTGTGGCCAAGGACCGTCCTGGCCCCTTCGAGGTCGAACCGCTTGCGGATGACGGTGG
>DNAS01000018.1:7418-8717 GCA_003485185.1 Phycisphaerales bacterium | reverse complement strand
CGCTGGTTCGGGGCGAAGCGGTGGTCCCTCCGCCACTGCCGCAACTGCTGCCATTGCTCCTTGGTCGGCTTGTCCGCGAGCAACTCCTGCGGCGGCGGGAACGCCCGGTCACACGCCTTGACGATGGCCCGTGCGTAGCTGTTCCGCGTGTACTTCTCATGCGGGGCACGACGCGGCGGCTTCCTCCGGCGGCTCAACTTGTCCTCGGCCCGTGGGCACTTTGCCTCTTCGCGGATTCGCTGGCGGTACTCCGCTACGACCTGCCGGGGATCGAACAGGTAGACCGTAGGGTTTCCGGTGAGGAACTGCTTCACAACTTCCTGGGCCTGCGGCCCAAGGTAGATGATGCGGCTGCGGCCGTGATGTTCGGTCTTGTGCGTCTGCGGCTTGTACGCCCACACCTTCAGCGTCATGTCGATGTCGGCGGCTCGCATGGACGTGACCTCGCTGGGCCTCATGCCCGCGAGTCGCTGCAAGCGGATCATGGCGGCGACCTGCCGGGGAGCTGCCGCCAACACCGGGTCAATCAGTTCTTCTCGGACCGGCTCGACCGGCTTCGTTTCGCGGGCGACGGATCGGCCCTGAAGAAGCGGGGCTACTGCCCGAAGGCCCTCCAGGATGTGCGGCTGCACAAGCTCGTTCTCGACCGCCCACTTGAACATGCGGCGAACGCGGTTGATGCGGGAATTGATGACGTTGCGGCACAGGTCGGCCTCGATCATCGCCTGCCGCACGGCCTTGAGCGCCCTGGGGCCGAAGTCGGCTGCGAACGTGTTGCCGTAGAGTTCAGCGACGGGCCGGAGCGCATCCTTGACGTTGTGCATCTCGCCGGTCGGTTCGCCGTTCTTAACGTAGTAGCCCTTGGCGAAGTTCAGGTAGGACAAGATCAGTTCGTTCACCGTCAGGTCTGCGGGGCGGCCGGTGGCGTCGTCATTCGGAACGAACAACCGGTTGTTCGCCAGCCATTCGTTGATCAGTCGGCCGTACTCCTGGCGGCTCTCCTTCGTGCCGTGCGTGCCGAGATAGATGTCCCGGCCGTTCAAGCGGACGACGCCCAAACCGGACGGTGCGTGAAGGCGGTACTTGGGAATTCGGGGAGATTTCTGCGTGGTCATGTGGCGGCTCCTTCAGCCAGAAAGTGGTAGATTACCACTTTGTTTTGGCTTCGCAGCCGCACTGCCACACGCTGGCAGGTACGCTAAACAGCGTTCGGTCAGTCACTTACATCAAAGCGGGCGAAGGGATTCGAACCCTCGACGTCCAGCTTGGGAAGCTGGCATTCTACCACTGAATTACGCC
>DNAS01000018.1:331-7310 GCA_003485185.1 Phycisphaerales bacterium | reverse complement strand
TTCTACCACTGAATTACGCCCGCATTGTGTTGTCCGGAACGGCATTGATGATAGCGTTTCCGGGTGGTTTGTCCAGAGGCTTGTGGGCGGGTTTCGCCCCGGCCGCGCAGCAGCGCGGCGGCCCGGGGGCGNNCGGGCGGCCGCCGCGAAGGGAAAATCGGGTTGTCGTGCGTTATCAGACTTTCGCGACCTTGACGGCCCTTCCTTTTTTCGCCGACTCGACGCAGGCCAGGACGGCCGCCACGCTCTGGGCGCCGTCCTCGACGGGCACCGGCACGCGCTTGCCGCTGCGGATGGCGTTGACGAACGCATCGATGATGCCGCTGCCGAACTGCCCGCCGGCTTCGTTGGTCTGGATGCGACCCACCTTGATGTAGTCGCGCTCTCCATTGGCGAATTCCACGATCACGGCGTAGTCCGGGTTGGTCAGCAGCTTGAGCACACCCTTTTCGCAGTAGATGGTCGTCATGTTGTTTTCACCGGCGACCTGGTTCCACCCGGCGAACATCTGCCCGAGGATACCGCTCTTCATGCGGCAGACGGCGAAGGCGGTGTCATCGACGGCGGAGAGGCGCGGCTTGGCGATGGTGTCGACCATGGCGGACATCTCGACGTATTCGTCTTCCAGCAGCCAGCGGACCAGATCGAGCTTGTGGACGCCCAGGTCGCCCATCGCGCCGACGACGGCGAGGTTTTTCTTGAAGAAGAACCCCTTCTCGCGGTCGGCGCTCCAGCTTTCGGGCCCGGCGTGGGCGAAGCTGGTAGAGAACGCCCAGGCCTTGCCCAGGGCGCCGGACTGGTAGATCTGCTTTCCGCGGACATGCGCGGGGGTGAAGCGCTGGTTATGGGCGGCCATGCATTGCTTCCGCGTCTGCTTGGCAGTGCGGATCATCGCCCGCAGCTGGGGAACCGACACGCCGATGGGCTTTTCGCACAGGACGTGGGCGCCGGCCTTCATGGCCGCGATGGCCTGCTCGGCATGGAGCATGTTGGGCGAGCAGATGCTGACGGCATCCACGCCTTCGGCCAGGACGGCCTTGACCGTCGCCACCGCCTTGGTGCCGAACTTCTCCGCCACCGTCGCGGCGCGGGACTTGTTGGCATCCATGACGGCGACCACTTCGACGTCCTGACGGGCCTTGTATTCCGGCAGGTGCCGGTGCAGGCTGATCGATCCGCATCCGAAAACACCGACTCGAAGCTTCTTCATCGTGACTCTACCTCGTTGTGGGTTTGGAATCGTCCCGGCTCGTTCGGCCGGGACGGAAAAAGGCAAATTCTACCCGCCGGGGGGCAAAATGCAAGCGCCGCGGAATCCGGCCGACCGGCCCGTCCGAAGGCCCACATCTCCCCTCCCTCGGCTAGAACCACCACGCCTGGCCGGTCTTTTCCTTGAGCATCACGCCCTTGAGATACGCCACCGCCTTCTCGAAGCCCTCGGACATGCTCATCAGCGAATCCTCGTGCTCGATGCTGAGCACGCCGTCGTAGCCGTGGAGGCGCAGCATGGAGACGAACGGCTTCCAGAACTCGTCACCGTGCCCGTAACCGCAGGTGCGGAACACCCAACCGCGGTTCTTCACGTCACCGTAGCTTTTGCTGTCCAGGTTCCCGCAGGTGCCGGCGTTCCACGCGTGGATCGCGCAGTCCTTGGCGTGGACGTGGAAGATGCACTTGTTCTCTCCGAGGAACCGGGCGGCCTCCACCGGGTCGATGCCCTGCCAGAAGAAGTGGCTGGGGTCGAGGTTCGCGCCGAGCTGGCTGCCGGCGGCCTTGCGCAGGCGGACGACGGCCTCGGGATTGCTCACCGTCATGCCCGGGTGCGCCTCGAAGGCGATCTTCACGCCGTGCTTCTTCGCGAAGTTGTTCTCCTTCGACCAGAACGGAATGAGCACCTTGTTCCACTGGTAGTCGCAGGCCTCGGAATACTCGTTCGGCCAGGGGCAGGTGACCCAGTTGGGCGTCTTGTCGGTGGCGCACCCGGCCGGGCAGCCGGAAAAGTTGATCACGACCGTGTTGAACTCCGCCGCCAACAGCACGCCGTTGCGTTGTGCGGCTTGGTGTTCCCGGGCGATCTTCTTGTTCGGATGCACCGGGTTGCCGTGCACGGCGATGCCCTGGACGACCAGTCCGCGGTCGGCGATCTTCTTTTTCAGCTCCGTCAGGCGCTTTTTGTCCTTGTGGATGCCGATGAGCTTCCACGGGTCGCCGGGGTATGCCCCGGCCGGCAGCTCGATGGCGTCCAAGCCAACCTTCTGGCAGTAGTCCAGCGCCGCGTCGATCTTCATCTTTCCGAACAGCGCGCCCATCACGCCCAGTTTCATGACCTGCTCCTTCGTTGATATTCGTTTGAGTGCCTCGGTCGTATCGAATGGACAGCCGTTTATTATGTATCCCCGGTGAGCGAATGCAAGCCCGACCACGCCGGCAGCGAAATCCTTCCCAATTCAGACCAAATGTTCGCCTAAAGTTCCTGCTCCGGTAATGTCGAAAATTTTCTTGACGAATAAACACAACGGGGTTGTTATTATTATGGTGCGGGAAAAGGAATTTAGCGTATTTTCGTCTCGTGACGCTATCCGGGTAACCGGTGCCACACAGCGGCAATTGGATTACTGGGATGTCCTGGGCTTAGTCCCCGCTTCTATTTCTGGCAACCCCGGGAAAGGGCGAGCGCGAAGGTATTCGTTCCGCGATCTTATCAAACTGCGAGTGGTCGTCACGTTGCGAAAAGCAGGACTTAGCCTTCAACGTATACGGAAAGCCTTAAAGATCGTTGAAAAGTGGGATAAGAAATCGGGCGTATGGGCAAAGCGGAATTTCGTTGTTATGGGCACGGATATTTTTGTTACAACCCCGGATCGCCAAGCGCTTAAAAAAGTCCTCGACGACTCCGGACAACTCGCATTTAGCGTCGTATTCGTCGGCGAAGTGCTCCGGGATGCGAAGGAAAGAATACGCCTAGACGTAGCCAAGAAACAGAAAGCAACGGCCTAAGCCAAGGACACCCCGTCGCGCTTAAAATACGGCAGGATGCCATGTCTCACGCAAGCGCCATTCCGACACCCGAACGGCCGTTAATCCGAGATGCGAAACGGGGGGACTTTGTGCATATCCGAGATTTCCTTTTGGAAAGCTCAGATCTGTATCCGGATATCGACCGATGGTGGGAAACAAAAGTCCAGCCCAATGCCGCCGCAGGACGAAGGCCCGTCTTGATAGTCGAGGTTGGCCGTCGCATCGAGGGTTTGTTCATCGGTAAGCCGGGAATCTCCGCCAAACTTTGCACCTTGCGCCTACGAGAAGGTGTCCGCAATCAGGGTGTTGGCAGAGCATTGGTAACCGAAGGGCTTGGCCGGCTGATGGAACCCGACACAACCCATGTGCACGTTACGATCAGCGAAGCGGCCGAGGAAGGATGCTTGGCTTTTTTCGAGTCGATCGGTTTCCGACGAAAAGCCGTCGAGCCCAATCGTTATCGTCGCGGGGTGGATGAGTTTATCTACAGCTGTCCGGCTGGGGAGTTGGCCGGGGTTTTACGCGATAATCTGTCTCGGGGCGTGGAGAGAACCCTTTTCGGAACCATGCCAAAAACACTACCACAAGAAAATACCCTGCTCATGTCACTCCGCCCGGAATTTGCCGAACTGATGCTTCGGCATCGAAAGACCGTAGAGTTCCGCCGAAAATTCTCGACCAAGCATGTTGGAGCAAGGGTGATTTTCTATGTGACGCATCCGGTGCGCCAGTTTCTTTTCATGGCTACCATTGCGAATGTCGATCACCGCCCCAAAAAACAACTTTGGACGACACATCGGGCGGAAGGGGGCGTGTCGAAGGAATTGTTTGACCACTATTTCTCCGGCATGGAAAACGGTTACGCCATACGGCTGGACAATCTCCAGCCGATCCCTAATCAACTATACCTAAGAGACGCCCAGAGAGTTTGCCCGGCTTTGCGCCCGCCGCAATCTTTCCAGGCGCTGGAGCCCCAATCGCCCCTCCTACGGGCACTCGATCTTCCAGTCAACGTCTAAAGGGATTCAGGATGAGCGCGGGGATACTCTCGGAAAACCAAGTTAAAGAACTTATCGAGGCACCGGGTAAAACAACGAGGCTTTATCAAAATAGTTCTGGGGGAAGGTTTGATGGTTCGTTAATCAAAGCTTCGGCTATTGACTTGCCTCTAGGAGAGAATTATTGGGAAATGAAAGGTAGTTGCCGTACTGGACAAAAATTTAAAGTACTTGATATCACGCGACGACACTGCACACATCCTAGCGAACCTAAAAAACTTTCCTCCGAAGAATCCACCGTACTCAAAGGTTGTCGTGTTTATCTTTTTGAAGTAGATTGTCGCTTGGACTTGAAAGGTGTCAGAATCCAAGGAAAAGCTACCGGCAGAAGTTCCATTGGGCGACTTGACGTTCTGGTCCGATTATTAGTTAACGGATCGGATACTTTTGATTCTCTCGCTTGCGATAGAGAACACCAGTTGTATGTAGAAGTTACTCCTATAAGTTTTGATTTGGAGGTTAAGAAAGGAACGGCACTTTCACAACTTCGCCTTTACAAGGGCAAAGAGGACGATATCTCCCTGACCAAGGAAGAGCTCTATCATGAAGAGGATAACGAGTTTCCTGTAATCGAAGAAGATGGAAAACCACAAAGACAATCCTGTGACGAAGATTCTGAAAAAATCTTATTTCCCTTCAGACTCGATCTTACTCCCGATCCCGTTTCAGGATGCTCGGCTTTTCGAGCTAAGAAGAACAGCGGTCTTCCCCCAATAGACCCAGAAAAAAATAGTTTTTATGACCCGACAGAATATTGGGAGCCTATTGAAGCAAAAGACGGAGCTATCCATCTTGAGCCAGGCAGGCTGCATATCCTACGTTCTAAAGAACGACTTCGGATGCCAGGGCACCTCGCGCTTGAATGTCAATCGTATACAACCCAAATGGGCGAATGGCGAATCGAATACGCAGGATTTGCCCATCCTTATTTCGGTTCCCAGAGAAAGGACGGGAAAAACGGCACGCCGATTATTTTTGAAGTCCGTGGACATAACGTACCAACGATCCTGACAGATGGTATTCCGCTTGGGAATGTTCGGTTTCTTCGGATGTCAAAACCCGCAGAGAAACCTCTGACGCCGCAAAAATATGATAACCAAGAATTAAAATTGTCCAGCTGCTTCAAACCTTGGCCAAAGTCATAGTATTCCTTCTGCCTTGTAACTCGCATTTTTCCTTTTCCTGCGGTACTTTCTCCTTCATGCGAAGTGAGTCGCCGCAACATTTGGGTCACGGTAGCCGATGGGACACAGCCGGCGTACTGTTGTCCGCGCCGGCGCCGGGCGAGGTATTGGACTTCGCGGCGATTTTCGGCAACGCCCGGCCGGTTGAACTGGAGATCGGCAGCGGCAAGGGCACGTTCCTGCTGGCCCGCGCTGCCGCCCGGCCGGAAGTGAACTTCCTCGGCGTCGAATGGGCCAAGGCCTACGCGGCATATTGTGCCGACCGGTTCCGCCGGCATGGCCTGTCCAATGTGCGCATGATGCACGCGGATGCCACACACCTGGTCCGGGTTTCAATTCCGCCAGCATCGCTGTCGAAAGTGCACATCTACTTCCCCGATCCTTGGCCAAAAACACGACATCACCGCCGGCGGTCCATCCAGAAACCTTTCCTGTCGGATCTTCGGAACGTGCTGATGCTGGGCGGACAATTGTTGATCGTCACCGATCATTTCGAATATGCCTGTCACATCCAGCGCGCCCTGCATGAAGCCAAAGGGTTCCTCCGCGTTCCGTTCCCCGAAATGGCGGATAAGGACCACGAGCTGGTCGGAACGAACTTTGAACGGAAGTACATTGCCCAAGGCCGTCCTTTCTACAACTTTGCCCTCCTCCGTTATGCGTAGCTCTTCCGGCAGCGCCTTGGCCTGCGCGCAGCGCTTCTTTCTTCTAGTAAAGGAAGTCTAGTCGTCGTCTTGATAAGGCATGTGGGTTGTTTGACTTATCCATGGAACGAATTCCAAGGCTTTTACGCAAAAAGGGTTACGGGCGCATATATGGAGAGAGTCGTTGTGGATAACCTGTTGCGCCACATGTCGCGCAAATTAGGTTGCCCAAAGCAGGCCGCTACAGGCCGGAAAGAGAAGAACGCAGAGCTGCGGGTTACGTTCGCAACCGGCGCGGGCGTGGACATGTTATCCAAGGGTTATCCACGGCCGGCTGTTGGCGGCGCGACGGAAGTTATTTGTCGTTGTGCGAGCGGATTTCCTGCGTCAGCAGTTCCAGCTGGGCGCTGAACTGCTTGTCCTTTCCGCCCATCTCCTCGATGGTGCGGTTGGCGTGCAGGACGGTGGTGTGATCGCGCCCGCCGAAGTACCCGCCGATTTCCTCCAGGCTGTGGCGCGTGAGGTTCCGGGCCAGGTACATGCAGATCTGCCGCGGGAAGGCGATGGACCGGCTGCGCTTCTTGGACTGGAGGTCGGCCAGGCGCACGTTGAAGCGAGAGGTGACGACATCGAGGATGTCCTCGATAGTGATCTCGCGGTTCTTGATGGTCGGCTCGCCGCCGAGGGCTTCCTCGGCCAGTGGGAGGTTGAGCTCGCGCTCGGTGACTTGGGCGAGCATGGCCACCTTGGCGATGGCGCCTTCGAGCTCGCGGGTGTTGGAGTCGATTTTCCCGGCGATGAAGCAGACGACGTCTTCCGGCAGCTCGAGGTTCCGCAGCCGGGCCTTGCGCCGGACGATCGCCACGCGCGTCTCGTAGCTGGGCCGGTCGATCCGCGCGACCAGGCCCCAGTTGAACCGGCTGACGAGGCGCTCCTCCAAGCCCTTGATCTCCCCCGGCGAGCGATCGCTGGACAGGATGATCTGTTTCTGTGCCTGATAGAGCGTGTTGAAGGTGTGGAAGAATTCTTCCTGGGTGGATTCCTTACCGGCGATGAACTGGATATCATCGATAAG
>DNAS01000018.1:0-178 GCA_003485185.1 Phycisphaerales bacterium | reverse complement strand
CGTCGATCACCAGCACGTCGGCGTGACGGTAGCGATAGCGGAAGTCCTGGAGGCGTCCCTGCTCGACGGCTTCGATGAAGTGATTGACGAACGTCTCGCACGACAGGTAGCAGATGGCGGCGTCTTTGCGGTCGGAGGTGATCTTCTGGCTGGTGGCCATCAGCAGGTGGGTCTTTCC
>DNAS01000061.1:14666-19295 GCA_003485185.1 Phycisphaerales bacterium | reverse complement strand
TCCAAAATCACAAATCAAAAATCTAAAATCCCGGTCCCGAGTCCCCAGTCCCTGGTCCCTTCTTCTGCGTTTCTTGCGTAGTGCGCGGCCGGGAGATGCGTTACACTGATGGAGCCAACCGCTCACGGGAGAACTCACCATGCGACAAGCGCCCGTCCTCCTGGCGACGCTGCTGCTGATTGCGGTCACCGCCGCAGCCGACGTGGTCTACCTGCGCAACGGCACGAAGCTCGAGGGCGAGGTGACGCGCGCGGGCGACAAGGTGCGCATCAAGATGGCCTACGGCGAGGTCGAGGTGGACGCGGCGGAGGTGGTCTACATCTCCAAAGAGGAGACGCTCGCGCCCGCGACCGCGCCGGCGAAGGCGCCGGCCACGGCGCCGGACGTCAAGCCCGGCGCGCTGAAGATGAGCGTCCCGCTGGACCAGACGTCCCAGCCGGAAGTGCTCGCGTTCATGATCCTGCGGAACCTCGCGGCCGGCCCGTCCGGCGACACCTTCGACGTGAAGCGCCAGCTCGAGCAGTACCGCATCCTGGCGCACGAGCGGAAGCGCCGCGCGGCGGGGCGATGGCTGGACGCGAAGGACTTCGTCCGCCGCCGTCAGGCGTTCCAGGAAAACCTCAAGTCCGCGCGCGACCTGTTGCGCAAGAGCCCGCCGGCGACGGACACGTCGGCCAAGGCCCGCGCCGAGCGCACCCGCATCGACCAGGCGGCCGGGCAGAAGCTCCAGACCGCCGCCAAGGCCTGGGCCGACCCCGTGCTGCGGGGCTTCCTGCTCGGCGCGTGCTACCTCAACGACGGCGCGTACGCGCAGGCCGAGGCCCTCTTCCGCGACGGTTGCGCCGCCGAGCCGCGCGTCGCCGCTTTCCACCAGGGCCGGGCCATGGCGCTGCTGAACCTCCAGCGCGAGCTGGAGACCGTCGAGGAACTCACGCTGGCCACACGTCTCTCCGGCGGGGCGAAGGAACTGCTGGCCGACCTCCAGGACGCCATGGCCAAGGTTCCGGGCGCCCAGGCCGGCACCGCCGCCTACCAGGACGCCAAGGGCCTGCTGGACGACTACGGCGTGACGGGGCGCGCCGCCCCGCGCACCGCCTACCAGGCGCAGGGAATCACGTGGATGCTCCCCGGGCGCAAGGTCTACGTGCGGGACCGCTCGCTGCCCGAGCCGCCCTACGACCGCCTGTACAGCAAGCAGGCCGTCGGCGTGCCCCTGGGAACGCGCAAACTGCTGGTGGACAGTTCCGTCATCGACGGCGCGCTGGAGGTCTTCGTCCGCATCGACGACAAGACGGTCGTCCCCGCGCGGTTCCAGCGGTTCGGCAATTTCGGGCGCGGCGCGCCGCCGCCGGTGGCGGTCCTCACGCTGGAGCGATACACGTTCACGCCGGCCGAGGCTGATGAGAAAAAGCCCCCCGCGCCGGGCGAAAAAGGCACGGCCTGTTCGCTGGGGCTGTTCGAGGAGATGGGTTCGGTCATCCGCGAGAGTCCGGCGGAGGTCTCGGCCGTGGCGGAAGACGGCGCGGTGCGCTTCTCCGGCGGACTGGCGGCGGGGGAAACCGCCTCGCCCGTCCTGTCGGCTGACGGCAGGCTGCTGGGGTTCCTCGCGGGCAAGACGGACGTGACGTCCGACAACGGCGGCCCCGACCGATGGATCGCCCTGCCGAGCGTCGCGCGGGAGGTCCAGCAGGCCAAGTCCGCGGCCGGCGGGTACTACGGCGGGGCGCAGGCGCAGGCCAAGCCCGTCGCGGCGGAAGGAAAAGTCTTCGTCGTCTACGGCGTTTTCGGCGAGACGTTCAAGGACTGACGCCGTCGGGCCCGGTCACCAGGGGATTTCGAGCCGCCGGCTGCCGGTGAGTTCGGTCTTTTTCTTCTTCCCATCGGCGGATTCGGGGGGCTTGTCGGCCCGGCCGGTGGCGATGGCCGCCTCCAGCTTCTCCTTCACCCACTGGTCCCGCTTCTGCTTCAACTCGCGGTCCTCGGCCTCCATCAGCTTGAACGACAGCCGGTTCGGCAGGTCGATGGTCCCCTTGCTGCGGAGCACCTGCTCGCCCTTGGCGCGGATGAACTTCAGGACCATCTCGCGCAGGGCCTTGTCTTCCTCGAAGGTCCACTTCGGGTCGATGTTCTCGTAGACGTAGATGACGGTGTTGCGCTCGACGTCCTTTTCCGGCACGGCTGCCGGGAAGTGCACGCTGGGCCATTTCTCCGGATTGCCCAGGAACTCCGCCAGCAGTAGCGAGCCGATGCCGTAGGCCATGCGCGTGTGGGGTTCCATCTCACGGTTGGCCTCTAGGGCGTCCAGGCGGATCATCAGCGTCGCCAGGCGGGCGTGGGCGCTGCTGTGGTACAGCGCCGTCATATCCGCGTAGAACTCCTGGAGGTGGTGGAACAGCAGGTTGTGATCGTTGTAGAGGGCAACGACGTGCTGGAGGGGCAGGAAGTTGGTGATGTAGTTGTGTCCGAGCTCGTGCCAGACGATCGCCTCGCCCAGATCGCCCTTGGTCAGCCCGTGGACCTTGGCCAACTCGCCCTCGGCCGCCTTGGGGTTATCGACGAGGTTCGGCCGCCACGACACGACGCACTCCAGCTTCCCGTTGCGGATCCACGCCATCTGCCGCCCCAGTTCTTCCGAAGGAACGTAATTGGCAATGAACCCGCGCCCCCAGATGTTCGCCGGGAAGCTCACGTTGGAGCTGCTCTTGATCTTGGACCACCAGGCCTGGCGGTATTCCGACCTGGCCTTGCGGACGTACGTCACGTCCTTCTGCTGGTCGGAATTCATGTTGCGGATGTGCTTGCGGGAGAGGTTCAAGTGCAGGTCGAGGGCGGACCAGTCGTTTTTCATGTAGGCGGCCTGGAGGGCGGCGTGGCACTCGGCGGCTTCCTTTTGCGCCGCGGCGAGTTTTTCGGCGTAGGCCTTGGCGGCGTCGGTCTTGGGCTCGGCGGCGGGCGGCTCGGCCGGCGCCGGCGAAACGAGGCAGCAGACACCCAGCAGGATGCTCACGATGCGTTTCATGTTTCTTTTCCCCTGATTCCGTGGAACAAGACGCGACATGTCGGGCCGCCGGGCCCGAAGTGCCCCTTTTTTACCCTCATCGCGCAGCGGCGTCAACGCGTTGTTTTCCGCGTGCGGGTTGCAAAACGCCCCCCCTGTCGGTAAATTCATCCCCCTATGAGCGAACTGACGGACAAGCAGGCGCAGGAACAGGTCATGGCGCTGTCTCGCGGGTGCGAGGCCATCTACACCCAGCAGGAGCTGGAGCAGCGCCTCCGGGAGGCGTCCAAGGCCGGGCGGGCCCTGCGCGTCAAGCTCGGGCTGGACCCCACCGCCCCGGACATCCACCTGGGGCACACCGTCGTATTGCGGAAGATGCGACAGTTCCAGGACCTCGGGCACAAGGCCGTCCTCATCATCGGCGACTACACCGCCCGCATCGGCGACCCCACCGGCCAGAACGCCACGCGCCCGATGCTCTCGCCGGAGCAGATTCGCGCCAACGCGCAGACTTACTTCGACCAGGCCGGGCGCGTCCTCGACACCGCGCCGGACAAGCTCGAGGTCCGCTACAACAGCGAGTGGCTGGAGAAGCTGTCCTTCGCGGAGCTGATCCAGCTGGCGGCGAAAAAGACCGTCGCCCAGATGCTCCAGCGCGACAGCTTCAAGGCGCGCCTGGAGGCCAACGTGGACGTGTACCTGCACGAAATGCTCTACCCGATCATGCAGGGGTACGACTCGGTGATGATCGACGCCGACGTGGAACTCGGCGGCACGGACCAGACGTTCAACAACCTCGTGGGGCGCGACCTCCAGAAGGCGAGCGGAAAGCCCCAGCAGGTGGTGATGGTCCTGCCGATCCTGGTGGGCCTGGACGGCGTGCAGAAGATGAGCAAGTCCAAGGGCAACTACGTGGGCGTGACCGACGCGCCCAATGATATGTTCGGCAAGGTCATGTCGATTCCCGACTCGCTCATGGGCAACTACTTCACGCTGCTGACGGACCTGCCGGTGGCGCGGATCGCGGCGCTGACCGACGCGGACAAGACGCACCCGCGCCAGGCCAAGGCGGACCTGGCGCGGCGGATCGTGGCGCAGTACCACGGCGAGCGGGCGGCCGCCGATGCCGAGGCGGAGTTCGACCGCGTTTTCGCCAAGAAAAACGCCCCGACGGAGATGCCCGAGATCGCCGTGTCCGGCGCGAGCCTGAACGTGGTGCAACTGGTCCTTCGCGCGGGGTTCGCGTCGTCGGTCTCCGAGGCGCGGCGGCTGGTCCAGCAGAACGCCGTCAGCGTGGACGAGAAGAAGATTTCCGACATCGCGGCCGAGGTGACGCTCACCGACGGCGCGGTGCTCAAGGTCGGAAAGCGGCGATTCGGTCGGATCGTCCTCCGCTGAGCGTTCCCCCACCATGGGTGGCGTGGTTTGCGAAGCAACCACGTTTCGTAAGCGGGTGCCACGGCCTGTCCCCGACGCATGTCGGGACTGGCCGTGTTTTGTTCTTCGGCCTTTCCCCTTCCCCCTTCGGCCTTGAACGGGCGTGGTTGCTTCGTCCCGCTGCGCGGGACTGCGCAATCCACGGCACCCCTATCTTTGGCCTTTCCGCTTTGGCCTTCGCCCTTCCCCCTTCG
>DNAS01000061.1:13692-14517 GCA_003485185.1 Phycisphaerales bacterium | reverse complement strand
TTCGCCCTTCCCCCTTCGGCCTTGTCAGGTCTTGACGGAGTCGAGCATGACGGCCGCCACCGGCCCGAACAGCAGGATCGGCAGCCAGGCCGCCCACGCCGGCGGCAGCCCGATGTATCGGCAGAGATAGATGAACGTGTAGTACGTGCCGACCATCAGCAAACAGAGCGTGGCCGAGGCCTTGAGGTTCCGCTCGCGCGAGAGAATGAACGGCAGCGCCAGCAGGAGCATGACGAGGTTGTTGATGGGCTCGGTGACGCGGACGTGGCGGCTCATGACGGCCATCGAGCGATCCGGCACGCGGTCCAGCGCGAGCAGGCGGCCCAGGTCGGCACTGGACATGTAGTCGAGCCAACTGCTGGACTGGCGGAGCTGGAGTTCCTTGGAGCTCAGGTCGGACGGGTAGAACAACCTGCCGTCGGCCAGCCGCCAGAAACCCGCGCCGCGGGAGTGGCGGTCCCACTGGGCGGACGAGCCGAAGAAGACCACGAGAATCTCCCCGTCGGCGCGGCGGAAGATGAACACCGGGTCAACGAGCGTCCCGCCGCGCTCGGCGCCGCCGACGGGCGCGGGCTCGAACCGCGCGGCGCGGACCTCCAGACCGTACGCACCGTCGAGCATCCGCGGGTTGCGGACGGCGATCGTGCCCGCGGGCCCCTGCCCCGACGCCTGGAGGATGGCCGCCGGGCTCACGCCGGTATAGACCGCCTCGGAACTCGGCAGCGCCTCCCAGACGTTCCGCCCCTCGCCGAACCAGCTCAGCGTCGCGCCCTCGAACACCCACCCGGCCAGGCCGAACTTCGCCTTGCCCACCGGATGCCCGGC
>DNAS01000061.1:9159-13564 GCA_003485185.1 Phycisphaerales bacterium | reverse complement strand
TCCGGATGCCCGGCGCTGCCGGAGACGGTGGCGACCGCCCGCAACTCGCTGTCGCGCAGGATCAGCACCGGAAGGTCGATCCGCTCCGTCGCCGGGCTGAACCGGCAGGAGTACCACGTGGTCTTGCTGCCGTCGGTGACCAGGCGCACCTGGAAATCGCTCGCCTGGAACGGGTTGTCGCGGTCGCGCACGAGCTTCTCGCGGATCTCCGGAATGGGGATCGCCAGCTCCCGGTCCAGGATGATCAGCCCGCCCAGGAGCATCGCGCAGAGGACGATCGGCCAGACCACGCGGTGCAGGCTCACGCCGCTGGCGAGCATGGCCGTCAGCTCGTTGGTGTGGTTCATGTAGGCCAGCGTGAACGCCGCCGACGCGACGATGATGATCCCGCCCAGCTCGGTGAAATAGACCAGCGAGTTCGTGGCGTAGTACGTCAGGATGCCCAGGACGATCTCGCCGAAGGGGTTGTCGCCCTTGACGAACTCGTCCATGTTGACGAACAGGTCGACGACGATCCGCAGCGCCATGAGCACGAAGAAGCACAGCAGGGCCGTGTAGATGAAGCTGCGGATGATGTACCGGTCCAGGATCTTGATCATCGGGGGCTCATTTCCTCGCCAGGTGCATGTAGAGCACGGCGTTGCCCGCCACCAGCAGCGCGATTCCGCTCCAGATGCACGCCAGACCCGCCGCCTGCGAGACGCCGGGATTGGCGACCATCTGCTTGCCCATGATGACCAGCACGATGACGACCGCCGCCGGCGCCACCGAGATGGCGAACGCGCTGATGACCTGCCCGCCGCGGAACAGCAGCCCCAGCGCCGCGCCGATGGCCA
Source organism: Phycisphaerales bacterium (assembly GCA_003485185.1). Taxonomy (GTDB): domain Bacteria; phylum Planctomycetota; class Phycisphaerae; order SM23-33; family SM23-33; genus UBA12270. The sequence goes on along the minus strand of DNAS01000061.1, from coordinate 12,728 downwards.
CCAGCAGGAAACAGCTCAACCCGTAGGCGATCCGCCCGTGCATCTCCGCCTTGATCTTCCCGATGAGCTTGCGGATCGTCTGGTCCTTGAGCTGGCGGATCTTCGAGAGAATCCGCTCGCTGGAAGTCAGGGAGGCGTCGGCGGCGTAGATGTCCTCGAGACTGGTGCGGTCGGACCGCGCCTGGATGTCCGCGGGGATGTCCAGCGGGCCGATGGGCGGCTCCTCGTCGCGCCGCTGGGCGGGCCGTCCGTCCGAGAACTGCTTCACCGCCGGACCGTCCAGCACGATGTCCACGATCGACGTGTTCGACCGCGGCGACCACGTCACGCGGACCCGGCCCTTTTCGGCCGTCACCGTGTAGTCCACCCGCCCGTCGCGCCGGGTCGTCACCGTCACCGGCTGGCGGCGGCCTCCGACCTCGCCCAGCAGGTTCGTTTCCTTGTCACCCGCCACCGCGCCGGCCGCCCGGATCTCGTAGACGTCCCCGTGCGACGAGCGGATCTTCGCGTACGCCCGACCGGAATTGATCGTGTCGGCGATTTCCTTCATCAGCCGCCCGTGGCACAGGTCTCGCCGGATTTCCTCCAGCGCGTCCTTGATCTCCTGGTTCCGCGAAGGCTCGCCCAGCGTCCCGATGAGCTGGGACCAGTCGTACCAGCCGGGCTCTTCCTTGACCATGCTGGGCAGTTCGTACTCGTAGATGTTGAGACTGTCGGCCTTGGGCAACGTGCCCCCTGTCCGCCGGACGAAGGGAATGACCGGGTCGATCGGGTAAACCGACAGGAACGAGCGGTTGCCGTACGTGGTGAAATACACCTTGGCGGTCCGCGCGGCGACCAGGGCAGGCCGCTCGGACTTTCGGGCGTCGGCCAGCACCACGCCCTCCAGCGTGTCGCTGTCGGGGAAGGCGCGGTCGGCGTGCACCAGGTACCCGCTGATCTTGATGTACCCCCGCGTCCGCAACTGGTTGTAGGCGATGTTCTTGATGTTCTCGCGGGCGGTGTTTTCCGTCAGCATCGCCATGCGGGGCGCCACGAAGTTGTTCAGCAGCAGCGAGATCACCGTCACCAGCCCGCCCAGCATCAGCGCCGGGCGCAGCAGTGTCAGGGTGGACACGCCGCTGGCCCGGCAGGCCATCAGCTCGTTGTCCTGCGCGAACCGCCCGTAGACGATCGTCGCCGCCAGCAGCGCCGCGATCGGCAACGTCAGCGACAGCATGACCGGGATCGTGTAGGCGAACAGCGCGAGCACCTGGTCGGCCCCCAGCCCCTGTTTGCGCAGGGGCTCGATGATGGCGAAGACGGTCATGATGAGCGTGAACGCCACCAGGGCCAGCAGCGTGATCCTGGCCAGGTCCCGCGAGATATAAGCGTGCAGCGTCTTGAGCAAACCGCGATCTCCCGACAGTTTCCGCCGGGGGCGTCCGCTCCGCCGGCGCCCATTACTGTACTCGCGGGCACGCCCAGCGTCCACGGTGTTTCCGGACCGGGGGCAGCGCATCGAACCGGGGGGTGGCGGTCGCCGGCTTTTCGCTTCTCAGGCCCGAAGGGCCGGGGGAAGGTAGCCGGGGGCGCAGTCTTGAGCGAGTGAAACGAGTGAAAGACAAGCCCCCGGTTGGCGGACCCCTCCCATCAAGCCCCGCAAGGGGCGTCGGAACACCGCATTCATCCTTCCGGCGCCCCTTCGGGGCTCTCCAACGTTGGGGGCTCTCGTTCCGGGGGCTGACGCCCCCGGCTACCCTCCACCGCCCCGTCGGGGCGAAAACAGCCCAATGTCCGCCATTTTCCGGACGCGGAATGCGGTTTCCGCCTTTACGAACGGGAACACTTCCCACTCGACGCACAATCCGATACACTCCTGCGGCTTACCGGAGAGGCGGGATGATCCGAAACTTCGCGTTGCTGCTCGTCGGCGTGTTCGCCGGTTCGACGGCCGTCATCATGATCCAGGCGTGCGCCGTGCACCCGGCGCTGCTGGCGTTCTACCGCCTGGCCATCGCGGTCGTCGCGCTGGCGCCGCTGTTCCTGCGCGACCTGCGCCGCCACGGCGCGGGCTACAACGCCGCCGCCCTCGGCAGGACGGTCCTCCCGGGGCTGATGCTGGCGGCGCACTTCATCACCTGGAACCTCGGCGCCCGCCAGACCCTCGCCGCCAACGCCAGCCTGATCGTCAACATGGTCCCCGTCGTCATGCCGTTCCTGCTGCACTTCCTGGTGCGCGAGAAGCTCACTGCCGGCGAATGGATGGCGACGGTCCTGGCCATGACGGGCATCTTCGTGCTGGCCGGCGCGGATTTCCACCTCAGCCCGGAGCATTTCCAGGGCGACGTCATCTGTTTCGCCTCGATGCTGTGCTTCGCCCTGTACCTGGCGATGGGCCGCCGCAGCCGGCAGTACGCGTCGATCTGGCTGTACGTCGTACCGCTGTATACCGTGGCGGCCATCGCGTGCTTCGCCGCCTCCCTCTTCTACGTCAGCCCGCTGGCGATCGATTCGACCAAGGACCTGCTGATCGTCCTGGCCATGGGCGTGCTTCCGACCGTCATCGGGCACTCGATCCTCAACGTCTCCATGAAGCGCCTCCGCGGGCAGACCGTCAGCGTGGCCAACCTCGGGCAGTTCGTCTTCGCCGGCGCGATGGCGTATTACTTCTACGACCAGGCGCCGCGCTGGACCTTCTACGCATCGGCCGTCCTTGTCGTCACCGGCGCGGTGCTGGCCGTCCGCTCCGCGCCGCCCGGGGGAGCAATCGCGGAGAAACGGTGACACCCGTCGCGCGCTTCGGTATCCTTTCCGTCCATGAACCGGACCTCGCAAACGCTCACGGAAATGTACGAGGCGATGCGCGGCGCGTTCGGGCATCGCGCCTGGTGGCCGGGCGAGACGCCCCTGGAAATCTGCGTCGGGGCCGTCCTCACCCAGAACACCAACTGGCGCAACGTCGAGAAGGCCCTCGCCAACCTCAAGCAGGGCGGATGCTTGTCCCTGTCCGCCCTGGACGCACTGCCTCTGCCGACGCTGGCGGAGTTGATCCGCCCCGCCGGGTACTACAACGTCAAGGCGCGCCGGTTGAAGAACTTCGTCGCGGCCATGCGAGAGGGCTTCGGCGACGACCTGGCGGCCTTCCTCGACCGCCCCGTGCCGGTCCTGCGCGAGGCGCTGCTGGCGGTCCGCGGCATCGGGCGCGAGACGGCCGACAGCATCATCCTCTACGCGGCCGGGAAGTGCTCCTTCGTCGTTGACGCCTACACCTATCGCGTCCTGCTGCGGCACGGGCTGATCGCGCCGGAAGACGATTACGAGGCCATCAAGGAGCTTTTCGAATCGGCGTTGCCGCAGGACGCGGAACTCTGGAACGACTACCACGCGCAGCTCGTGGAGGTGGGCAAGCGGCACTGCCGCCCCGTCGCCCGCTGCGACGGCTGCCCCCTGGAACCATTCCCCCACGACGCTCAGGCCGGAACTCAAGACGGGTAGCCTTCCCTTTCGACCGGGTGGCACGGCTTGCTTGCAAGCCGTGTCCTGGGTGCATTCCGCAACACGCTTTGCAAGCAAAGCGTGCCACCCCC
>DNAS01000061.1:8436-8955 GCA_003485185.1 Phycisphaerales bacterium | reverse complement strand
TATATTGAAGTGGACACTTCTGACGAAAGGGCGCGGGACATGTCATGGGGAATTCGTGGAGTTCTTGTGGCGGCGACGGTATGCGTGTTTGCCGTCGCGGCCGGGGCGGACACGCTGGAACTCAAGGACGGACGGACCTTCAAGGGCCAGGTGCTGCGCGAGACGCTGACCACGGTGGAGTTCGAGGTTCACCAGTTCGGCGCGAAGATGGTCCAGAAGTTCAAGAAGTCGGACGTCAAGTCGCTGGTTCGCGGCGTCGACGACGTGCCCGCGCCGAAGCCCGAGGCGAAACCCGCCAAGCCCGAGCCCGCGGCGGAAAAGAAGCCCGATTCGGGCAAACCGCTCGCCCGCCTGGGCTCGCCGCCCGAAGCGCCGCCCGTCGTCGCGCATGACAAACCGACGTACTACCTCGTGCCCGTCACCGGCGAGATCGGAACGCACGTGATCGCCGGGTACCTGGAGAAGGCGTTCGCCGACGCCGAGAAGCGCAAGCCCAGCGTGGTGGTCCTCCGCGTGAAC
>DNAS01000061.1:0-8372 GCA_003485185.1 Phycisphaerales bacterium | reverse complement strand
CGTCCTCCGCGTGAACTCCCCCGGCGGGTCGGTCAGCGAGGTGGACAAGCTCATCGAGGTCATCCGGAAATACTCGCCGCGCCTGCGCCTGGTGGTGCTGGTCAAGGAGGCGTTGTCGGCGGCGGCCGTCACCTCCCTGGCGTGCAAGGAAATCTACGTCGAGCCCGACGCGGTGTTCGGGGCGGCCACCGCGTTCCGGATGTCCCGCTTCGGCATGCCGCAGGAAATCTCCGAGAAGTTCCAATCCATCTGGCGGGCCAAGGCGCGGGCCGCGGCGGAAACCGGCGGGCACGAGCCCCTGCTCGCCGAGGCGATGATCGACAACCAGATGGAACTGCACGTCGTCGAAAAAAGCAACGGCGAGAAGGAAATCCGCCAGGGCAAGGGAAAGAATCCCGTCACCAGCAAGGGCAAGCTGCTGACCCTGACGGCCAAGGAGGCGGTGCACTGCGGGCTGGCGGTGGAGATCGTCACGGACATCGCGGACCTGGGCAGGAAACTCGGCTACGAGGGCTGGACGGAGAACCAGGGCCTGGCGACGCCGTACTCGGCGTACTGGTCCGAGGCGATCGAGACCTACGAGAAGCGGATGAAGGAACTCGGGCGCGAGTTCGAAAAGGCCATGAAGGGCGTGACCGAGAACGACATCGAGCACCCCAACGTGCCCTACCGCTACTTCTCCGAGAACGGGCTGTTCACCGGGGAGACGCGCCGCCGGCGGCGCGAACTCGGCACCCGCTGCCTGACCCACCTCGTCCAAGCCGAAAAGGTGCTCAAGGAGGCGACGGAACTGACCCAGCCGTTCGAGGAATTCCAGGCCGTCAACGAGGACATCGAGCGCCTGATGAAGGAGATCAAGGATCTCCGCGCGAAGGTGATCCAGGAGATGAACAAGAAGGGCCCGGACGGCTGATCCGAAAGAATTTACCGCAGAGAGCGCAGAGGACGCGGAGCAGAAAGAGGGAAAAACAATTTCATCCTCTGCGGTCTCTGCGAATTCTGCGGTGAATGTTTTTTCTGCTTTTATCGCACGGCGGCGGGGGCGGGTTGGTCGTCGGTCGTGACGGGGATGGACCGGCTGCTGAGGAGTTTCTCCGCCTCCAGCGGCGCGGACAGGTACTGCCGCCTCAGGCGGCGCCGCACTTCCATGCTCACCTGCCGGACGGCGATCACGCAGTTGCGCCCGGCCTCCTTGGCCATCAGCAGCGACTGGTCGGCGAAGTAGGTCAGCATCTCCGGTTCGGTGATCTCGGCGTCGGAAGGATACGTGGCCAATCCGACGGAGATGGTGACGGAGATTTCCTTCCCATAGACGGCGAAGACGTGGTCGGCGATCTGCCGGCGGATTCTCTCGGCGAATGCTTCCGCCTGGTCCGCGTCAGCCTTCGGAAGGACGACGGCGAACTCCTCCCCGCCGGTCCGCGCCAGCACGTCGGACTCGCGCACCGACTGCTTGATGACGACCGCCAGTTCCTTCAGCACGTAGTCGCCGCTGGGATGCCCGAAGGTGTCGTTGACGACCTTGAAATGGTCCACGTCGAGCATCAGGAGGCTCAGCGACTGCTGGTAGCGCCGGGCGATCTTGAATTCGTGCTCCAGGATCTCGTGGAAGGAGCGCACGTTCTGCGCGTGGGTCAGCGGGTCCGTGGTCGCCAGCGCCTGGAGGCAGGCGTTGTCCTCGCGGAGCTTGCTCAGCAGTTTTCGCTCCCGCTGCAGCGCCCGCTGGAGCGCGGTGCGCGACGAGAGCAGCGCGTCCTGGAGGTCCTTGATCCGCAGCATGGCCCGGATGCGGGACGACAGTTCCGCGAGGGAGATATCGAATCCCACGACCTCGTCCGCGCCGCTGTCCAGGCATCGGCAGCGCAGGGCCTCGTCCATTTCCTCGGTCAGCAGGATCACCGGCAGGTAGACCGTCTGGGCCACCTGCCGCAGGACGTTCGGAAGGTCCGTCGCGAGCATTTCACCGGGGTCCAGGTGCAGGATCACCATGTCCACGTCGTGCCTGCTGACGGCCGACAGCGCGTCCATGTGATCGGTCGCCTGGAACACCGCCCACCCGTGCAGGGCCAACTGGGCGCAGCGCCACTGGACCGCCACGGGATCGTTACTCATCACGAGGATGCGAGACTTTTTTTCCACCGGTTCCGCCTTGCGTTCTCGATCCGGATTGCCGATCTCTTGCGGCGCAGACCCCACCAATGCCCGCAATCCGCCAGCCGGAAGGAGCATCGGACCACGCTTCCTTCCCCCCCAAACGTACGATACAGGCCCAAAGGCGGGCAAACACCGGTTGCAACTGACCGTTTCCAAGGCGCTTGCGCAGACGGGAAAGCGAGATTGCCAAACCTGCGCCGCCGGCTATAATGCAGGCTCCGTCCGGCGGGAACCGGACGTACGGGCTTTCATGCAGGAAAGGGAAATCCGGGTATGGCGAGACTCAAGGGCAAAGCGGTGGTCGCCCAGTCGGGCGGACCTACGGCGGTCATCAACGCCAGCGCCTGCGGCGTGATCCAGACGGCTTTGAAGAACTCCGGCGTGTTCACCGGCGTCTACGGCGCCCTGAACGGCATCGTGGGCGTGCTGACCGAAGAGATGTTCGACCTCGGAAAGGAAGACCCGCGGGAGATCGACCGCCTGAAGCGGTCGCCGTCGGCCGCCCTCGGGAGCTGCCGCCACAAGCTCAAGAGCCTCGACAAGGACCGCACCGACTACGAGCGGATTCTCGAGGTCTTCCAGGCGCACGACATCCGCTACTTCTTCTACATCGGCGGGAACGACTCGATGGACACGGCCGCCAAGCTTGGTCGGCTCGCCCGCGAGGTGGACTACGAGATGATCGCCGTCGGCGTGCCGAAGACGATCGACAACGACCTGGCCTACACGGACCACTGCCCCGGGTTCGGGTCGGTGGCGAAGTTCAACGCCACCAGCGTGATGGAGGCCGGGCGAGACACCGAGGCCCTCTACACCCACGACACCTGCACCGTGCAGGAGATCATGGGGCGCAACGCGGGGTGGATCACGGCCGCCACGGGCCTGGCGCGGCGGGTGCCCGAGGACGCGCCGCACATCATCCTGCTTCCGGAAGTGACCTTCACGCTCGAGAAGTTCGTCGCGGACGTCCGCCAGTGCCTGAAGGACTTCAAGCGGTGCTTCGTGGCCGCCGGCGAGGGCGTCAAGACGGCCGACGGAAAATACCTCGGCGAGGCGGGGGGTTCGTTCGGGAAGGACTCGTTCGGGCATGCCCAGTTGGGCGGGGCGGCCGACACCATCCGCGCGATCATCGAGAAGGAAGTGGGCGTCAAGTGCCGCGTGAACCGCGCCGGGACCGCCCAGCGGAACGCCATGCACTTCGCCAGCCGGACCGACGTGCAGGAAGCCTACCTCGTCGGCGCCAAGGCGGTCGAGGCGGCCATGAAGGGCGTCAACGGAATGATGGTCACGCTGGAGCGGACCGGCTCGGGCGACAAGTACGGCGTTTCGACGGGCCTGGTCGAGCTGGAGAAGGTCGCCAACGGCGAGAAGTTCGTGCCGAAGGAGTTCATCGGCGCCGACGGCATCAGCGTGACCGACGCGTTCCGCGCGTACGCCGCCCCCCTGCTGCGCGGGGAGGCGGAAATCGAGATCGGACCGGACGGCCTGCCGATTTACGCCCGACTGGCCAAGCACAGGGTCGCCCGGAAGACCGGAAAAGAGTATCGTATTTAAGCGGTCTTCAACTCCTGTTGAAGACCACTTAGAGCAGGCGAGCAGGAGAACAGGTGAACAGTGGAAAGAAATATACGAGTCTCGTTTTTGCCCGGTTTTTCCAGGGCAAGAAGAAGGCTCGCCTGCGGTCTCCTGGCCCTGAACGAGCGAAGCGAGTCGAAGGGCTGTTCCCCTGCTCCCCTGTTCAACTGTTTTACTGATACCGCGAAAGCAACGACGCGCCCGGCGGGTCGAAAGGCCCGCCCCGGGCGATTCCCGGCGGGTCCGGGGCCCGAATCATAGATTCATACTTTCATCCTGGGCAAAAAGATGCTGCGATTTGACGTCTATCGCAACGGCGCGCCGGCGCGCGACGTGGAGTTGAGCGGTGCGTACCTGTTCGGGCAGGACGGGATTCCCGTTCGCGCCGACCTGGTGGCCGACGGGGGACAGATCACCTGCCTGAAGCGCGTCCCCGGCGCGTGCGGGCTGGCCCTGCTGTGGGACGCCGGGAAGGCCGGACGCTTCCTCCTGCCCACCACCCGCCTTCCGGAACGCTCCAAACCCTACAACCTGAACGTCGAACTCGCCCGCGCCCGCATGATGCACATCGCCCAGAAACGCGAGGACTGGGGCCTGTTCGACTACCACGGGGCCGAGGCCATCAACCGCGAGTTCGACGAGGTCCGGAAGACCTTCGTCGCCGCCCTGAACGCCTCCGACCCGGCCGAGGCATCCGCCCTGGCCGAGCAGGCGCTGGAAGTCGGCGTCACCCTCAGCGAGAAAATCGCCCTGTTCCACGCGGACATCTTCCTGACCCGCCGCAAGGCGTCCGGGGCGGCGATGAACCGCACCAGCTTCGGATGCGTCGTCGACCTGTTCAGCATGGGCGAGACCTACCAGGAACGCCTGCGCGAGGGGTTCGACTTCGTGTCCGTCCCCATGCCCTGGAAATACACCGAGCCCAAGGAGCGCATCCACAAGTTCACGCAGATCGACGCCTGGGTGAACTGGGCGGCCCGCACCCGCAAGCCCGTCCACGCCGGACCCCTGCTGAGCTTCGACGAGACCCAGGTCCCCGAGTGGCTGTACATCTGGGAACACGATTACGACGCCCTGCGCGACCTGATCTACGAGCACATCACCAAGGTCGTCACCCGGTACGAGAAGCACGTGCGCGTCTGGAACGTCGTGTCGGGAATCCACGCCCACAACATCTTCAACCTCAACTTCGAGCAGCTCATGGAACTGACGCGCATGAGCTGCCTGCTGGTCAAGAAGCTCGCCCCCGACAGCCAGGTCATGATCGAGCTGGTCATGCCCTGGGGCGAGTACTACGCCCGCAACCAGCGAACGATCCCCCCGCTGCTGTACGCGGACATGGCCGTCCAGAGCGGAATCAAGTTCGACGCGTTCGGCGTGCAGATGTACCAGGGCGTGCCCATCGACGGGATGTTCGTGCGCGACCTGCTCCAGATCAGCTCGCTGCTGGACGAGTTCGTCACGCTGAGCAAGTCGGTGCACGTGACGGCCGCCCAGGTCCCCTCCAACGTCACCGACGACGCCTGGGACGCCTGGGGCGGAAAGCAGCCCATCACCAAGGCGGGCGTCTGGCACGCGCCCTGGTCGCAGCGCCTCCAGGCCGAATGGCTCCAGGCGTTCTGCCGCATCGGAATCTCCAAACCCTACGTCGAGTCGTTCTGCTGGCGCGACCTGGCCGACTACGAGGGGCACTTCATCCCCCACGGCGGGCTGTGCCACAACAACCTGGAAGGCAAGCTCGCCTTCCGCGAGCTGCGGAACTTCAAGGCATTCCTCCTGTCGACGGACGTCAACGACCGGAAACGCAAGGGCACGGGCACGGGAAAATGACGGAATTGGGCGGGCCATTGCGCGGGCTGGCGTGGCGGACGGGGCAGTGCGCCTGGCTGATCGCCGCGTGCGCTGGCGCGTGGGGGCTGCTGGCGGTCGCGGCCATCGACGGCGGACCGGAAGGCCCGGAACGGACCGCGCCGAGCGCCGCCCGCGTCGCCGCGGCCCAGCAGGGAATCGATCCCAACATCGACCCGCTCGCCTCGCTGATCCGCCTTCCGGGCGTCGGTCCGGCCCGCGCCGAGGCCATCCTCGAATACCGCCGCACGTACGGCCCGGCCGCCTTCCGCCGCGCCGAGGACCTGCGCAACATCCGGGGCATCGGACCGGCCACCGTCGAGGAACTCCGCCCGCACCTGAAATTTCCGCCCGAGGGCGATTCCCCGTTGCAGCCGGCGACCGCCCGGCCATAATGTCCCCATGGCTTCCGACGGCCCGGGAAAACCGCGACGCAAGGACAACTACTTCCACCAGACGCAGCGCCCGCTGAACTGCCTGGTGTTCATCCTTCCGGGGCTGATCTTCTTCCACGTGGGCTCGGCCGTCTACGGGGGCAGCCGGCTGCTCGTGCCCCAGTGGGTCGGGCAGGTGCTGCGGTATTTCGGCGGGACGGCCGCCTTCCTGCCCCCCCTGCTGATCGTCGTGACGCTCCTGCTGGTGCATGCCACCCACAAGGACCCCTGGAAAATCCACCCCAAGGCGCTGGCGGGAATGTTCGGCGAGTCCATCGCCTGGACGCTCCCGCTGATCGCCCTGGGATTCTTCACGCGGCGGATCGCTGCCCAGCCGGGAAGCGTTTTGACCCCCGAGGGCGACAAGCTCCTCCAGAACGTCCTGCTCGCCTTCGGCGCGGGAATCTACGAGGAGTTCATCTTCCGCTTCCTGCTGATCAGCCTGGCGCTGCTGATCTTCGTGGACCTGGCCACGCTGCGAAAGGACATCGTGACGTTCGTGGCGGTGCTCGCCGGCGCGGGGCTGTTCAGCCTGTGCCACTTCACGGGCGAGTCCGTCGCGGGCGACACGGCCTTCAACTGGAGCCAGTTCACCTTCCTCGCGACGGCAGGAGTGCTCTGGGGAACCCTCTTCGTCTACCGCGGGTTCGGCGTGGCCGTCGGCGCCCACATCTTCTGGGACCTCTACGTCCTCGCCAGCCGCTGAGAGTTTCCGCGAGCAACAAGTTGCTCACTCTACACACTCGGAGGAGATGATGTTCTGAAAAGAATACCGGCGGTTCTTTGAGCCGCCGGGGCATGACAAAGCATGTGCCTATTTACGAGATCGCAAGCTTCAACTTACGCAAAGCTTGCTTAGCCAATTCCGCTCCAATCACTGCTGGATCCTCAGATGCAACACGCCGAGTCTTCGTCTTCGGAAAGAAAGCTCTTTGGTACTCCTCATACGAGATGTATTTCTTCTTAGTTTTTGATACCTTGGGCATCCTGCTCTCCTTCCTCTGCCGGTTTACGATCCATGTAATAATTTGCAAAAAAGGCCGGATTCAATTTTGGTTCAAAATAATGCTTTCGTTTGATCCAGATGAATCCGTCACCTTTCGATATTACGGCCACGTCGATCGGGCCACCAACCGTCTCGGCATCCATCGATATTCTACGCTTGAAGGATGTGAGATTCACCAAGGATTCCGCCATGGCCGCCAACTCATCCTTCGGAAGAAAAGTCACCGCCTCGATGATCGGCGTAACATGATTATCTCTTCGGTAAGTATCAGATTGCTTGTTCAGTTCTTCAAGCAGTTTCATGCAGGAAGCCTTTAGCCGCTCTGTCAACTTGCCTTTGGCTTTGGATCTCAATGCGCGCAGACCGTCTGCAATCTCCAAGGGAAGTTTTTCGAAAAACCCGCCAAGATACCCCCCAAGGAATCGATGGTAGTAGGGGTCAATTCCTTCCATGAACGTATGGACCATTTCGCTTTGGGCAAATGGGATGATCGCTGCAGAATTCTTCGCCGAGATAGTCTGGTTTCGGTCTTCTTTCTGGCGAAGCTGGTCATCCAAGAAACCATCCACCAGTACACTCACGAGGGACGGAAAGTGTTCGCTTTCGCCGAAACCGGCTATGACGACTCCCGATATTGGACCCACAAACCGATCTTTTAGAAAGAGACTGATCGCGATATTGCTTAATAACTTCTCTGCCGAAGAAGACAGAGGAAGATTTTCGAACACGGCTTTTCGAATCTTCTCAATGACAGGCTGATACTTCGACACAAGAGCTTTCAAAGACAAGGTCTGAAAGCACGGAAGAGTCTCGGCCTTTTCATAGCTAGTCCATGTTGCCTTGACAACAGCGGTACACGTATTACTTACTTGCCCTTGCGTAATCCCCCCCTTGTCGCCAATGAATTTCTTTACCTCCTTATTGATCCTGTCCTTGATACCCACGAAGCAAGTACCCACGCTCCGATGGAAATATCGATCTCGTTCTTCTTGCGAGAAGAGGCCGCTATCCGGGGCAAGGAAATTCAGGAAATGTTTCACGTAGTCGCAAAGCGATGGAAATGACTCCATGCCAAGGCGTTTCCGGTACTCCTTGATGATCGTCTCCCACGGAACACCAATGAATTCTGCTTGCCCATACACCATTACCCCCACGGGCCGATATTTCGACAACATAAATAATTTGTTGACGCTGTTGTAAATCTTGGCCCCGCCAGGACGCTGAAGCGTGACGGCGCTATCTGCGGCCAACGCGATCGAGCCTCGATTCATTATTGCGATCTCGGCAGTCATGGTGGTCTCGCTAACAGTTATCGTTCTCCGCCGCCGATACTAAAGCATTTCACGTTCGGACGT